>NZ_JBASJU010000365.1:0-60801 GCF_049655485.1 Daejeonella sp.
GAAGGAAATTCCCAGGCAGCCTGGAGGACAGACCCGAAAAAATCTGGCAAAAGTGGCAGCATGGGCGATATAGGGACACACGCTGCCCATCTGGCGGAGTACATATCCGGACTTAAAATCACAAAGATATGTGCCGACCTTAACATAGTTGTTGAAGGACGCCAGCTTGATGATGATGGAAACGTGCTTTTAAATTTTGACAACGGGGCTAATGGTGTGTTAATGGCCTCGCAAGTAGCTGCTGGTGAAGAAAATGCGTTAAAAATTCGGCTATACTGTGAAAATGGTGGTCTGGAATGGGCACAGCATGAACCAAATACTTTATTGGTAAAATGGCTCGACAGGCCAACTGAAATACTAAGGGCCGGAGCCGGATACACCGACAGGCTTTCAACTTATGCCACTCATAATTGCCGTACACCGGGAGGACATCCGGAAGGTTATCTGGAAGCTTTCGGCAATCTTTACAGGAATTTTGCACTTACCCTGTCAGCAAGAATAGATGGAACAGAAGCATCACCAGAAACACTAGATTTTCCATCCGTGGAGGAAGGGATCAGAGGGATGGCGTTCATCGATAATGTCGTAAAAAGTAATGCGAGCAGTGAAAAATGGACCGACTATACAATTTAATAGATAGCAGATATGACAACAATTAAAGGACCGGGAGTATTTCTAGCTCAATTTATAAGCGATGAGGCGCCCTTCAATAGTCTCGAATCTATTTGCAAGTGGGCAAAAAGCCTTGGTTTCGTCGGTGTTCAGATACCAACATTAGATCCTCGTTTTATCGATCTTCAAAAAGCTGCTGAAAGCAAGACCTATGCCGATGAGATCAAAGGAATAGTAAATTCATGCGGACTAGAAATTACAGAACTTTCAACACACCTGCAGGGGCAATTAGTAGCTGTCAATCCAGCTTACGATCAGCCATTCGATGCGTTTGCACCTAAGAATCTTCAAAACAATCCAAAAGCCAGGCAGGAATGGGCGGTTCAGCAAATGAAATATGCTGCGACTGCTTCTAAAAATCTTGGCCTTAATGCTCATGCAACCTTCAGTGGTTCGCTGCTTTGGCATATGTGGCACCCATGGCCGCAAAGGGCAGATGGTTTGGTCGATTTGGCATTCACAGAATTAGCCAAACGCTGGATGCCTATCCTGGATCATTTTGATAAAGAGGGTGTAGATGTGTGTTATGAAATACATCCGGGTGAGGACCTTTTTGATGGGATAACTTATGAGATGTTCCTGGAAAAAGTAAATAATCACCCACGTGCCTGCCTTCTGTATGATCCTTCACATTTTGTCTTGCAGCAACTTGACTACATTCAATACATTGATCATTATCATGAACGTATCAAAGCATTCCATGTTAAAGATGCAGAGTTTAATTCTACTGGAAAACAAGGGACTTTTGGCGGTTATCAAAGCTGGGCAAATCGCGCTGGGCGATACCGCTCGCCAGGTGACGGACAAGTAGACTTTAAAAAGATTTTCAGCAAACTAACCCAATACGATTATACTGGCTGGGCGGTAATGGAATGGGAATGCTGCATTAAACATCCCGAAGACGGTGCCAGAGAAGGATCTGCGTTTATAAAAGATCATATAATCCGTGTTACTGAAAAAGCCTTTGATGATTTTGCAGGTGGAGTTAGCAATGAAGAAGGCAATCGTCGGATCTTAGGAATATAAAATAAAACAGTACATTGGTGATGCTGTTAAACTTGTATAGATAATAAAGACACAATGAAAAAACTAGCCTTAATACTTGGAATTTGCAGCGTCATCGCAGCGTGCAGCAATAGCGAAACGAAATCAACCGACAACACATCTGCGGGGGCAGATCAGGCCGCCACAGCACAACAGTCGAACGTTGATACCAATGTGAATAATATTGGAACGAGCTCCACTGGCACTACCGGGGCAGAACTGATAAAAAAGAGTGATTGCCTTAGTTGTCACAAGGAAGATGTGAAACTTTTAGGCCCGGCTTATCAGGATGTGGCTGCAAAATACCCTGCCACCGAGGAAAATATTGAACTCCTTGCAGGAAAAATTATTAAAGGAGGCTCAGGCAATTGGGGAGATATTCCAATGGCACCGCATCCAACAATTAGCGAAAATGATGCAAAGGAAATGGTTAAATATATATTATCGTTAAAAAAGTAAATTATGAGATTTTTAAGTTTGACAATTATTGCAGCAGTCCTTTTAACAGGATGCGGAACCGGAAAAAATTCAATGAGCAGCACCAGCGGCAAAGGCTGGCAAAAGCTTTTTGATGGTAAAACAACTTCCGGATGGCATACTTATGGCAAAACCACTGCTGGAGCGAAATGGAAAGTTGAAGACGGAGCATTATTTCTGGATGCTGCGAACAAAACTCCCGGACAAGGAGGTGACCTGGTTACGAATGAAGAATTCACCAACTATCACTTGAAGCTTGAATGGAAAATCGCTAAAAATGGCAATAGCGGGATCATTTTTAATGTTAAAGAAGATCCAAAATACAATGCTACTTATACTACTGGACCAGAAATGCAGGTTCTCGACAACGACGGACATCCTGACGCTAAGATTACCAAACACCGTGCAGGTGATCTATACGATCTGGTAAAAAGCCGCGTAGAGAATGTTAAACCTGTCGGCGAATGGAACACCTCTGAGATTATTATGAATGATGGTGCTCTCGAACTAATACAAAATGGCGAATCAGTTGTAAAAACCACCATGTGGGATGATAACTGGAAGCAAATGGTGGCAGGAAGTAAATTCAAAAACTGGCCAGCTTTTGGAATTTACAAAACCGGCAGAATTGCACTGCAGGATCATGGTGATAATGTTTGGTATAGGAATATATCTATAAAGAGGCTTTAAATTCGTTAAAGAGCCTTATACTAATAGGTGAAAGGGGAAAGGGGAAAGGTGAAAACAACTCGTTATTAATAGGATTTGTTTTTTCCTGGGGATTGAATTTCATACTGAAATAGTTATACTGGTTATCGAATAAGAGATGCTCTCGTCGTTTTAACACTACTCGAGAGCATCTTTATTATTTAGTGCAATCTGGTATAATATCTGAAAATTGTTTCTCGGAGAGATAGTTAGAATCCTTAAGTAAATTGAGCCAGTATTTGCATTCTTTACCTCTTTTAAAGCTATATTCTGCTTATTGAGGAAATCAGGTCGAGATTGGGCATGTTCAGCTTCGTAAATCAAAGCTCCAGGGGCTGTACCACTTCTCAAAAGCTGCTTTGACAAAACAAACTCTTTCTTTATTTCATATAAATATTTGCAAAGATCAATGATCTTTAATGCAAACGCATAACTCTTAATTTGAATTAAACTCTTAGCCATTAGGAAGGAAGCTTATTTATCCTAATATACTAAGCGTTGGGAATATTGACTATAGCACTTATTTAAAGGCATGATCAACCTATTGATCGGCTTCACCTTCCACCTATCACCTTTCACCTTTCACCCTATTGCGATTTCCCCCGACCAAGCACCTCAATAACTGACTCCACCCTTTCATTACGCACCCCATAAATCACATCATATAAATTAACAATCGGATCACAATGCGGTGGGATGATCTCGAGCTTCTCTCCTACTATGTAGGATTTATTCGATTTCTCAAAGGTAATTACCCCATACTCGTCGGCTGCAGCAATGTAGTTATAATCCGGTTCGCCGAGGACTAGCGGACTGGGTTGGTTTAGAGTGAAGGCCTTTGAACCGGAATCAGTTGTGAGACGGCCGGGGTGATAATTGTTAAGAATAGTAGTCATTACAGTAAGCGAAGGCTCAAAGTCATCAAATACTTTCTCATTGTTTGCACCTCCGATTTCAATATACTGGCGATCCATAAACACATAACTTCCCACTTGCACATCCGTAAATCCGGGCACAACGCTCATAATATCATAAGTGCCAGTTCCGCCTCCGCTGAAAATCTCCATATTAAGGCCAGCAGCCTTCATCAACTCATAGGTCCTGACAATCGGCTCATATGTTTTCAGAGCCTGAGCCTGTCGTTCTTTAAATCCGACAACATGCTGTACGGTCCCGTCATAGGCAAGTATACCGCAGAATTTAAGATTCGGCATTTTGTCGATCATGTGCGCCAGAGCTAATGCAGGCTCACCAGGTGCCACGCCCGATCTTTTAATGACATCAATATCAAGTACGACGTCAGCCACAATGCTAGCTGCTTTAGCTGCATCCTGGAGATCCTGGATATTCTGAGGATTATCCACCGCCTGTATAAAGCCATTATGCTTCTTCCTTAAAGCCATTGACTTAACAATCTTAGAAGCAGTTACATTTACCGTGGTCAGGAGCACGCTATCGATCCCGTTCTCCAGCATAACTTCTGCTTCACCAAGTTTGGCAGCGCAAACACCAAGGGCTCCGGCAGCGATCTGCATTTTTGCTATGGCAGGCGATTTATGCGTTTTAATATGCGGACGAACACCGACACCAGTTCCCTGCAAACGCGTATGAACTGCTTTGATGTTTCGCTCCATTTTATCCAGGTCGACAACTAATGCCGGCGTATCCAAGTCCCATTTCGATTTACCAATTGATTCTTTTTCCTGGATCATATTTAATTTTTGAATGTATGAAGGGTCCTTTAACTGCCGGCTGCTACTCGATAAATCTAGTATTAATTCATATCAAACCGATTTATGAAAGGTATAAAAGTTCAAGTGCAAGCTTTGAAAGTGAAAGTGACACGGTTATAGGTATACTCAAACACCGCTCATCCTATACTCAAACACCGCTCAACCTATACTTAGACACCGCTTGTAGTACACCTGATGTCCACTGCAACACCGGCTCAGGTATTGTTCAGGTATTGTTCAGGAATGGTTCAGAAATGGTTCAGTACCGCTTCGGAACCGGTTCAGAACCGGTCGAACGATACTCGAACACCGCTTTGCAGGGCAAAGGAGATTGAGTTTGTGCCGCTTGAAAAAGTGTATAATCTGAAATTTATTCCGAAATGATCAAAAAATAATTCTTTTTCCCTTTTTGAACAACCAGGAATCGATCATTTATAAGATCGGATCCCGAAAAAGAATGTGTAGAGTCATCCACTTTTTGTTTATTCACAGAAACTCCACCCCCGGTTATCATCTTCCTTGCCTCTCCCTTTGATGGAAAAATAGAAGTTTTCTCAGCCAGCAGATCAGTTAGATTGATTCCTTCAGATAAGTCAGTTTTGGATATAGTAAATTGAGGAAGTCCTTCAAATACCTCTAATACTGCTTCGTTGCTCAATCCATTAAGAAACTCTAATGAACCGCCGCCAAAAAGGAATTCTGATGTTTTTAACGCCGTTTGTAGAGCTTCTTCAGAGTGGCTGCGAATGGTTATTTCTTCAGCCAGAGCCTTTTGCAGGATTCTCAAATGCGGTGCCTTGTCGTGCTCATGCTCAAGCGCCTCGATCTCTTCTTTTGTTTTTAATGTAAAGATCCGTATCCAGCTTTTTGCATCGTCATCCGTAGTATTTAACCAGAATTGGTAGAATTTATATGGTGAGGTCTTTGCCGGGTCTAACCATACTGCACCACTTTCTGTCTTACCGAACTTTGTCCCATCCGCTTTCTTAATCAACTGGGTTGTAATCGCGTAAGCTGTACCACCGGCTTTACGCCTGATGATTTCTGTTCCTGTTACGATATTTCCCCATTGATCGGAGCCACCCATCTGCACCAGACAGTTCTTTTCTTTCCAGAGATAGTAAAAATCGTATCCCTGGACTAGCTGGTAACTAAACTCAGTAAATGACATTCCGGTTTCGCCTTCCAGCCGCTTCTTTACAGAATCCTTGGCCATCATATAATTAACCGTCAGATGCTTGCCCACGTCGCGGATAAAATCAAGGAAAGTGAAATTCTTAAACCAGTCGTAATTATTAACCATCTCAGCACTTTTAGCGCCACAATCGAAATCAAGGAATTTCTTCAACTGAGCTTCGAGGCAGCTCACATTATGATTAAGTATATCTTCAGAAAGCAGGTTTCGTTCGGCAGACTTCCCTGAAGGATCTCCCACCATTCCAGTAGCACCACCCACCAGAGCGACTGGCTTATGTCCGGCGCGCTGGAAATGAATCAGGGTCATAATTTGAGTAAGATGACCAACATGTAGTGAGTCGGCTGTGGGGTCAAAGCCAATATAACCGGAAGTCAGGCCTTTATTCAATTCTTCTTCGGTGCCAGGCATGATATCGTGCAGCATTCCCCGCCAGCGTAATTCTTCTACAAAATTCATTGAAATTATCGTTTTGCCTGCAAATATAACAGAATTGGCAACACCCCTGCATGTCAAAATTTTCGTAAATTTATTGGATGGAACGTTTCTAAGCAACGTAGCGTATTAGTATAGACTTCGGGTTTAAATTATATGAATTTCTTGTCCCATTTTTATTTTGACAGATACAATAACGATCCAAACATAGTGTTGGGAACGGTTTTGCCCGATCTGGTGAAAAATGCAAGGAAAGACTGGAATTTACGGCCCGAAAAAAATGAAGCGCTTTTTCTCGGGCTGACCGAAAAATCCATTCTTAAAGGGTGGAAGCGCCATCTGGCGGTAGATCGGCATTTCCATAATTCCGGCTTTTTTATAAAGCATACGAATGCGATGCGAAAGGCAATAGCACCGGTGCTGGTCCACTCGCCGGTAAGACCATCGTTTGTAGCCCACATTGCCCTTGAAATTATGCTGGACAGCATTTTGCTGACGGAAGACATTATTGATCCCAGCGACCTTTACACCAACCTTCGTCTTTCTGACCGTTCTGCCCTCAAAAGCTTTTTCCAACTAACCACCATGGACGATCCAGTCCATTTTTTCAAGTTTTTTGACAATTTTATTGAAGTAAATTACCTTGGAAGTTACCGGGAAGCTCATAATATAATGTATGCCATTAACCGGATCTGTATGCGCATTTGGCCCGAACCACTAAATGACACTCAACTCCTGCAGCTAAGTTCGATCTTGCTGGCTTATCATAACGAACTACAGAGGGGGTATATGGAGATTTTTGAGGAAATCGAGAAGGTAGTGGATAGGTGAAAGGTTAAAGGTGAGAGTTGAAAACGGAAAACGGAAGGCGAGTTGAAAACTGAAAACGGAAGGCTAGTTAAAAACCTAAATTGAACGGCCCCGAATTTGATGACAATCTGCATAGAGATTCAACTTTCAGTTTTCAGTTTTCAGCTTATTAAAATTAACTTCGTAAAATGTCCCCTTCCCAAATCCAAAACCGCATAGAATCCCTCGTCAAAGAGCTGAACATCCATAATTACAACTATTATGTTCTGGCACATCCTTCTATTTCAGATTTTGAATTCGATAAAAAATTAGAGGAACTTTCTGCTTTGGAAAAGGAATATCCCGAATACCAGGATCCCGATTCTCCAACGCAAAAGGTGGGTGGTGATATAACTAAGGAGTTCCAGACGGTAAAGCACAAGTGGCCGATGCTTTCTTTGGGAAATACATACAATGAGCAGGACCTTAAAGAGTTCGATGAACGAGTGCGCAAAGCGATTGGTGACAATTTCGAATATGTATGCGAACTGAAGTTTGATGGCTTATCTATTAGCCTGACTTACGAAAACGGGAAATTACTTAGAGCGGTAACCCGTGGTGATGGAACACAAGGCGATGATGTAACTACAAATGCCAGAACGATACAGACTATACCAAAAACCATCAAAGGAAGCGGGTATCCCGAAATGTTCGAGATTCGCGGTGAAGTTTTTATGCATAAGCCCGCTTTTGAGCGCCTGAATACAGAGAGGCTTGAAAATAACGAGGTTCCCTATGCTAACCCGCGTAACTTCGCTTCAGGGACATTAAAAATGCAGGATTCCGGTGAAGTCGCAAAGCGTCCGCTCGACTGCTTCCTGTATTTTCTTTATACGGATAAGCGTCTCTATAATACTCATTGGGAAAGCATGGAGGCTGTAAAAGACTGGGGATTTCACATTTGTGAGCACAACACTCTTTGCAAGAACATCGAAGAAGTACTTGACTTCGTCCATCTCTGGGAAGAAAAGCGTTTTGGCCTGAGTTATGAAATCGATGGTATCGTCATTAAAGTAAATAACTACAGCCAGCAGCAGGAACTTGGGTTTACCGCGAAATCGCCACGTTGGGCGATTTCTTATAAATATAAAGCCCAAGAGGTTGAAACTATACTTGAAAGAGTAAGCTACCAGGTTGGACGGACTGGTGCAGTGACGCCTGTAGCGAACCTCAAACCAGTCCTGCTCGCAGGCACCACGGTTAAGCGGGCTACCCTTCATAACGCAAATGAGATCCTCCGCCTCGATCTCCATGAAGGAGATACGGTACTCGTGGAAAAAGGAGGAGAAATTATTCCGAAAATTATTGCTGTCAATACCATTAAGCGACGGGCGGGTGCAGCACCTATCGTTTATCCGGAAGTATGCCCTGAATGCGATAGTAACTTAGTACGACAAGAAGGAGAAGCCGTCTTCTATTGTCCGAATGATGAAGCCTGTCCCCCACAGATTGTTGGAAAAATGCAGCATTTCATCAGCCGAAAGGCAATGAATATCGAAGGCATTGGGCAGGAAAGTATCGAAGCGTTTTACCGAAAAGGGCTTATAGAACATATCAGCGATCTTTACACTCTTTACGAAAAACGAGATCAGCTAAAACAGCTCGACAGATTTGGTGAAAAATCAATTACAAATATGCTTGAGGGAATTGAATTGTCAAAACAAATGCCCTTCGAAAAGGTGCTCTTTGGCCTTGGGATCCGGTACGTTGGGGAAACCGTAGCGAAAAAACTGGCTGCACACTTTAAAAATATTGACTCGCTGATGAATGCCAGTTTGTTGGAATTAACATCTGCGGAAGAAATTGGAGAGCGGATTGCAGCAAGCCTTGTGGAATATTTTAGTGAACCACGACATACCGAACAGATTGACAAACTCCGACAACATGGGCTGCATTTTGAAACTTCAGAAACAGTGGTTGAATTGCAAAGCACTAAATTTGAAGGAATGTCATTTATCATTTCAGGTGTGTTCGAAAATTATAGCCGGGATGAACTGAAAGATATAATTGAAGCAAATGGCGGTAAAATATTAAGTAGCATATCCGCTAAGTTAAATTATCTGGTAGCGGGTGATAACATGGGGCCGGCTAAGCTTGAAAAAGCTTTGAAATTAAAAATCCCGATAATCTCTGACTCTGAAATGCTGAAAATGTTGAAATAATCGCAGAAATGCTAAAATAATTGGGCAATCGTTTTAAAATTCGCGCTTATCGTCTTAAATTCGCAAGATTACGCTCGCTTAAACATACCCAGAATGAATAAATTTCACGGAACGGGAGTAGCCATGGTTACTCCATTTAATGCAGATGGCTCAATTGATCATTCGGGGCTTAAAAACATCATTGATTACATAATCGCTGGCGGTGTGGAATACATCGTATCCTTAGGAACAACAGGAGAAGCAGCAACGCTTGGCAGCGACGAGAAGAAAGAGATATGGGAGGTAACTGCTGAACATACTGCAGGAAGAGTGCCTCTTATCGCAGGGATTGGTGGTAATAATACGGCCGAAGTTGTACGTGACCTAAAGAAATTCGACAAAAGTGCTTATGATGCGGTTCTTTCTGTGTCGCCATACTACAGCAAACCTAGCCAGGAAGGTATCTATCAGCATTACCAGGCAGTTGCGGAGGCTTCTGATCTTCCCGTCCTCTTATATAATGTTCCAGGTCGGACTGGCATGAACATGACTGCAGATACCACACTTCGTCTGGCACATGATTTTAAAAATATCATCGGGACCAAAGAAGCTTCCGGAAGCTTTGACCAGTTCAATATCATCATTCGTGACAAGCCGGAAGATTTTCTGTTCATTTCAGGAGATGACGCCATAGCTCTACCCCTTATTTCGGCTGGAGCAGTGGGAGTTATATCTGTTATTGGAAATGCCCTGCCGGGGATTTTATCAACAATGGTTAGAATGTGCCTGGATGGCAAATTTATAGAGGCCCAGCCTCTTCATTACAGCCTCATCGAATTCACCAGCTTATGCTTCGCCGAGGGAAATCCCGGTGGAGTTAAATCAGCCCTTAACTTGTTGAAAATATGTGAGGACAACCTTAGATTGCCTCTTGTTAAGGTAGGTTCAGATACTACTTCAAAGATAGAAAACGAGCTTAAAAAGCTTCACCTTATTTAATAGAAAAGCCCGTCCTCACTATATGAGAACGGGCTTTAAATGTCTTTCTGCATTTATTATTTCTTAGCTTTTGCAGCTTCTTTGTTTTTAGCTTCCTGAACTTCAAGTCGGATAGCTTGAGCAAGGTTCTTAAGATCCTGCATTCCTTTTCTTACGCGCGTACCAGCTGCGCTGTTAGCCTTGTTGTAGAATTTGTCAGCATCTGCTTCCAGTGATTCGAATAAACTTTTTGCTTCTTGGAATTTTTTCATGTTTGTACTACTTTAGTTGTGAGGTTAGTATGATTACTATTAGCTAATGTATAATGTTTTTTCCTAAAAAAAAATATTTGAAATAAATATAATCATGCGTTTTTAGCGTATTTTTCCACATTTATGGAGTTTATCAACAATAAAACTAGGATTTGCCAGGCTAAAATGTTTTATTTCAGCTAGTTACAAATTGCTTCAAATAAAAAGTGCCCTTAATTAGTACTAAGGGCACTTTTTTTATTACAGCAATATTTAAACCTTTGCCAGATTTTTTTCCTTGTAATGGCCTTTCTTCAGTTTGACCGCAAGTTCGCTATAGGCATCTAAGGTGCGATTCACGTCCTCTATGGTGTGTAGAGCTGTTGGGATCAGTCGCAGCATTATTAATCCTTTTGGAATAACAGGATAAACTACAATCGAACAGAAAATCCCGTAATTTTCTCTCAGGTCCATAGTAATTGCAGTTGCTTCCGCTAATTCGCCTTCAAGAAACACAGGGGTGACCATCGTATCTGTCACACCTATATTGAATCCTCTTTCCTTTAAGCCTTTTTGCAGTGTGGTAGCAACTTCCCATAGCTTTTCTCTCAACTCCGGTTTGCTTTTTAATAGTTCAAGGCGTTTGCGTAAACCTACTACCATTGGCATCGGAAGTGATTTAGCAAATGTTTGAGAACGCATATTATAACGAAGGAAATTTGTGATCTCCTCAGTCGAGGCTATAAAAGCACCTATTCCTGCCATTGACTTGGCAAAAGTCCCAAAATATATATCAATACCTTCTATACATCCTTGTGCTTCATGAGTTCCCGCACCGGTAGCTCCCATAGTACCGAAGCCGTGTGCATCATCAATCAATATCCGGAAATTAAACTTTTCTTTCAGGTCAACTACATTTTTCAGCTTTCCCTGGGCACCCGACATCCCGAATACACCTTCTGTTATTACAAGGATTGCTCCTCCGGTGTTTTCAACCCATCGTGTCGCACGTTCCAATTGCTTTTCAAGGCTCTCCATGTCATTATGCGAGTAAACAAAGCGTTTTCCCGGGTGCAGACGAACACCATCAATAATACATGCATGAGACTCTGCGTCGTATACAATCACATCGTGTCGGTCAACTAAAGCGTCGATTGCAGACATTATTCCCTGATATCCATAGTTAAGAAGGAATGAATCTTCTTTACCAACAAACTCAGCGAGCTCCTTTTCCAGGGCTTCATGATTGCTTGAATTACCTGACATCATTCGTGCTCCCATAGGGTAGGCAAGACCGAATTCGGCAGCTCCTTCGGCATCAGCCTTCCTAACTTCCGGATGATTTGCAAGTCCGAGATAGTTATTAAGACTCCACACCAGGTGTTCCTTCCCCCTGAATTTCATGTGAGGAGCAATCTCACCTTCCAACTTTGGAAATGAAAAATAACCATGCGCCATTTTGTGGTGCTGGCCCAAAGGACCCATATTTTTCGAAATTTTATCAAATAAATCCAAATCTTATAGTATTAAATGTTTGCGTATTGTTTGCGGCAAAGTTAAGATTTACCGGCCTGATTATCAAAAGCTAATTAATTAGCATGTAATAATAATGCCATAAAACAAAAAAGCCTTTATTCGCAAAAGGAATAAAGGCTTTTTCATGTATTCCGGCCCTTAATCTACATTATCATGCAGAAAAGAATTATTTGGGCGGATCTCAGTTATCCCATCTTCTGTACTTAAAGTGAAGCGTGACACCTGCGACTCAGAAGAATGAGGAACATCCTGCAACGACATTTGCTTGCGTTTATAAGCGGGCTCGTTTTCAAGCTCCTGCAAGCCGTTACTTGTACGCAGCTTCATGCTCAAATCTTTCAAGCGAAGAATTCGTTCTTTGGATTTCCTCAGCTGCTCTTCGATTGATTCATCAGTTTTATTCTCATCGGGGTTCGGAACCTGTGCTTCTTCCTCAACCCAGGTTTGCACAGGTGGTAAATTTTCTTCCCTGACAGTTTCGGCCTTAAAAATCAGCTCTTCGGTTTTAATCTCAAATTCGAATGACGGTTCTGGCTTCACACTATCAGCAGGTATCTCATCATTCAGCGTATGACGTACATAATCCGGTTCCGGGGCTTTAACTTCTTCCACTTTAGGCGAACTCTGGAAATAACCGGCGAAAAGGTCGACCTGGCTTTCCTCTTTTTTAAGTACGGGCTCCAATACTTCCTCGACTTTAGGTGCGATAAAAGTATTTTCGTGGACGGGTCTCACAAGCGGAGCCTGTTCTGGTGTCAGCAATGACACTTTACGGACCTGGCTCTTCTCCACTTCGCGCTCCTCTTTAGTCTGAAATCCGGTGGCTATGATAGTTACAGATATTTTCTCACCCAGTCCTTCATCAGAACAATTTCCCCATATCAGATCTGCAGCAAGCCCCGCTTCCTGCTGGATATAGTCAGTAATAATACTAACCTCATCCATAGTAACCTCTTTATCCCCTGAGCTGATATTTAAAAGTATATAACGAGCCCCTTCGATCTCATTGTCTTTAAGTAAAGGGGATGCTAATGCACCCTCCACCGCTCTCAAAGCCCTGTTTTCTCCTTCAGCAGCATAACTCCCCATTATTGCAACACCGCTCTCTTTCATCACCGTGCGCACATCTTTGAAGTCGACGTTGATATAACCCGGTATGGTAATAATTTCAGCGATGCCTTTTGCGGCAGTGGTGAGTATATTGTCTGCCTGTGCGAATGCGGATCCAAGGGTAAGGTTGCCGAAGATCTCCCGAAGCCGGTCGTTGGAAATAACCAAATACGAATCAACGTATTTCTTAAATTCATCTAAACCTTCTTCTGCCTGGATTTTCCTGCGTTTTCCTTCAAAAGAAAACGGAGTGGTTATGATACCAACGGTTAAAATATCCATTTCCTTCGCCGCTTTCGCGATGATAGGACTGGCACCAGTTCCGGTTCCACCGCCCATTCCGGCGGTGATAAATAGCATCTTGGTATTGCTGCCAAGCATACGCTTTATATCGTCAATATTTTCGATGGCGGAATTCTTTCCAACTTCAGGAATTGACCCGGCACCCATACCTTCTGTAAGGCTGGCACCAAGCTGAACTTTATTAGGTATCGGACTCAGTTCCAATGCCTGGGCATCTGTATTACAAATGATGAAATCAACACCTGTAATCCCTTGGCGATACATGTGGTTCACAGCGTTTCCGCCGCCCCCACCAACACCGATAACTTTTATGATCGATGATTTTTCTTTTAACATTTCAAACTGCATATCTCTTATCAGTTAGGTAAATCTTTGTTTCTGACAGTTCCTGCCGTAATATTAGCTATTTATCCACAGAGGTTATCCACATTTGTTAGATATGTGGGAAACTCCGCACTTTGTGGATAATTAACGGATGTAATCCTCATCCTTGATATCATCTTTGATGAATTTCGCTCCTGAAGCTAAAATTTTCTCAAAAAGGCCAAAGCTCTTTTTTGCCTTATCAGCGACCGGGATTTTCTCCTCGGAAACACCAGTCCGTTTTCCTGATTCTTCATT
Organism: Daejeonella sp.; assembly: GCF_049655485.1. Classification (GTDB taxonomy): domain Bacteria; phylum Bacteroidota; class Bacteroidia; order Sphingobacteriales; family Sphingobacteriaceae; genus Daejeonella. Next base: position 14,054 of record NZ_JBASJU010000365.1, read on the forward strand.
TTGCTCAGCCTTCTGAATACCTTTTATAAGAAGTCCAATACCGGTAGCAAACATAGGGCTCTTCAGCTCGTCATAGGTCTGCTTAGGAAGAACCTCATTCTTAGCGAGATGCTCATTTGGATAGCCGATACGACTATCGAGGCCCGTTACATACTCTACTAGTTGAGGTAAATGTTTAAGCTGTGCTCCGCCACCAGTGATAACAATTCCAGCGATAAGTTTTTTCTCATATCCTGAAGATTTAATTTCATAGTAGACATGCTCGATAATTTCTTCCATTCTGGCCTGTATAACGAATGCCAGGTTCTTAACTGAAATCTCTTTCGGCTCTCTGCCGCGTAGCCCCGGCACACAGATGATTTCGTTTTCTTTATTTTCCTCAGCCAATGCTGATCCGAAACGTGTCTTTAATAACTCAGCCTGGTTGCGCATAACCGAACATCCCTCACGGATATCTTCAGTAACGCTATTCCCTCCGAACGGAATAACTGCCGTATGGCGAATAATTCCTTCGTGGAAAATTGCAAGGTCGGTAGTACCACCGCCAATGTCGACCAAAACAACCCCGGCTTCTTTTTCTTCATCGCTCAGCACCGATTCAGAAGAAGCAAGTGGTTCGAGGATCAATTCCTGCGTTTCCAAGCCTGCATTGCCAACGCATTTTATAATATTCTTAACAGCACTGACATGTCCGGATATAATGTGAAAGTTCGCTTCGAGACGCACACCTGCCATGCCAATAGGATCTTTAATACCCGGCTCATTATCTACAGTGAACTCCTGTGGAAGGACATGGATGATTTCTTCACCCGGAGGCATTACCAGCTTATACATATCTTCGATAAGCTTATCAATATCCTTTCTCTGGATCTCGGTATTAAGATCTTTCCTTGTAAGGATCCCTCTATGCTGAAGGCTTTTGATATGCTGGCCCGCGATGCCAACGTTTACGATCTTTACATCCACATTAGACTGGGCGCTTGCTTCTTCAACTGCAAGCATAATACCCTGCACAGTTTTTTGAATATTTGAGACCACACCGCGGGTTACTCCCGCAGATTCGGCTTTTCCCATACCAAGAATTTCTATCTTTCCATGTTCGCTTCTGCGCCCCACGGTAACGCAAATCTTTGTAGTACCGATGTCAAGGCCTACTACTATTGGTGAATTTTTGGCTGAAGCTGAGTTACTTTTGTCCATGTTATGTGCATTAATTTAAGGTTGAATCCAGTTTTGTTACAAGTGTGGTATCGCCTGGCCGTTTTATTTCGACCGGGGCAACAGCAGCACTATCTATAATATTTTTTTCGCAAATGATCTGATTGGCGTATTTAAGATTGATTGTCTTATAGGTATCCCAGCCCACTTTTGGTATCGCTCTTTTATAGAACACGAGCAGGTTCCGAAACTTCGTGTCTAAAGAATCTGCTGTGCCCAAAATTATTTTGTGATCCCCAACACGAGGTACTATTTCGATATCCCCCTTAAGGCTTACAAATAGCTGCTCTACCTGATCGTTCCACAGTGTATCCTGACAAATGAACTTAGCCATCCGGAAAAGGTCGCGTGCCATTTGGGATGAAAGTGTATCGACCTTACCTGAAAAATCTTCATCAATCAAACCGTTAGCTACCAATACCCTTGCAGTATAATTATCTGACATGGGTATTTTGAAGCCATTCTCATCAATGTAGAAATTGACGTTAGCCATGTTAATTATCCTGATCAAAGGTTTACGCTGACGAACATCTACATGTATAACACCGTTCATGTCGGCGAAAACCTTTGCATATTCGATAAAAGGATTAGCCTTTAATAAACTTTCCAGCTTATGTATGTTTATATCATCCAGGTTCCTGCCAACCAGAACTCCGCTACTCTCAAGGAGTATCCGGTCAATCTCGTCACGTTCAATCAAGTTATTATTCCCGGGAAGCATCACTTTCAGGTCCGTACATTTCTGCGTATTCTTCTTGACACTAATGAAACTCATTAGCACAAGGAGCCCGCTGAGACACACCGCCCATGTGAAACAGTATAGAATAAGTTTCCAGTTGATCTTTTTAAGCATTTTCAAGTGCTTTTTTTAGGGGTTCAATTAAAGTGTCGATGTCTCCCGCACCAACTGTCAATAAAAGCTCAGGTTGCTCCTTCCTAACATAATCAATAACTTCACTCTTGCTCATTATGCGTTTATTTGCCAGGTCTATCTTATTTAAGATCATTTCAGAATTTACGCCCTGTATCGGCAATTCCCTTGCAGGATAGATATCAAGCAGAATCAGTTCATCCGTCATACCCAGAACTTCCGCGAAGCCTTCAGCAAAATCCCTTGTCCGTGTGAACAAATGCGGCTGAAATACAGTAGTTAGTTTTCTATCAGGATACAGGGTTTTAACTGCCTTTATACAAGCACGCAGCTCCTCAGGATGATGGGCATAGTCATCTATATAAACATGGCCCTCGTTCCTGACGATATATTCAAAACGGCGTTTCACTCCTTTAAAATTGCCAAGGGCCGTCCGGATTTTATCGGGGTCTATCCCCAGCTGAAGTGCCACTTCAACGGCCGCAACAGCATTCTCAATGTTATGAAGTCCTGGCAAGGCCATTTCTATGTTCTCGATAACTAATTGTCCGTTTTTGAAATCAAAGTGAAAATTTCCGCTCTCCACACGAACATTAACTGCCTGAACATCTGCCACGGCATTTGCAGCGTAGGTCTGACCGCTCTGTAGATCGAGCCCCTTTCTGAACAAGAGCTTCCCGCCAGACTTTAACTGAGAGGTAAATTGCTTAAAAGAGTCTACCAGGTGGCTTTTATCTCCATAGATGTCAAGATGATCTGCATCCATTGAGGTCACGATGGCAATATCCGGATGCAAGGTTAGGAAAGAGCGATCAAATTCGTCGGCTTCCACTACCATAGTATTATTATCACCAAACAATACGTTGCTGTTATAATTGGTCGCTATTCCTCCAAGAAATGCTGAGCAATCATACCCACTATCTTTTAAAACATGAGCAATCATACTCGTAGTGGTAGTCTTACCATGTGTTCCAGCCACCGCAATAGTGAACATACCCTTACTTAAAATGCCGAGCACCTCCGAGCGCTTTTTAAATGCAAATCCGCCCGACTTAAAATGGTTTAATAAAGGCGAATCTTTAGGAACTGCCGGAGTATATATAATCAGGGTATTAGGATCCTTTTCCTGGAAACTCAACGGTACATTATCGACTTCGTCATGAAAAACGACAGGGATTCCCTCATTCATTAAAGCAGAAGTTAACGGAGTACAGGTTTTGTCGTAACCGCAAACAAGGCAGCCCCGTTTCTTAAAATATCTGGCAAGGCCACTCATTCCAATCCCGCCAATTCCTATTAGGTAAACCCTCTTAATATTTTCTAACTCCATTTCTGTTAATTCTTTAGTTAGCTATCTTTAATATTTCTCTGGCAATAACTTCGTCTGCATCAGGCAATGCCATCCTGCCTATATTTTCCGATAATTTCTCACACTTTTCATTATTCTTAAGCAAAGCGAGCGCAATGTCCACCAAATTCTGTTCAGCTTCTATGTCCCTAACCAAAATCGCAGCATCGTTCTTTACCAATGCCATTGCATTTTTAGTTTGGTGATCTTCTGCAACATTAGGAGATGGAACAAGTATCACCGGCTTTTTAACGACATACAATTCCGCAATTGTTCCTGCCCCAGCCCGCGAGATTATTACATCAGCTGCAGCATAAGCGAAATCCATTTTTTGAAGGAATTCGGGAACTTTTATATTAATGTGTTCTTTTCCAATTAACTGCTGGGTAAGTGACTCGTGATAATACTTTCCTGTTTGCCAGATAAGCTGAACATCTTCAGCTACGATTTTATCAATCCCGGCAAGCATACATTTATTAAGTGTGCCAGCACCGAGGCTTCCGCCTGTTATCAAAATTGTCTTCTTATGGGGAGACAATCCGAAAAACTCAAAAGCAGCTGCCCGTTTGCCTTCAATTTCTACTGTATCCTTACGTATCGGGTTGCCGGTTATTAAGATCTTCTCCTTAGGAAAAAACTGCTCCATTCCCTGGAATGCCACACATATTTTGGCTGCATGTTTACCTAATTTTTTATTGGTTATCCCGGCATAAGAATTTTGTTCCTGTATCAGGTACGGTATTTTCATTAGTGATGCCGTATACAACAGCGGGCCCGATGCATAGCCTCCAACACCAACCGCTATATCCGGTTTAAACTCTTTTATTATACTTCTCGAGCGGATCAGGCTCATTACCATTTTATAAGGCAGCAGGATGTTCTTTAATAAGGATTTTCTTTGAAAACCCTGAATATCCAACCCGGTGATTTTATATCCGGCCGCGGGAACCTTTTCCATCTCCATTCTGCCGTTCGCTCCCACAAAAAGTATTTCAATGTTCGGAGATATTTTTTTAAGTGCATTAGCAATTGCCACAGCCGGGAATATATGTCCCCCTGTGCCGCCACCGCTTATTATCACTCGCTTCTCCATATTTTAACCCATCGCCGGTATTTCCCCGACAATTACTTTTTCATTGTTTTTTTCTTTCTTTTCTTCATTATCCCTGCTCACGCTAAGAATTATCCCGAAGGCCACGCTGGTGAAAAGTATTGACGTGCCTCCCATACTCACGAGCGGCAAAGGTACACCAGTTACGGGACCCAGTCCGACAGCCACCGCCATATTTGCGAAGGCTTGTATGGTAAGACTAAAACTCAGGCCCGCCGCAAGCAAAGCACCAAAAGCTTTGGGGCTATGGGTGACAATCAACACGCATCGATACAGGAAGATCAGATACAACATCACCAATCCAACTCCACCTACAAGTCCGTATTCTTCTATAATCAGCGCAAATACAAAGTCGGAATACGGGTGGGGAAGAAAGTTCCGTTGTGTACTATTCCCCGGGCCTTTACCAAAAATACCTCCTGTAGCTATTGCTATTTTAGATTGATTAGCCTGGAATGATTTATCAGAATTTGCTTTCTCTGGATGGAGGTAGGTTTCAATCCGCGACATATATGTTTGACGCCTCGGGCCTAACAGCATTACCCCGCTCAATAAGACTAAACCGGCAATACTTACAATAGAAATCTGTTTGATACTGATCCTACCCATTATGAGAAGCAGGATACTAACACCGAAAAGCATTAAAGCAGTGGAAAGGTTAGCAAGCGCAATTAATACGAATACACCGCAGACGGAGCCCATTATAGGAATAAAAGCTTTCTTAACATCTTTAATATTCTCCTGCTTTTTGCTGAGAGTTCGGGCCAGGAAGGTTATTAAGGCGAGCTTTGCCATATCCGACGTTTGAAAAGTCTGATTGATGATAGGAATAGTGACCCAGCGGCTCGCTTCATTAACGTTCGTCCCAAAAATGAGTGTATAGAGCAACAATGGAATTGTTATAATCATCAGGATTTTTGAGATTCCTGCATAATGACGATAATCCAGCAAATGCGAGAAATACATCAATGCAATACCCCCAATGATCATCACAAGGTGCTTGATCAGAAACTGCTCACTGCCCACACCTTTCTTATAGGCCAGGGTTCCGGTAGCGCTGTACACCGCCAGCAGCGACCATACTGACAGTAAGATCACTATCAGCCAGATCCACCGGTCGCCTTTAGTTTTATTTATGAGTCTTTCCATATTATCAGAAATTTGGCTTAGTGTTAGTGGGTTTTGGCTCTCTCTTTCCAAAAACCCTTAACTAACATCCAACTACAGTTCCATTACCGCTTTCTTAAACTGATTTCCCCGGTCTTCATAGTTTTTGAACAAGTCAAAACTTGCACAGGCAGGAGAAAGCAACACCGTGTCGCCTTTCTTTGCCATGTGATAAGCAATTTGAACCGCTTCACTTGCAGAGAAAGTATTGACAATAACTTCAACGTCATCTTCAAAGGCTTCGTGAATGCGCCTATTATCTTTCCCCAAACAAACAATTCCTTTAACCTTTGCCTTAACAAGATCCCTAAGCATATTATAATCGTTTCCCTTATCCACACCACCAAGGATAAGAACGACCTTTCCAGGCATGCTTTCAAGTGCATACCAGGTAGAATTTACATTTGTTGCTTTTGAATCATTGATGAAATCAATTCCTGAAATCTTGGCAACATGTTCCAGTCTGTGCTCAATGTTGCTGAAACTCCCCATACTATCGCGTATGGATTCGTTTCGTAATTCAAGCACTTTCGCTACTATGCCAGAGGCCATAGAGTTATAAATATTGTGCTTGCCCTGCAGGGCTAATTCGGTAATTGACATGGTAAGAAGTTCTTGATTATTGTGGTTAAGGTTAATTGTTATTTCCTGACCTTCCAGCCAGGCTCCTTTGTTGAGGATAGTTTCTATTGAAAAAGGAAAGGATTGTGAAGAAATATTGCGTTTCTCCAGTCCCGATTTAATCTCTGCATCGTCAGCACAGTAAATAAATACATCATTTGCACCCTGATTTTGGATGATACGAAATTTAGAATCTGAATAGTTCTCCATTTTGTAATCGTAGCGGTCAAGATGATCTGGCGTTATGTTAAGTAAAACCGCGACGTCAGCTTTAAAATTGTACATATTATCAAGCATGAAGCTGCTGATCTCAAGTACATAATAATCGTATTTTTCAAAAGCAACCTGCTTTGCAAAACTCTTTCCGATGTTCCCACCAAGGCCAACATTTAATCCGGCATCTTTGAGTAAATGGTAGGTTAGCATCGTCGTTGTCGACTTGCCATTCGACCCGGTAATGCAAATCAATTTAGCGTCGGTATACCGCCCGGCAAATTCAATTTCTGAAAGGATTGGAATTTGTTTCTCCAGTATTTTCTTGATGATTGGGGCTTTGTCGGGAATTCCGGGGCTCTTTACAATTTCGGTAGCTGATAAAATACGTTCCTCAGTATGTCCATTTTGTTCGAAAGGGATATTGGCTTTCTGAAGTTCTTTACTATAGTTTTCAGCAACGGGTCCCATATCAGAAACAAAGACTTCATAACCTTGCTTTTGTGCGAGCAAAGCTGCGCCAACCCCGCTTTCGCCGGCTCCCAGAACAACGATATATTTTCTATCCTGCATTATCGGAGCTTTAAGGTTACAATAGTTAAAATGGCAAGGATAATCCCGACAATCCAGAACCGGGTTACTATTTTCGACTCGTGATATCCTTTTTTCTGATAATGATGGTGAAGGGGCGACATTAGGAAAACACGGCGGCCTTCCCCAAACCTACGTTTCGTATACTTGAAGTAAGTAACCTGGATCATCACAGAAAGATTCTCAATAAGGAAAACTCCGCAAAGGACCGGTATCAAAAGCTCCTTACGGATCATAATAGCAAAAGCCGCGATAATTCCGCCAATGGCCAAACTTCCTGTATCTCCCATAAATACCTGAGCAGGATAAGAATTGTACCATAGGAAACCTACACATGCACCCACAAATGCTCCAGCGAATACTACCAGCTCCCCGGAATTCGGGATATACATGATATTCAAATAATCTGCGAAAATGGTATTACCGGAAACGTATGCCAGGATGGCGAGAGTAATCCCGACTATGGCGGATGTACCTGTTGCTAGTCCATCAATACCATCAGTTAAATTAGCACCATTAGAAACCGCGGTCACGATCACGATAACAACCAGCAGAAATACTAGTAAAGAATAATTTTTAAGGTCTTCATTGAAAAAGGTCAAGACCTTGGCGTAATCAAACTCATTATCCTTGTAAAAAGGAAAATTTGTTTGTGTTGACTTAACATCCTGGGTGTAATATAACTCGTTACCTTTTTTTCGAACCTCTGTATGGGCATCGGAAACAGTAGGAAAAGGAACCTGCTCGCGGACAACAATATCCGGGTGAAAATACATCGTCCAGCCAATGATCAGTGCAAGTCCGACCTGACCCATAATTTTAAACCTGCCTGCTAGCCCTTCTTTGTCCTTCTTAAAAACTTTGATATAATCGTCCAGGAATCCTATCGCACCCATCCATACCGTAGTACCCAGCATCAGTATGATGTAAATATTTTCCAGGCGGGCAAATAGCAGAGTTGGTAAAAGTATCCCCAATAATATGATAAGCCCCCCCATTGTAGGTGTTCCCTGCTTTTGCATTTGCCCTTCCAATCCCAGATTCCGCACAGGTTCACCAACCTGTTTGGCGCTTAAGATTCTGATCAGCCGGCTTCCATAAACCGTAGTTAAAAACAAAGACAGGATAACAGCCATGCCGGTACGAAATGATATGTACTGAAACACACCTGCCCCCGGTAGATTATAATGCTGATCCAGCCATGTGAATAAGTAGTATAGCATCAGCTCATCAGGTTTAAAAGTTCATTTAAAATCTGCTTATCATCAAACGGATGTTTTACCCCTGCTGTCTCCTGGTATTTTTCATGTCCCTTGCCTGCGACGAGTATGATATCGCCCGGCTTTGCCAGATGGCATGCTGTGCGTATTGCTTCTTTTCGGTCGACAATTGAAATTGCTTTCTTCTTATTTTGCGGCATTACTCCAGCTTCCATGTCATGGATAATCTGTTCCGGCGGCTCACTTCGTGGATTATCAGAAGTCAGGATGACCTTATTGCTCCAGTCGCATGCTACCTGCGCCATTACAGGACGCTTACTCTTATCCCTATCGCCGCCACAACCTATTACCGTAATTACTTGTTCAGTACCTGTACGGATATCCTGTATGGTATGAAGAACATTTTGTACCGCATCTGGTGTATGTGCATAGTCTACAATTCCAATAATGCCTGAAGGCGACACGGTATAATCGAATCTTCCCTCAGCGCCACTTAAGCGGCTCAGAGAAATAAGCACCCGGGCACGATCCTGCTCAAGCAACATCGCGGTGGAATACACCGCAAGCAAATTGTATGCATTAAAACTGCCTACCATTTTAAACCATACTTCTTCTCCATCAATATTGAGAAGAAGGCCGCTGAAATGGTTTTCTATAATCTTCGCTTTAAAATCCGCGATATTTTTCAACCCATAGGTTTTCTTATGAGCGCGACTATTCTGCAGCATAATGATCCCATTCTTATCGTCAATATTCGTCAGCGCGAATGAATTGCTTTCCAAAGTATCGAAAAAAGCCTTCTTAGCTTTTAGATAGGCATCGAAAGTTTGATGGAAATCCAAATGGTCGTGCGTGAGGTTTGTAAACACACCGCCCGTGAATTGCAGTCCGGAAATTCTATGCTGTGCAACTGCATGGGAACTTACTTCCATGAAACAATAATCACAACCGCTGTCAACCATATCTTGCAGCAGGCTGTTTAGCGCAATTGGATCAGGCGTGGTATGTGTTGATGCGATAATAAGATCGTTAATTTGATTTTGCACCGTTGAGAGCAAACCACATTTATATCCAAGATCGCGGAATAGTTGAAAAAGAAGCGTCGCTACTGTTGTCTTTCCATTCGTGCCTGTAACCCCTACTAGCTTAAGCTTTGAAGAAGGATGTTCAAAATAGTTCGCAGCAATAATCCCCAGCGATTTCGCCGAATCATCTACCAAGAAATAGCTTACCCCTATCTGGAGTTTAACTGGCAAAGTCTCACATACAATTGCTGTTGCACCAAGGCCAACCGCTTTTTCGATAAAATCATGGCCATCCGACAAGGTTCCACGAACGGCTACAAAAAGTCCGCTTGGTTCGGCTTTTCTTGAATCGAAACAAATAGAATCCACTTCCATTTCTGTGGAACCGGAAACCTGCTTTAGAGGAACACCATATAATATATCCTTTAGTATTTTCATTATTTCAATTCTAAAACTATTGGATAATCTTTACCTACTCTGGTACCCGCAACGATCGATTGCTTTATAACTTTTCCGCTGCCTCTGACAATCGGTCTCAGCCCGGAGTTACCTAACACATATAAAGCATCTTTGAGCCCCATTCCGCTTACATCCGGAACCGATCCTTCCAGTATTCTTATTTCAGGATTTACCACGCCTTTATTCGTATCAACCGTAACGTACTCTGCGTTTGCAGCAAACAATGTCTTTATTCCGAAAGCTTTATAGACTCTTTGAGTCGCCTTTTTTTGTCCTGCTTTCGCTGACGGCATGTTGATATTCCCGGCCAATTTCTCATCCTTCATTCCGTCATACATGCTCACGTCACTGGCATATACTCTGTCGGCCACTTCACGAAACACAGGCCCGCTAACCTGCGCACCATAATATCCATTTTTCGGGTCGTTAATCACAACGATCAGCGAGTACTTCGGATTATCTGCAGGAAAATAACCACAGAATGATGCCTGATACTGACGTTTCGCTTTATATCCCTTATTGCCGTCAGCAACTTGTGCCGTACCGGATTTTCCGGCTACCCTATAAAAAGGACTTTCTATAATTGACTTTCCCGTACCTTCGGTAATAACGCCTTCCAGCATCGCCTGTATTTTACCCAGGGTCTCATCCGAACAGATTTTTTCATTTATCACTCTTGCTGTAAACTGTTCAACAGTATTTCCCAGTCTCTTTATTTCCTTAACAAAAATCGGGGCGATATATTTTCCGTCGTTCGCTATGGCATTATAGAAGGACAACATTTTAAGGGGAGTAAGCTGCATTTCATATCCATAAGCCATCTGCGGCAGGGTCATGTTTTTATTCCAGCTTTTATTACTGGGATTCTTAACCACTGGCTGAGCCTCCCCGGGGATTTGCAAACCTAATTTCTCATGCAAGCTCCATCTGTATAAATGATCTGTGAAAGCAGACTGATTTGCCTTATATGCCTTGTTAATGAGCTCTGCTATTGCGGCGTTTGATGATTCTTCAAAGGCCTTTTTTACCGTAACCGTGCCTATACTGCCGTGAGAATCCGTAATAATTTTTCCTGGTATAGGGTAGGTACCGGTCCCAACCAGGGTGTTTGTGTCCACTTTATTGTCTTCCAGCAAAGCCATATAGGAGGCTACTTTAAACGTTGAGCCCGGATCCTGATTACCGGCAATTGCATAGTTAAACTTCTCTTTATAAACCCCCTCACTAACCTTGCTAAAATTGGCAATCGCCCGCACTTGCCCTGTTGCCACTTCCATTAATACGACCGTCCCGTGGTCGGCATTACTTGCAATTAATTGTTTTTTCAAGGCACGTTGAGCGACATCCTGCATATTAACATCAATAGTTGATATGATGTCTGCACCTTCTTTAGGGGCAATTTCTATATCCTGATTTACAGGCATCCAAATCCCACCAGCAATTCGTTGAACCAGTCGTTTTCCGCTTTCGCCATCGATATAAGAGCTGTAGGCACCTTCTAAACCAACCGGTTGCACGTTTTCATTCTTATATCCAATGGTACGGGCAGCCAGGCTTTGAAATGGCATAATTCTTTTGTTCTTCTGCACAGAGATCAATCCCCCTTTATATCTTCCCATCTTGAACACAGGAAACTTACGAATGGCTTTTAACTCCTGATGTGTAACGTCGCGTTTCAACAAAAAATAGCGGGCTTTATCTTCCCTTGCATTTCTTAGCATCCTGGAGTATTGCTTCGCAGATTTGTCACCGAAAAAGGACGAAAGCTTAGCAGCAAGGGAGTCGATTTTCTCATAGAATACCTCATCCTTTTCAATCCCACCTGCCATCAGGTCCATCCGAATTTCATATTCAGGTACGGAAGTTGCAAGCAGGCTTTTTCCGTCAACAGCATAGATATTTCCCCGGGAAGCTTCAACATTGGCAAAACGGGTAGAAAGGCTGTCGGCCATCGCTCTCCACTTGCTTCCTTCAACATACTGAACGTGGAAAAGCTTAAACAAAACCGCAAACGCTAAAAGTACAATAAGCCCAAAGGCTATGTACACGCGTAGTAGTATGTCGGTTCTGATGTTCACGGGTTTGTTGTTTGTTGTTGGTTGTTGGTTGTTGGTTGTTAGTGGTTTGTAGTAGTGATTAATAGTTAGTAAATAGTGCTTTAGTAGTTTGTGCTTAATTTATACAGTCCTTCGTCTTGGTTCCTTGTTCCTGGCTCTTGGTTCTATTCAAATTCTCCCTCCGCAATCACAATTTTCTTCGGCGGCTCCACGGGCTCCATCAGCCCCAGGGTATCTACCTCCCTTGCAACCTCTGTCTGTGTGCTCTTCATCATGAGATCAGCTTTAAGCGTTTTATAATCCCAGCTGAGTTCTTTAACTTCCTTTCCGAGCCTGTCTATATCGCGTATATTATTTTCTGCAAAATGGCGGTTACCAATATAGATCATCCCCAAAAAAGCAATGAATATGATGAAGGGCAGCATATCAGTTGCCGCTTCCTTTGAAATAACCCCATCAGTAAACATCATGGTGAAGAAGTTGCGGGGAAGCTCAGCCTTTTCTTTTTCAGGCTGCACTTCCCTTTCAACTTCCACTTCCTCAGTAGTTTCTCTTTTAAATTGGTTATTCATAATTCTAAACCTGAATTAATTCTTAACAGCAATTCTAAGTTTGGCACTCCGTGCCCGGTTGTTCTCTTTTACTTCTTGCTCAGAAGCTACGATCGCCTTTCTGGTAAGACTTTCCAATGGCTTTATCTGATTGCCGAAAAAGTCCTTTTCCACTTCACCGTGAAATTTTCCCTTTGCAATAAAATTTTTTACGAGTCTGTCTTCGAGTGAATGATATGACATAACAACGAGGCGTCCATCCTTTTTCAAAACATCAACCGATTGCTCAAGGAATTCTTTTAATGCTTCGAGCTCCTGGTTAACTTCGATTCTAAGCGCCTGAAACACCTGCGCCAAATATTTATTCTCTTTACCTTTCGGGATAAGAGGCCCAATTGCCTGTTTAAGGTCGATCACCGTTTGAATACTCTTGTTCAACCGAACGGTTACAAGTGTCCGGGCTAATGATTTTGCATTCTTTATCTCCCCATAAATGCCAAAAATCCTGTGAAGCTGCTCCTCGGTAAAATTGTTTACTACATCGCGGGCAGTAAGTGTGCCCCCCTGATCCATTCGCATGTCGAGATCCGCATCAAAACGAATAGAGAACCCCCGTTCTGGCTGATCAAATTGGTGCGACGAAACACCCAGATCAGCCAGAATGCCATCTGCAGAAATGGCGCCCTGCAAACGGCAATTATTTTTCAAATAGCGGAAGTTCTGATCAATAAAGGTTAATCGATCATCGTTGGGTAAATTCTTTTGTGCGTCAGCGTCCTGATCGAAAGCTAAAAGCCTTCCCTGCGGACCCAGGTGTTTTAATATTTCACGGGAATGACCTCCGCCACCAAAAGTGACATCAACATAAATCCCATCAGGTTTAATATTTAAAGCTTCAATACATTCCTTGAGCATAACGGGCTGGTGATAATTAGTCATTATCCCCCCTTCCTGCATGGCCCATTACTTCTTCTGCCAGGTTTGCAAAGTTTTCCGGCTCGTTATCCATTTGAGAATCGTAGGCATCGTTAGCCCAAACCTCAATCTTGTTCAGTTGACATGACAATACCACTTCAGTTGTGATACCTGCATATTCCATTAAAGCTTTTGGAAAAAGTATACGATTAGCCGAATCGAGAGATAACTCTGTTGCACCCCGGGTAAAATATCTGACAAAATCCCTTTTCTTTTTCTCGTACAAATTCAGCTTACTAAGCTCCTCTGTAATTCGATCCCATTCTTTTTTAGTGTAAATCACCAGGTGCCTTTCGAAGCCCCGATTGATCACAAGCCCTTCACGCTCAGCTTCCGGGAGCTGCTTCTTCAGGGCGGACGGAATCATCATCCTCCCCTTAGCATCAAGTTTACAATCAAATTCTCCTAAAAAATGGGACATTACGGTACTTCACAGATTAATTCAAGAGTAAAAGTAAATAACTTACCACTTTTTACCACTATCTCCCACATAAAAAAGTTTTCCACAGTTTTGGACCCTTTTTAATGATCCTTGGTGCTTTTAGAAAATGATTTTTGTACATATAAATTAGTCGCCTGATCCTACCCTATTGCACCCTAGTTCAACCGAATTCATTCACTTTCCCCTTGTTTTGGTGATTTCTAAAAGGAACACTACTTTTGTTGAAACCTTATTTTTGCCTGGATCGTATATCCTGAACTAAGGAACAGTCTCAAGTCAGAAACTTGACTTAAATCTATTAATAATATCAGCCCCAGTCCCGGAAAACGAGCTCGAAAGAATTTTAACTCTTTCAGAATTCAATGTAGATTACACTAGCTTACATGACCAGTTCAAAGACCTCGCAAAACTTGCCGCCAGTGTTGCAGGGACAGAAATATCGCTAGTTGGATTAATTGATTCGTATACCCAATAAATCATCTCAGGACATGGTATGGAAATAGATCAAGCACCTAGAGAAGAGACTGTGTGTCAGTTTACATTAATGGAAAAAGATCATCTTGAAATACAGAATCTCTCAAATGATTTAAGATTTCAACAAAAACCATTTGTCACTCACGAACCAAAACTGCGATATTACTTTGGACTCCCGCTTATCGCGGATGGCTATAATATAGGTACACTCTGCATGTTGGACCGAAACGCGAGAAAATTAGAGCCAGAGAAAACTGAGCTGCTAAAGATCATTGCAGCGGAAATTGTCAGCCGTCTTAAAACGTATAAGGTTATTGAATCTCTAAGGACCAAAGTCACTGAAGCTACGGATACAAAGAACAAGGTTGCACACGATATCCGCGGGCCCCTGGCTGGGATCATTGGTCTCGCACAAATAATAAACGATCAGGGGAAGGAAAACAAATTAGACGAGGTACTGGAGTTCATAAACCTTATCCACAAAAGTGGCAGTTCGCTTCTTGACCTTGCCGACGAGATCCTGAGCGCAGAGAATAAGAGCGAAGTTCGCGTCAAAGGAGATGAATTAAACTTGAAAATATTTAGAGAAAAGCTCGATAAGTTATATATTCCTCAGGCCAAAGCCAAGGATGTAAAGCTCGAAATTCATATAAGCCCTGAAACAGAAACAGTCCCTTTTTTCAAGAATAAACTCCTGCAGATAACTGGAAATCTGATATCTAACGCCATCAAGTTTACGCCGAAAGGTGGTCAGGTAAACGTTAGTCTTGTGCTGACAGAAAAAGAGAATCCAAATGTGTTAAGGATTACAATTCAGGATACCGGAACAGGTCTAAGTAAGGAACAAATTGCCAACATTCTGGAGGGAAAATCAGCCACAACTTCCGGTACAAATGGGGAGCATGGCTACGGCTTTGGCCTGGCCCTGGTTAAGCGATTGATTGAAGGCTTGCGTGGTACATTAAACATCACTTCTGACCAAAACGGAGCCACGTTCCAGGTCATATTACCACAGTAATCGCGTTCCTATTTCTGTTGCCGGATTAAATTTTCTAGTGCCTGCAGATGTTTTTTAAAGGCGTCTTTCCCTTTCTGGGTAGCAGCATACTGAGTGTTAGGTTTGCGCCCAACGAACGACTTAAAAACACTTATGTATTCTTCTTTTTCTAAAGCCTTAAGATGCGAAGCCAAATTGCCATCGGTCACCTGCAACAGCTCTTTGAGCGAATTGAAATCATAATTTGTATTAACAGAAAGCACGCTCATGATTTGAAGCCTGATTCTGTTTTCAAAAGCTTTATCGAATTCTTCCAGGGAAACCTTCACCTTTCGTATTTAAAATGCATAATACCACCATAGATGATGTGCAGAACACCAAAACCTATCGCCCATAAAATCAAGCCATAAACAGGCACAATAAGCGCGATCAGGCCCAATAAAATCTGACAAAATCCCAGCCATTTTATGTCAACAAAAGTATAATGGCTTCCTGCAAATAAGGCCAGTCCGTAAAAGATGAGGCAAGCAGCAGCTATAAAGGCGTATTCTCCTTTCATGAGCATGATTAGAATAAACAGTCCACCAGTGACAAGCGGGACTCCACTGGCAGTGAGTAAGCGACGACTTACAGGATTCCACACACTTTCGCGTTTATTTTTCGCGTTACGTATAGTAAGCCAACATGCAGTAACGACTGAAAAGACCAATACAGTCAATGCAATCATGAACAGTTGCCAAACCACCACCGACCTATTCGTAATGACACCGTCTGTCTCAAAAATATTGTTCATTAGCATATAACCTAATCCGGCACCTAACAAGGCATACAAACCCGCTAATACTCCCGCCAGGCCACTCAATGAAATAAATTTCGAAGATCGCTCCATTAGATTCCTAATGGAACTCAATTCAGAATATACATCTTTTTCTTTCATACAAAAGTACTTTGTTCATCAAAGTAATGAATTATTCGGCGGAACTGCAAAAATATCCTGCCCATAAGGCATGATTTTACCTATCTCACTATCGTTAAGTCGAGAAGAGATAGTAATCATAGGTATATTCACTTGCAATTCAGCATTATTGGCATTGAAATAAACATGGCTCAGTTACCGTAGGAAAAAAAGCGGATTTAGTAATCCTGGAAAAAAATCCGCTAGAAAACATCGCAAACACAACGCAAGTTCACCTAACCCTTTTGGGCGGAAAAATAGTTAGCCAGGAATTCAAGTGAAGTTTAAACCCAGAAAGCTTGCTACAAATACCTCCGCAACAAAACACATTGCCCTAAGCCAAATCAGGAATTGATTGCTTTAACTCCCGGAAGTTCTTTTCCTTCCATATATTCTAGTAAAGCCCCTCCCCCGGTTGAAACATAACTTACGTCGTCATTAAAACCAAATTTTGCAACAGCAGCAGCCGAGTCACCTCCCCCAATAAGTGAGAATGCACCCTTTTTAGTTGCTTCTACCACGGCTTCAGCGATAGATTTTGTGCCTTGCTGAAATTTCTCCATCTCGAAAACACCCATAGGGCCATTCCACAAAATAGTTTTAGATCCTTTTATTACTTCTACGAAACTCTTTATTGATTCCGCACCAATATCAAGGCCCATCCAGCCATCTTTAATGTTATCATTTTGGGCTTTTCCGGTTTTAGCATCTTCTGCGAAAGCATCAGCAATAATTGAATCCACCGGTAATAAAAGATTTACCTTTTGCTTTTTAGCTTTCGCGATAAGTTCTACAGCTAATTCAAGCTTATCATCTTCGACAAGTGAATTTCCGATTTTCCCTCCCTGAGCTTTTGCGAAAGTATAGGCCATCCCCCCCCCGATGATGAGATTATCTACCCTTTGCAGCAATTGATCTATTAATTCGATTTTATCAGACACCTTAGCACCACCCATGATAGCTGTAAACGGTTTTTCGGCATGGTTGAGAATCTTCTCTGCATTTGCAAGTTCGCCAGCCATAAGGTATCCAAAGTATTTGGCATCCGGGAAAAACCTGGCAATAATGGCAGTAGATGCATGAGCACGGTGGGCGGTTCCAAAAGCATCATTTACATAAACATCACCCAATGCAGCAAGCTTCTTTGCAAAAGCTTCGTCGCCTTTTTCCTCCTCCTTATAGAATCGAAGATTTTCCAGCAAGAGAACCTCACCGCCTTTTAAATCTTTTGACAGTTGATTCGCTTTTTCGCCAATACAATCATCAGCAAACTTGACCTCGGTATTCAGGACAAGCGATAAGTGCTTTACTAGGTGAATTAAAGAAAATTTCTTTTCAGGGCCATTTTTAGGTCTTCCAAGGTGCGACATTAGAACCACAGACCCACCATCTTTTAATATTTTTTCAATGGTGGGAATGGCACCCATGATTCGGTTATCATCGGTAATATTAAAGTGTTCATCCAAGGGAACATTGAAATCAACCCGTATCAATGCTTTTTTACCCGAAAAATTTAAATAATCTATTGTTTTCATACTTGCTGGTTGTTAGTTGGTTGTTAGTTGTTAGTTGTTGGTTGTTAGTTGTTGGTTGTTAGTTGTTAGACCCTGCCTGGATTACACTCCAGCACCCCTAATTACGGTCGCGGTCTTTGCTCTTGTTCCTTGTTCCCGTCTTAACTAATCCTAAGGTACATCTCCCTATGCGGCCCTATTCCGGGTAGTTCAAATTCTTTAGATATAATTTCAAATCCAATGTCCTGATAAAATTTGCACGCCTTTTTCCGGGCATTACACCAAATATAGTTGGTTCCCTGGCCTTTGAGGTAAACAATGGAAAAGTTTAAAAGTTGGTTACCAATTCCCCTTCCCCGATAATCAGGATGGGTTACCATCCCACGGAGCTGATATCCTGCGCCGGGAAAACCCTCTCTCGGTTGTCTATGAAACGTAGCAATGCTCATCAATTCCGTATCCAAAAAATATCCAACATGAAAAGAACCTTCATCGTCGTCTCCAACAAAACCGCATAAATTACGATCCAATCCTGACCTCAATTCTGAGCTTCGCAAATCCCGTGTCTGGTCGGAGGTGATGAATTTTATCATAGGGACTTTTAATTGCTTTTTAGAGCAGCGATCTTTACAGCAAGGTCAGCCAGCCGATTTGAATAGCCGGATTCATTATCGTACCACCCCACAACCTTCACCAGGTCGCCGACGACTGATGTGAGCTGAGAATCAAAAATACACGAATGGGGATTTCCGAGTATGTCAACCGAAACAATGGGATCCGAAGTGTATTCCAAAACATTCTTGAGAAACCCTTCAGACGCTTTCTGGAAAGCGAGATTAATCTCTTCAGCAGTAGGGACCACTTTTAATATACATGTAAAATCCGTTAATGAACCATTAAGCACCGGGACCCGGATACCTGCTCCACCAAGTTTACCTTCAAGATGTGGAAATATATTAGTTATAGCCTTTGCAGCACCTGTTGTGGTTGGTATGATTGAGGCGGAAGCTGCTCTTGCCCGCCGCAGGTCTTTATGAGGAGCATCGTGCAGATTTTGGTCCCCGGTCATTGAATGTACTGTCGTAATGTATCCGTTCACCACACCCCAATTATCATCCAATACTTTAACCATGGTCGCGACATTATTTGTGGTACAAGATGCATTTGACAATATAGAGGACGACAGATCGGTTAGATCATCATTTACACCCAGAACAACTGTTGGCAAATCTTTATCACCTGAAGGTGCTGAAATAATAACTTGCGTAGCACCCGCTTTCAGATGCGCTGCAGCTAGTTCAGCGCTTGTAAATTTTCCGGTGGATTCAATAACCAAATCTACAGCCAGTTCGCGCCAGGGAAGTTTCTCCGGATGCTTTTCTGCGAATACACTTATCTGTCTGCCGTCGACAACTAGTCCCCTTTTATTACCATATACATTTCCTTTAAATCCACCGTGAACAGAATCGTATTTAAAGAGATGAGCCAATGTAGCCGTATCACTCAGATCATTCACCGCGACAATATCAATACCCTCTTTTTTCAGCAATGCACGCAGGGTAATTCTTCCAATACGTCCAAAACCATTTATTGCTACTCTCATACTCTATAATCAGAACATGGCAAAGTTATCACATTGAACGAAAAAGACCAGGTAAATCGTCCATGTTAAAAGCAATCGGCTTTTTTATAAACGCATTCTTGAATTATCATGTTTCATAGACAATTATTTCTAATTTTATCCCGTGCCCCAGCCCCTTAAAAATTAAGTTCATGCAATTAGAAATGATATTAATAGTTGATGATATACCTGAGAATCTATATTCTCCAAAAAGATTCCTGAACTGAATGGGTTTCCGGTTGATAATGTAAAACCCGTGCAGGAAAGTGCGATAAATGATGTTGAGGTGGAGATCCTTCTAAATGATCTGTTGGAATTATTTGGCTATGATTTCACGAATTATTCTAAGGCCTCAATCAAGCGCAGAATTAACAGACTATTTACCCTCGACAAATTCCCCAGTTTCGCAGAGTTTCGGTATCATCTCAAAACTGATTCAAAATATGTAAAACGTTTTGTAGAACAAATCACTGTTAATGTGACGGAGATGTTCCGTGACCCTTTATTCTATCAAGCCTTACGGGAAGATGTACTTCCCCAACTGGGCACCTACCCTTTTATCCGAATCTGGGTCGCCGGTTGTTCCACGGGTGAAGAGGCTTACTCGATCGCGATAGTTCTAAAAGAACTTAATTTGTATGATAAATCATTAGTATATGCCACCGACATTAATACTGAAGTATTAGATAAAGCAGGTAAAGGAATCTTCCCATTGAGCCAGATGAAGCAATATTCGGAAAATTACAGTCTTTCTGGAGGCAAGCACGATTTCTCAAGCTATTATTCGGTAAACTACAATTCAGCCAGGTTTGACGAAAACCTGAAATCTAAAATGATTTTTTCAACGCACAATCTGGTGTCCGATCATTCCTTTAATCAATTTCAACTAATTCTATGTCGCAATGTTCTGATCTATTTTGACAAATACCTGCAGGCTAAAGTTTTTGGACTTTTTGACGAAAGTCTGGAAAATCTTGGTTTTCTGGCGCTGGGCACAAAAGAAACGCTGCGTTTCTCTTCTATTGCTTCAAATTTCAAGCAATTAAATTCCCAAAAGATATGGCGCAAGGTATGATAGATACCCCAAAATACCGATACAACCCCCGTTGATTTACTTACCGGCAAAACGGAACATCAGGTTGTCGAGGCGAATGAAAAAGAATCCTCCCAGATTTAAGTGCATTGCCGAAACAATATTTTGTCTAACTTGTCTATACCATATGAATAACCAAGCCAGGAAACCAGAAAAATTAGAACCTCAAGATTCAGATCAAAAAAATATAGTAACGCCAAACACTGATATCGAGGCGGTTGTTAAGCCAGAGGATCAAACCTATACCAAAGAGGACGCGAATTTGCCTGATCCGGCTAAGAGAAGGGAAACTGATGAACAGCCTGTAAACCCCGTTAAAACACCCCCCAAAGATTAAAAAACTTGCCCCCACTCCGGAAGTTTTAGGAGAGCACTAACATCTCGATTGTTTTATTTTTCAAGGCTACGCTTTTTCTTTTGTGCTTTCAAAAAACTTAGCAATACTTTTTCATCGTGGTTTAAACCTTTTTCTCCCGTGAAATCAGTTGCTTTAGATAGTTTTTTAAGGTAAGGCTGAAGAGAGCCATTTTCATATTCTTCCAGCAGTGTTGGAAAAACATAGGATTTCTTACATATAGCTCGCGTATTGCCTAGTTTGGCCGCCACCTGGTCAATAACTGTTACAATTACTTTTTTTCTTAAAGTGACATTATCGGGATATTCAAACTCTGCAAGATGCTTCATAGTGTGCATAGTTCCAGCCCAGGTTCTGAAATCCTTGGCGGTGAAATCACAGCAACTAATTTCCTTGATATAGTTATTAACCTTCCCTGAATCGATAGACTTTCTGTCACCTCCAGGTGTGTAATACTGAAATAACTCCTGCCCAGGGATGTCTTTACACTTTTTTACCAGTCGGGCTAGCAGTCTGTCGGATATCCCGATTTCATGGTAAACCCCTTTTTTGCCTTTGAAACTCAGCATTAGCGAATTGCCTGTAATTTTCACATGCTTATCCCTGAGCGTCGTTAGTCCGTAAGAGCCGTATAACTGCTTATACGTTTCATTTCCTATTCTGATGAGGGTTTTCTGCATCATATTCACGGATATTGCCAATACCTTCCGTTCATCCAAGTGTTTACGTCGAAGATCCTTTTGAATATTCCTTCTAAATTCAGGGAGTTTGCTACCAAATTCAAGCAATCTGAAATATTTAGTCTCACTACGATAATTAATCCAATCGTTATGATATTTATATTGTTTTCTGCCAGCCTGATCAATCCCAGTTGCTTGTAAGTGAGCATTGGCCTTAGGCGCTATCCAAACCCTGGCCCATGCCGGCGGTATAGCAAGTTTCTTTATGCGGTCAAGGGTCTTCTGATCGGTAATGACTTTATCGTTTTTATCTGTGAAAACAAAACCGTTTTTGTCACTGATACGAGAGATCCCTGGGAGGGAGTCGCTTGAATAATTTAAACTTGTTTCCTCAAGTATGCACTCCAGATCGGTCATAAAGCAACAACCAATTAACAATGGAATTGTTTAAAGAGCACTGCCTTATTCCCATGGTTCTAAAAAGCCTGATGAGTATTATTTTATCTCAATTGTGGATTCGACTGCTTCGAGGGGTGAATTTTCTCCGTAATCCAAAATGGCAAGGGCAGAATATTTTCCTTTCGGGAGGGTAGGTGGAATTTTAAAATCGACCAGCCGCTTCCCGCCGGGGAAGACTGGGAAATCCTGTACCTCAAGTTTAAACTCCTTACCACTTTCAATATTGGTTAATTCCATATGAGCATAACAGTTTAACATGGTAGGACCGTTGTTCTTCATTTCAAAAACATAGGTGTCTGCACTCTTTTTGTCCTTATTCAATGATACAGCAACGGCAGATTTAGAGGTTATTGTGGGTGGTGTTTGATAAATATGCAAGCCCACACGAAATATTTCGCGGATGGTGGTTGTGATCCTCGCAGCTTTTTGAACCGTAGAATCATCAGAAATATAATTTTGTATGAATAGCATCGACCAGCGCATTCCCTCCTTTTCATTATAATCCGCCGGAACTTCCAGAGTAACAGGAATATCTACAACCTGATCCGGCGCCAATTCCACCACGTTTACTCCAAGCTTTACCCAAGAGGCGCATGATTGTTTTATTACCCCAGGCTTAAGATAGACGTGATTTCCTATCGAATCACGATACCAATCTGCGAGAGCCAATTGAAATGTATGCTTTTTAGTGGTAATATTTCTTACACTTACAAATTTGGTCTCCGTTGTTCCCGGAGCTAAATTATATGTAAGAGTAGATGGGTTGACATTCATCTGCTGTGCTAAAAGAAGCGACGGCAAAAACACAATACCAAACAAAAGGCTTAACCAAATCAGTCTAGTCATAATACAAATAGAGTAAAAAAAATACAGAATAAAATATAATTGCGTTATTTTTACCAGTTAGAATCATGGATCATGAAAAAAATTCTTCTTTGTATACTGATTTCTTTTCTGTGGCATATCGCCAAAGCTCAGAAAATGAGCCTTGATATCATAGGGACGGCCCCTGATTTCAATTACACTACCATAAGCGATTATGAGAACCAAAAGGTTGCTAATAATGCGATCCGCTTAAAAGTTGACACGAAAAGGAAAAATTTTCAAATTGGTTTCAGATCAGACGGACCGATAAAAACAAATAGCGGGCAAAGTATACCAGCAGAAAAATTTTCAATACGGATACATAACACGATTCCTCTAATTCCCTTATCTTCAACCAATGATCAGCATTTAATTTCTAATAACAGGAAAGACAAAGACGAAGAAACATACTACCTGGACTTTATTGTTGCCCCTTTATACTTTGACTATGACCCTGGCAGCTATGTTGTGAATATCCTGTTTACCTTAACAAGCGACTGATATGAAATACTCCCCGTTATTTTTGCTCATCGTATTATTATGCATTTCTGATCTTATCTTCGCCCAAAAGAATAAGGAAGATTTTGAAAATACACAGGTAAGGCTTAATCTCAGTCCGGCACTGGAATTTGAAATGGATCCTAAATCAGACATATCCTTTAATTTTATAACTGCAAATGATATCGAGAACGGCATCATCAAAAGCCAATTCTCCCGTTTCCGCATAAAAGCCACACGTCCCTGGACCCTTAGCGTAAAATCTACGACACCTTATTTTAGTGGCAGCGGACCATATGCAAGTCGTGACATGCCCCCTTCCGTTTTGCAAATGAAAAAAACTAACAGTACGGAATATATTCCTCTGGCATATACCGATGTACCCTTATTTACCGGGAGCAGAGGTGGAAATTTTACGCCGGGCAATGATTTTAAAGCCGATATTAAATTCACCCCAGGTTTTGACTATAACGAAGGCTACTATTTTATTACATTGGTTTACACGTTAACAGCAATGTAAGTCACCCCACATCGATGGGCGTTTCTGCAAAAAATACCCGGTTTGCGGCGATTTTGGGTATATATATGAAACTCAGCTTAAACTTCTTGATCAGTTTGATGATTAAACAAATGACATCACATTTGTCTTAATAGTATCATAAATTAATATTTATGATAAAATGTTGCCTTTCGCTAGTAATGAAAGTGCTTATGGCTTATACTGTTCAGGCACAATCTATTATTGCTGCACTTGGCGCTTCGATTAATTCTAAGGTTAATTTTACAGTTACAGGAACTCCCACCCTTGCCCCGTTTACTACCGATAGCGAAATAGAGAACGGGCAAGTAACAGATGCTGTCAATTTCGCTATAAAATCAAACAGGCTTTCGAAGTTAACTACATCTGTAAGCAATATCGTTAGCACACCCATTTCCGGGGGACCCGCAACTATTACAGTTCCTTTACAGCCATTGAATATTTCCTGGGGTGTAATTAACGGTGCCGGCGGGACTGTGACGTCCTGGACAGCTTTCGCTAACGCAACTATCACCACAACAGCGTCGGTTGAAGCAAAAACTGGTTCCAGAGGTGCTCCCGCGGTAAGCGGCAATACGTTCACCCTAAGATATAAAGTAATTCCTGGCTTTTCTGTTGACCCGGGTACATATGCAGTAGATGTAACTTATACAGTGAGTGCTCAATAAAGAGCGGAATGAAACCACACAAAGCAATGTTTTATCCTATCTTGTTTGAATGCATGGATTATGGGTATTTACCGTGAAAGTTTATTGAATTAAAGTAAATGGGAATTTATTCCCCAATTATCCCCAAGTTGTAGAATAATATCTACAGTTACCCAATTGAGATTTATTCATATAATCTAAAAACCCCCCGATATGATACGGTTAATAGACAATAGCTTGCGTGGCATTACATTTGTCTATTTCATTGTAATTAAAAAAGTGATGTTAAACCATTATAATTAAGAACAAAATAATCACCTAATGAAAAAATGTCTACTTACATTATCACTGATAACGATTATCAGCTTTGTTGCACAGGCACAAGTTATCAATGCTGCAATTAGTTCTTCAGTTAACGCTACAGTTACTGGAACACCAGACATAGCAGCTTTTGCTACAGATAGCGACATCGAGAACGGTCTTATCACCGCGCCGGTCAACTTCGCTGTAAAATCTAACAGGCTTTGGAAGTTAACTACTACTATTACTGGTATCGTAGGAACACCAATTACTGGCGGCCCTGGAACTATTGAGGCTCCTTTACTGCCATCAAATATTGCCTGGGGTGTAATAAATGGAGCCGATGGTACGCCAAGCTCATTCACAACTTTCAGTGCAACTGTTAATACTCCGACTCAAGCTAAAACAGGAACCAGAGGTTCTGCCCTCGTCTCTGGCAATACATTTACCTTAAGGTATAAAGTGACCCCTGGTTTTGCTGTTGATCCAGGCACTTATGCAGTAAGTGTAACCCACACTGTGAGCGCTCAGTAAGCTTCAATCCGATTTTTTTAAAATAATGGAAAGTGAGGTTTATTATAGACCTCACTTTCTTTGTTTAAACCAATTAAACCGCTAGTCTAAAAGCGGACGGATATACAACACAATGAAAAGTCTGATAACCCTTCTGTCGATACTCATGCTGATGACCTCAGCGAATGCTCAGCAAGGAAACTTAATTAATAGATCCGGATCGTCTAACATTCCAGGTTCCATGAATCTGGCTGTTACCACGGGCGCGATAACAATAGCACCTTTCGTGTCGCAATCTGAGATAGAAATGGGTCTTGAGACGACGAATGTCCGTTTTACTATCAAATCTAATAAAGACTGGAAACTAGCAACAGAGATAGGAACCATTACTGCCAATCCTCTGTCAGGTGGAGCGGGTCCAGCCACTATAACTTCACCCTTGACTTATAACCATATTAAATATTATACTAGTTCTTCAGATAATGAAATATATAGCAATATGAACTCTTTTCCGGGAACGATCGTGCATGTAAAAACTGGCCTTAAGGGGAATATTCAAAAGGCAGGCAATACATTTAATTTGAAATTCAAGATCATTCCGGGGTTTGAAGTAGATCCGGCAACCTACACCATTCCTCTTATATATACATTAAGCGCACAATAAAAAATTAGATTTGAGTCTGGCTTACGGCATAAAGAAGTTTTTGGCAACCCTTACCTTTCTGGTAGTGGGGCTTTGCTATGCAGAAGCGCAAATGAGTGCCGGCGTTCCCGTTTTTGTGGATATAGAACTCGAATCGGGGGCCATTACCGTACCTTCGTTCGCCAGTGAATCTGATATTACAAACGGCCTGGAAACGTCGGTAGTGAGATTTAAAATAAAAGCAAATAACGACTGGAAAGTAGATACACAGATTGGTACGATTGTCTCAACTCCAATTCCAAATGGACCATCAACGATTTTACATCCTTTAACCTACAGCAATTTTAGTTACATTGTTTCTCCTAATCAAAACGATATCTATAATGCTCCGGTCGCATTTTCTAATGCACTTGTTACCGTGCTAACAGGAACCAAAACTGGGACAGATAAAAAATTTAGTATCAAATTCAAGATTACACCGGGCATGTCTGTCGACCCGGCAGCATACACAATACCTATTATTTATACTATCAGTCCAGAATAATATTATGAAAAAAGGACATATTTTATTATTAAGCATTGGCTTTTGTATTGGGGTGTTACCGGCAGCAGCTCAGGGAAACCGGAATATCAATCAGACGATTTATTCAAACCAATATTCAACCACAATAGAACCCCTTCTAGTACTATCCAGCAGCTCTACTCTAACCCTGCCGTCATTTACGAATGCAAGCGAATTGGAAAATGGGCTTGAAAGCTCACCTATTAACCTCGCAATAGGAGCTAATGTGAACTGGAAACTTACAACGGAAATAGGCGTTATTACATATGTACTAAATGGCGACAGCCCAGCTTTGATAAACTCTCCCCTAACATTTGCAAACTTTACTTTCTCAACCACCGACGTAAATGACGTATTCCTTCCTTTTACACCCTTTAACATCAATTTTCAGGCAGTTACAAAGACAGGTACTCTTGGAAATCCGGCTGTTTCCGGCAATACTTTCAATTTGAAATTAAAGATCACTCCAGGGTATGAAGTTGATCCCGCTTATTACACGGTACCAATTATACTTACGCTAAGCGGGCAATGATTCCAGTATAGCCCATTCAAACAACAAACTAATTAATTACATTTAGTTATGTTTGGCATATTACACCGGGAATAATAGTGGTTAAGGATAATTCTCCTTTTTTCGATATAAAAACTTATCGGCTGTGGTATTTCTGCATTTTTATCGCCGTTCAACTGACCACAAGTCTGGCATACAGCCAAAACTCTGTAAAGAAAATTTCAAGTCTGGATGTCTCACTTTTAAGAGACACACTTACACTTGAAGGCAATGCTTTTTCCTTTAATAACATTCGGGTTAATAATACAGGACAGATATCCCGTACATTTAACATTGATTTAGAACTCCCTTCCGACTGGTCGAAAATCATTGAACTTCAAAAGCTATTCACTATTCAACCGGGCGAAACCCTTATAATTCCTTTTCGGATAGCTGCCTCTCCAGGATCTCAAAGCGATAAAAGCTACAATGCAACATTGAAGTTCTCAATGCCCAATGAAAACTTAAGTGAGACACTAACAATGGTATGCCTGGTTAAATCCCGTTCAGCATGGAAAATGACTCTGCCAAACAACAGCATTCTTAAACAGGTAACTGGAGAAAACGCGATATTTCCT
This sequence comes from Daejeonella sp., assembly GCF_049655485.1. Lineage (GTDB taxonomy): Bacteria > Bacteroidota > Bacteroidia > Sphingobacteriales > Sphingobacteriaceae > Daejeonella. Next base: position 41,764 of record NZ_JBASJU010000365.1, read on the forward strand.
GTTTTACTGCGAAATTCAGGAAGCGTACCAGAACAGATTTCGCTCAATTTTAAAGACAATATTGGGCTGAATATCCCCGACATGTTAAACGTGACGGTGCCCCCGGGGAGTGATACACTTTTACAGGTAAGCATTCCTGCGGATGATCGTTTTCAGAACGCCCGGGAAGTCCGCATTATCGTTGAAGCAAGCAGTAAATCAAAAGATAAACAGTCAGCTGAACAGCTAATTTCTGCATTGAACTCCTCTCTGAGAGCTAATAAGACACCATGGTTCAATCTACCACTTACCTTAGAAGTAGTAGGGCAAAATGCTTTTAGTGCCGGCGAAACATACACTATGAACGGACAATTAACCCTTGGTTTTAAGAATGAGCGGGACGTATCCATGAACTACCAGAGTGAAAGCCTCTATGGAGCCAGAGGAGGACAATCTTTTATTCAGGCGCTATACCGGTCGAAAGGATTAACCCTTAGCGCGGGCGATCAGACCGGATTTAAAAACTTTCAGATGATTGGTTATGGCGTTCGGGGTACTATACCATTGCGTAATAAAACTCAGGAAATACAAGTATCTGCAATAAAGAGCAAACAGTATAGTACTTCACAATTTACCTATCAGCACCAGTTCACAACAAAAAAAGGCAGTTTCACTATTGAAAACTTTGGATTCCTGGACCCCGATAAAGGAATAAACAGCTATATCTCGGAATTAATGCTAAAAAGTTCTCTTGGAAAAAATACAACTTTTGGTCTTCTTCAAGCTGGGGGCTTCGAAGATATTGATCAACCGGTGTTTTCTGACAGGAGGTTATCATCGCGTACAGCATTTCAACTGAACAGTAAATATAAAAGTCTTTTTATCCGATCGAGTACTGACAGATCTTCAAAGTACTATCCTGGATTTAATAAAGGCCTATTTACAAGCACAAACGATATTGGTGTTACAGGCAAAGTACAGTCTCTATCCGCTTTCGCAAATATTAACTATCGTGGAGCAATACCAGATTCCGGAATTTATGAAGCATTATTAAGCCTTAACAGCAAGGAATATGGTCTGAAGTATGGTTTATCCGGAAAAACCTGGAGTAATTTCTTAACGGCCTCTTACCTGAACCAGACAGAAGCCGGGGCTGACTCCATAAAGAGTGGGACTTACAAATTAGGCCTTGCAATGAACAAAAGATTTGGTCAAAGTGCATTTTTGAATTTAGCGGTCAACGCCGGAAAAATCAGTCTTCCCGGACTGGATAGCGTCAAGTCCACCAGTTTCAACAGTAGTGGTACATTCCAGAGGAAAAATGTTGGAATTAATGCCCGCTATGAATATGGTTTTTCCCAGTTAGGCGACATAAATACATTCTTGCGCACTGGTCAAATACCGAAAAGACTGAACGGAAATATTTTCATTGAAAATTCCCTATTCAATAAAAATCTTCAGTTCAGAAACCAGGGAGATTTTAACCTGAATTATAGTAGCAACGACAAAAATTTCTCCCTAAGGTCAGATATTATCTTTAATCTCCGAAAATCTTACACCCAGTTTAAACTTTCTTATCTCAGAACTTTCAATAATATAGGCAGTTCGAATATCAACTTAAGCATCAGGAAAAATCTTAATCTGCCCCTTCCGGGGATAAGAAAGTTTGAAACAATGGAAGTGGTGCTTTTCAAAGATCTCAATGCCGACAGCGTTTATAATGAGGGCGACGAAGTATTGCCTGGCGCAACTATACGTATTAACGGAAAATCATTCATTAGTGACGAAAAAGGGAAGATTTTTTACAGAAACGTTAGCAGGGGTGTTTATGATCTTGATCTTACGTTGAGCGCCCAAAAAAGCTGGGTGCCGCGGACCGCCTTCAGACAATCTGTAGAAGTAAACAAAGAAACCAATATTTTTATACCCTTTAAAAAGACAGCTTTTTTCACCGGGAAGGTAATTGTGAACAGAGCTTTAAATAGCACAAAAACTTTCAGTCTCGAAAATATAAAAATCATGGCTGTAAGCTCCAAAGGTGAGACTTTTACCACACTAACAACTCAGAACGGGTCTTTTTCTTTTAGTGTGCCCGAGGATCGGTACGAAGTAAGAATTTTTAGTTCCTCCTTTGATTCAAGTTTCCAGGTTTCAGAAAGCGTACTCTATGCTGATTTAGCAAGCCAGGCAGAAATCAAGCCTTTGGAATTTATTATTACTGAACAAAAAAGGCAAATCAATATCAGGAAAGCGGGCCCTTAACGGTCGGTGTTTATCTCTTTCCACAACAGGTCTTTCAGCTCTACCAGTCCCTTTTGAGCAACGGAAGAAATGAATATACAGTGTAAACCGGGCAGGTCGGTTTTCATTTCATCCATCAATTCTTCATCCAGCATATCCGACTTGCTTACCGCTAAAACACGGGGCTTCTGCATGAGTTCCGGATTATACTGCTCAAGCTCGTTTAGAAGAATCCGGTATTCCTCTTTTATGCTTCTGCTGGTATCCGCAGGAACCAAAAATAACAGCACGGAATTCCGCTCGATATGTCTTAGAAAACGAATACCCAAGCCTTTGCCTTTGGATGCTCCTTCAATTATACCGGGGATATCAGCCATCACAAAGGATTTATTCCCCCTGTATGATACTATCCCCAGATTTGGAACGAGGGTTGTAAAAGCGTAATCTGCAATCTCTGGTTTGGCAGCAGATACCACAGACAACAAAGTTGATTTACCCGCATTAGGGAAACCCACGAGGCCAACATCGGCAAGGATTTTTAACTCGAGCACCATCCATTCTTCCTTGCCAGGTTCACCGGGTTGCGAATATCGCGGTGTCTGTTTAGTTGAAGTCTTAAAATGCCAGTTTCCAAGGCCGCCCCTGCCTCCGGGAGTAAGTATTTTTGTTTCACCGTCTTTTGTGATCTCAAATAAAATCTCACCTGTTTCAGAGTTCCGGGCTATGGTTCCTAAGGGGACTTCCAGCACTTCATCTTCGCCTGTACGACCAGATCTTTGTCCGCTGGAACCCGGCAAACCATTTTCAGCAATTATATGCTTCCGGTATTTGAGATGGAGAAGCGTCCAGAGCTGACTATTTCCTTTTAGAATGATATGACCACCGCGGCCGCCATCACCACCGTCAGGGCCTCCCTTGGAAGTTAAAATGTCTCTATGTAAATGGGATGACCCGGCACCGCCATGGCCAGACCGACAGCATATCTTTACGTAATCAACAAAATTTGAGTTCTGAGACATGGTGCGCGGTTTTTTAAGCGTTTCCGGTTCCTACTATAGAACTCTGGAAAAATTGTCTATCACGCTACAGATCGATGCAAAGATCTCATCTACAGTGCCAATTCCATTGATGCTGGTAAACTTATTCTGATCCCTATAATAGTTCGCTACAGGAGCCGTTTTAGAGTTGTATTCGTTAATACGTTTACGTATCACTTCAGGATTAGCATCGTCCGGCCTGCCTGAATTTTTCCCGCGATTCAAAAGACGCTTTTCCAGTTCCTGATTGTCGACCACCAATGCCACCATTCCGGAAATAATAGAAGATTTACTTTTCAATAATTCATCCAGGGCCTCTGCCTGAGCAACCGTCCTTGGAAAACCATCAAAAATAAATCCATTGGCATCTTTATTCGAATCAAGCTTATTACTAATCATGCCGATAACTACTTCGTCGGGAACTAAAATCCCCTGGTCCATAAGCTTTTTTGCCTCTGTCCCCAGCTCTGTCCCCTGAGTGATCTCACCTCTGAGAATATCGCCCGTTGATAAATGAACAAGATGGTATTTTGCGATTAACTTTTCGGATTGTGTTCCTTTACCAGCGCCCGGAGGGCCAAACAAAACTAAGTTCAGCATTCGAATGATCTAAATTTAATTTCCTTCTGGTATCACCAGCAGGAAATGGGTGACAAGAATAGTTATCATTAAATCTTAAAAGCCTTTCCGTGTTATGGACGAAAAGGCTTTTCTTAAGTGTAATTGAGGGGAGCCGAACCCTAAACCTTCCCGATTACCTCGGAATGCCCGGACCAATTACCGCTCGTTGATTTATGCACTTTTATACGTGCACCTGAAGGGAGTCGAACCCCTAACCTCCTGATCCGTAGTCAGGTGCTCTATCCAATTAAGCTACAGGTGCCTTTTTTAACGGACTGCAAAAATATGCTTTCTTTTCAAACTAACGTAAGTTTTTTTAAAATTTCGCTGTATTTTATGCTAGCACACTAAAAAACAAGCTTTTTATTTATTTAAAGCCTCTCTAATGGCGTCGAAATCAGGCAAGTCTCCTGCTGATTCTAAAACTTCTGCATATAAAACGTTATGATCTTCGTTGAGCACAAATGCTGCCCGTTTAGCCACCCCCTTTAAATTAAAAGCGAATTCGTCGTAATATGCCCCGTAAGCTTGTGAAACTTCTTTATTAAAGTCGGACAGCAATGGAAATTGATAATTATTCTCTTCTTTGAATTTGGCCAAAGTAAATGGTGAGTCAACAGATATTGCCAGGATCTCAACTTCTTTGTCATCGTAATAACCGAATGTGTCCCGCATGGTGCAAAGCTGGGTAGTACAAACTCCTGTAAATGCCATTGGGAAGAAATGGATCACCAGCTTCTTACCCGCGTAATCAGCTAATGAAACTTCCTGAAGTTCAGAACTGTATAATTTAAAGTCAGGGGCTTTTTGCCCTTTAGATAAAGTCATATGCTATAATTATTTTTTTAAAGATAATTAATTTACTATGGTGCAATCAATGGTAATAAAATACTGACAATGTCAGGACATTTATGAAGCTGAATACGGTTTAAGCTGTGCTTCCAGGATTGCCATCCCCTCTTCAAAAGATCGTGGCTGATATCCTAACTCGCTAATAGCCTTGTCGAGAATAAAGCCGGTTTTTTTGGGCCTTCTGGCCGTTTGATTCAAACTCTCAGCGGATATCGGCTTAATCAATGACTTATCCAGGCCGTAGAAATCTGCCACCCGTTCCACGATCTCGATAATACTCATCAAGTCTTTTCCCGAAATATTGAAAACACCTTCTGCTTCCTTCTTAACTGCCAGGATGCACCCTATAGCGAGATCCTCAGCTAGGGTTGGCATGCGCCACTGATCATCCACTACATTAATCGGCGAGCCTTTTTCCAATGCCCCTTTAGCCCACAATACAATATTAGTCCTGCTCATATCACTTACGATACCATAAACAATAATAGTACGCAGAATAGTCCAGCGACAAGACGAAGATTTCAACAGCTCTTCGGCGCGAAGTTTTGTAAGTCCATAAAAGCTTAAGGGGTTGGGTGAAGCGTGTTCGGCATATGGTCCATCCTCGCCATCGAAAATAAAATCGGTGGATAAATGGATTAAATGAATATCATACTCTTCACAAACTGATATAAGAATAGAAACTACATCCACATTTAATGCAGTACACAGATCTCTTTCCGCTTCACATGTATCTACATTAGTCATTGCCGCGGTATTAATTATAGCATCAGGACGATGCTTTTTTACAAGTTCCACCAAGCGGCCCTTGTCGCGGACATCAAGTTCCTCATAGATATAGCCAGCTTTCGCCGGATGGCGGTTTGCACCCACTGATGTGACAATAATCTCTATATCCGCATCCAAAATACATATATCCGTCAGCTTTTGACCGAGCAGACCGTTGCTCCCGGTCACTAATATTTTCTTCATTATTATAATTTTCTTTAAACGGGCTTTTAACTATTGGGCCAACTCATGTTTTCCAAAATAAATCAAAATTCATAAAACGGGCAATTTAAATTTAGAATACCGTCAAAGTTTAGTCCGGCTATTTCAAGAATTCTTACTATTAGTATGAACGCCCTTTAAAATAGAAAAAGCCCTTTCCTAAAGAAAGGGCTCTGACATTCGTCCATATTCATCACACCCACTATAAAGGAATGTTAGAACAAGACATTACTATGCTTTTGTGTTGTTATTACGTGTAATAGCAACTATTATTACTATAAACACAGCAATACCAACAACCCAAACCCATGGTTGTCCGTACCAAACAGAATCTCCGCCGGCGTTGATATCAACTTCAACCTTTTCCGGAGCGGATTGTGCAAAAGTTTTAACAGATACTAATAAACTGCTTAAGATCATCGTAAGCGTCCAAAACGCTTTACCTAATTTCGAGAATGTTGATTGAGTGATTGTTTTCATGTTGTTTTGTTTAGATTTAGTTAATATTTATCACTAACAATTAAATAGGATTTTGGTTTTAGTCGGATATGAGATCCCGTGAAACGAAAAAAAAGCACTTTCCCAAAACAGCACATATTCTACAGGAAACAAGTTTTTAGAAGCCCAATCAAGTCTTCCCATAGCCTGAAAAAACGTTCTCAAATTATTGTATAAAAATTCTCAATTAAGTATTTGATTTACGGGGATAAAGAGTATTTTTGCAGACCAAAAAACACCCTTTAAAAAGGGCGTAAAATGTTGATTTAATAAAGTTTCAGAAAAAATATATGCCAAACTCCGGAAAAATAGCACAGATCATCGGACCTGTAGTCGACGTTAGCTTCACTGACAATGCACACTTACCAAAAATCTACGATGCACTTGAGATCGTAAAAGATAATGGACAAAAGATCGTTCTCGAAGTTCAGCAGCATCTTGGAGAAGATCGTGTAAGAGCAGTTGCGATGGATTCGACAGATGGGTTAGTACGTGGAATGAACGTTACTGACACAGGTTCTGCTATCAAAATGCCGGTTGGCGATAAAATTAAAGGACGTTTATTTAACGTGGTTGGCCAGGCTATCGATGGTATCGACGATGTAGATAACACAGATGGTTACCCTATCCACAATACACCTCCAAAGTTTGATGAGCTTTCTACTGAAACTGAAGTACTATTCACTGGTATTAAAGTAATCGATTTATTGGAGCCATATGCAAAGGGTGGTAAAATCGGATTGTTCGGAGGAGCAGGTGTTGGTAAAACTGTTCTTATCATGGAATTGGTAAACAACATTGCAAAAGCATACTCAGGTTTATCGGTATTTGCAGGTGTAGGTGAGCGTACACGTGAAGGAAATGACCTTTTGCGTGAATTTATCGAGTCTGGCGTAATCAACTACGGAGATGCTTTCAAGCATTCGATGGAAGAAGGGGGCTGGGACCTTGCATCAGTTGATAAAGAAGCATTAAAAGATTCAAAAGCGACTTTGGTATTCGGACAAATGAATGAGCCTCCTGGTGCACGTGCACGTGTGGCTTTGTCTGGTCTAACTGTAGCTGAATATTTCCGTGATGGTGAAGGCGAAGGACAAGGAAAAGATATCCTTTTCTTTGTTGACAATATCTTCCGTTTCACTCAGGCAGGTTCAGAAGTATCAGCACTTCTTGGCCGTATGCCGTCCGCAGTAGGTTACCAGCCAACACTGGCAACTGAGATGGGATTAATGCAGGAGCGTATTACATCAACAAAACGTGGTTCAATTACTTCAGTACAGGCCGTTTACGTTCCTGCGGATGATTTGACTGACCCGGCACCGGCAACTACATTTGCCCACCTTGATGCGACAACAGTACTTTCACGTAAGATTGCTGAGCTTGGTATCTACCCGGCAGTGGATCCCTTGGATTCAACTTCAAGAATCTTGAATGCAGCAACACTTGGCGATGAGCACTACGGCACGGCACAACGTGTTAAAGAAATCTTACAACGTTATAAAGAATTACAGGATATCATCGCCATCTTAGGTATGGATGAACTTTCTGAAGAAGATAAATTAGTCGTAGGCCGCGCGCGCCGTGTTCAACGTTTCCTTTCACAGCCGTTTTTCGTTGCTGAGCAGTTCACTGGTTTAAAGGGTGTATTGGTCGACATTAAAGACACCATTAAAGGATTCAACATGATTATGGACGGTGAAGTAGACGAATACCCTGAAGCAGCCTTCAACCTTGTAGGTACCATTGAGGATGCGATCGAAAAAGGAAAGAAATTATTAGCTGAAGCCAACGCATAAGAGACTTGACATTAGATATGAGACATTAGATATGAGATCGGGCTTTACATCCAGTTCTCACATCTCAAATCTCACATCTCACATCTATAATTATGAAACTAGAAATATTAACCCCCGATAAAAAGGTTTTCGAAGGCGAAGTAAGATCTGTAACCGTACCTGGTACTATGGGGTCTTTCGAAGTATTAAAAGACCACGCCCCTATTGTTTCAACTTTAGAGGATGGAAAAGTGATCATTCGTACTGGAAATTCTGAAGAAACCATTTTAATAAAAGGTGGAGTAATAGAAGTGCTTAATAATAATATTATGGTGCTTGCCGAAGGAGCACAAAACTCCTAGAAATAAATCTTTAAAAAAGCCCCTTGGATCACACGATCTAAGGGGCTTTTTTTATGCGCTCTATTCTCACTTATTTTTCCATTCTATAGATTTTCAGGCAGAATAATGAGACCATGCTATGCATGCATAGTTTTTTGAACTGAAAACCCAAAACGGTTTTGGTATACAGATCAGAACTTTCACGGCATCATCTATTTAATTTCAATATTATATTCCGAATTAAGTCACTATACCAAATTATATTCTTAATTAAAAAATAATCATTAAAGCTTGGTATAAATAAACGAAGGCTTTAAATTGAGATATAAATAAAAACGCGATTGTATGAACGTTTTCAAGATGGATAATTTGCAAATAAATAGCACTAATTTAAGGATCAAATCACTTGAACTCCTGGTCCTGAATATTCTGCTCATTAACATCCTCATCCTCTTTGCATAGGCGCTAAATTCAAACATTTTATTGAAAAAATCAGACGCCTTCCTCTAACCGAAAGGCTTTTTTTTTAGAACATTAATGAAGGACAGAAGACGCAAAACAATTAAAGTATAAATGGAACTTAATAAATACAGCAAGACAATAACACAAGACCCGACGCAACCTGCCTCACAGGCAATGCTACATGGAATTGGTCTGACTAAAGCAGATCTCGCAAAAGCGCAGGTGGGAATTGTTAGCATGGGATATGACGGCAATACCTGTAATATGCACCTGAATGATCTGGCTCAGGTTGTTAAAAAAGGAGTTTGGAACAATGACCTTGTCGGACTTATGTTTCATACCATAGGAATAAGTGATGGGATAACAAATGGAACTGAAGGGATGCGTTTTTCTTTGGTTTCGCGCGACCTTATTGCTGATTCTATAGAAACTGTCTGCGGAGGACATTATTACGATGCTTTAATCGCTCTACCAGGTTGTGATAAAAATATGCCCGGAGCTATAATGGCTATGGGAAGGCTGAACCGGCCCGCCATTATGGTTTACGGCGGAAGTATACATTCTGGAAATTATAAAGGCCAATCGCTGAACATTGTGTCCGCATTCGAAGCTTTAGGCCAAAAAATGGCTGGGAACCTGAACGAAGAAGATTTTCAGGGTATAATAGAACATGCTTGTCCGGGCGCTGGTGCTTGTGGGGGAATGTACACTGCAAACACAATGGCCTCTGCTATTGAAGCGTTGGGCATGAGCTTACCGTACAGTTCTTCCTACCCAGCTCTTAGCCAGGAAAAGAAAGATGAATGCCTGGAGGCGGGAAAACACATCCGTACGCTTCTGGAAAAAGATATCAAACCACGCGATATCATGACTCAAAAAGCATTTCATAACGCTATAGTTACTGTTATGGTGCTTGGCGGATCTACCAATGCAGTATTACACCTTATCGCTATGGCGAAATCGGTAGGAGTCAAACTTGAACTTGCTGATTTCCAAAAAGTAAGTGATGAGACATCCGTTATCGCTGATCTTAAGCCAAGTGGGAAGTATATGATGGAAGATGTGCACAATATTGGGGGAATGCCTGCGGTATTGAAATATCTTTTGAAAAAAGGGCTTGTTCATGGTGATTGCATGACGGTAACCGGCAAGACCCTTGCAGAAAACGTTGCAGATGCCGTTGACCTGGATTTTAATACCCAGGATGTTATCCTCCCTTATGAAAACCCGGTTAAAAAAACAGGCCACTTACAAATGCTATATGGTAACCTCGCCCCTTTGGGATCTGTTGCGAAAATCAGCGGAAAGGAAGGCGAAAAGTTTACCGGCCCAGCAAGGGTATTTGACGGCGAATTCGAACTTATTGCCGGAATTAATAACGGTAAAGTAAAAGCAGGTGATGTAGTTGTAATCAGATTTGTGGGACCAAAAGGAGGGCCGGGCATGTCTGAAATGTTAAAACCTACTTCGGCCATTTTCGGCGCGGGCCTCGGTTCATCTGTAGCCCTCATTACAGATGGTCGTTTCTCTGGCGGAACACATGGATTTGTAGTAGGACATATCACTCCTGAGGCTTTCGAAGGTGGAAACATCGGACTTGTAAAAGACAACGACATCATCGAACTGGACGCCACTAAAAACTCTATTAATCTAATGATCTCTGAAGAAGAGATGGAAGCAAGAAGGGCGGCCTGGAAACAGCCTGAGCCCCCGGTAAAAAATGGGGTATTATTTAAGTATTTCAGACAAGTAAAAAACGCCAGTGAAGGCTGTGTTACAGACGAAGCATAAATGATTGTGTTCGGTGGCACAAAACACCGGACGCTATAAAAATTAATGATATTATTATGGAAATAGCGCAACAGGAAACAGCAAAGGCAGAGGACATTAAGACGGTAGAAGTTTCTGGTTCTGTAGCTTTACTGGAAGCTCTAATAGCAGAAGGAACAGAGGTAATATTTGGGTACCCCGGCGGAGCGATCATGCCTATATATGATGCTTTATATGACTATAAAGAAAAGTTAAACCATATTTTGGTCAGGCACGAGCAGGGTGGTATCCATGCAGGACAAGGATTCGCGCGTACTTCCGGAAAAGTGGGTGTGGTGTTTGCAACAAGCGGACCTGGTGCAACTAATCTCGTTACCGGATTAGCAGATGCCATGATCGACAGTACACCTCTGGTATGCATCACCGGACAGGTTTTTGCCCATCTTCTGGGTACTGATGCCTTTCAGGAAACCGACGTCATTAATATAACTACCCCGGTAACCAAGTGGAACTTCCAGGTAACCGATGCCACCGAAATCCCTGAAGTAATCAGTAAGGCGTTTTACATCGCGAAAAGCGGAAGGCCGGGACCAGTATTGATCGACATTACCAAAAATGCTCAAATACAAAAATTCGATTTTGCAGGTTATAAACCTTGCGATCATATAAGAAGCTATCGGCCGAAACCTATAATCCGTAAGGAGTACATACAGAAGGCCGCCGATTTGATCAATTCTGCGAAAAAGCCATTCGTTTTATGGGGCCAGGGGGTTATACTAGGAGAGGCTGAGAAAGAATTCAAAGTCTTTATTGAAAAAAGCGGTATCCCTGCTGCATGGACAATTTTAGGAGCTGGTGCAATTCCAACCGACCACCCGCAAAATGTAGGGATGCTGGGAATGCATGGCAATTACGGGCCAAATGTATTGACCAATGAATGTGATGTTCTCATCGCTATCGGAATGAGGTTCGATGACAGGGTAACCGGCCGCCTGGATAAGTACGCAAAACAAGCTAAAATCGTTCATCTTGATATCGACCCTTCGGAAATTGACAAAAATGTAATATCGACTGTTCCTGTTTGGGGAGATTGTAAAGAAACGTTACCAGCCCTAACGGAACTTATCAGGGAGAAAACTCACCCGGAATGGCTTGCAAAGTTTAACGACTTTACTGCCAAAGAAGTGGAAGCTGTCATCAATGCCGAACTTCATCCAACTACAGGAGAGCTCACAATGGGTGAAGTTATTCATCAATTAAACCAGCTGACAAACGGAGACGCGGTGATTGTAACCGATGTAGGCCAGCACCAAATGGTAGCCTGCAGATATGCAAAATTAAACCACACCCGCAGTAATGTAACCAGTGGCGGTTTAGGTACTATGGGATTCGCTTTACCGGCAGCAATAGGAGCAAAATTCGGAGCCCCGGACCGTACAGTTGTTGCTGTTATAGGCGATGGCGGATTCCAAATGACTTTACAGGAACTGGGGACTATCATGCAAAGCGGAGTTGATGTGAAGATCATGATCCTTAACAACCGCTTTTTAGGAATGGTTCGCCAGTGGCAGGAACTGTTCAATGAGCACCGTTATTCTTTTGTTGACATCGCCAGCCCGGATTTTGTAGCGCTGGCTGCAGCCTACGGTATTGCAGGTAAGTGCGTTTCTGAACGTGAAAATTTGAATGATGCACTTAAAGAGATGATTAATCATAAAGGATCATTCCTCCTTGAAATTATGGTTACAAAAGAAAATAATGTATTTCCTATGGTTCCCCAGGGATGCAGTGTCGCAGAAATCAGGTTGAAATAGAATACTGGAAAAAGAGATTATATGAGCACTCAGAAAGATATTGAAACGACTCCGCTTAAGCAGGAATATAACATCACTGTTTACACAGAGAACCAAATCGGGCTCCTTAACAGGATCGCAATTATTTTCACAAGACGGAAAATAAACATTGACAGCCTGAACACTTCACCTTCAGAAATCGAAAGCATACATCGGTTTAATATCGTGGTAAACGAAACGGAAGATGTGGTTAGGAAGCTAGCACGACAAATAGAGAAACAGGTTGAAGTACTAAAAGTATATTTCAACACAAACGAAGATGTGATCTGGCAGGAACTGGCTTTGTATAAAGTCCCTACAGACATAATCGCAGAAAAGGCCAGCGTTGAGCGCCTGCTTCGTGAGAATGGCGCACGTGCTGTCGTAATCCGTAAAGATTATACCGTTTTTGAAACCACCGGACACAGGGAGGAAACTGATGCCCTCATCAAAATTCTTCAGCCCTTTGGCCTGATTGAATTCGTAAGAAGCGCACGCGTGGCGATCATCAAACACAGTGATGGCTTCAATTCCAAACTACGTGAATTCGAAAGGTTAGAACCCGGAGAGGAAGTTTCCGAAAACGAATATCTCAATGAAGGTCAGAAGATCTTCACGATGTAAAAGCATACTAACAAGAAAACATAAATAAGCAACACAACAAAGTAAAAACGAAGAATATGGCAACAATCAATTTCGGTGGAGTTAATGAAGAAGTAGTAACCCGCGAAGAATTTCCTTTAGAAAAAGCACGTGAAGTTTTAAAAGACGAAACGATAGCAATTATAGGTTATGGTGTTCAGGGTCCGGGTCAGGCATTAAATCTGCGCGACAATGGTATTAACGTTATCATTGGACAACGTAAAGATTCAAAGACCTGGGATAAAGCTATAGCTGATGGCTGGGTTCCTGGCGAAACTCTTTTCGAAATCGAAGAGGCAGCTGAAAAAGGGACTATAATCCAATACCTTTTGTCAGATGCTGGCCAGATCGCACTTTGGCCGACGATTAAGAAATACCTGACTCCGGGGAAAGCACTTTATTTTTCTCACGGATTTGGTATCACTTACAAAGATCAGACAGGTATCATCCCGCCTGCTGATGTAGATGTAATTCTTGTTGCACCTAAGGGTTCTGGTACTTCCCTTCGTCGTTTGTTCCAGGCAGGAAAAGGTTTGAACTCGTCTTTTGCTATCCATCAGGATGCAACTGGAAAAGGTAGAACACGCGCAATTGCATTAGGTATCGGTGTTGGTTCAGGTTATCTGTTCGAAACCGATTTCCGTAAAGAAGTATTCTCTGACCTTACAGGTGAGCGCGGTACTTTGATGGGAGCTATAGCAGGCATCTTCGAAGCACAATACAACACCCTTCGTACAAACGGACACTCTCCGTCTGAAGCTTTCAATGAAACCGTTGAAGAATTAACTCAAAGTTTGATGCCGTTGGTAGCAGAAAACGGAATGGACTGGATGTATGCAAATTGCTCTACAACAGCTCAGCGTGGAGCATTGGATTGGAAAGGCAAATTCCGCGATGCAACCCAGCCAGTATTTGATGAATTGTACAAAAGCGTAGCGTCGGGTAAAGAAGCGGAGCGTACCATTAAATTAAACAGCCAGCCGGACTACCGTGTAAAACTTGAAGCTGAACTTAAAACTCTTCGCGACAGCGAAATATGGCAAGCTGGTCAGGCGGTAAGGAGCTTGAGACCGGAGAATCAACCGGAGAAATAAGAAGTTTTACGTGGTACGTTTTACGTTATAAGTGCAAACGTACCACTTTGAACTTAACGTAAAACGTACCACGTACCACGTACAACTAATAAAACATGTTACACGACCCAAATCGAATTTACATTTTTGACACTACCCTCCGCGATGGTGAGCAGGTGCCAGGATGCCAGTTATCAACCGTTGAAAAGATTGAGATTGGTAAAGCCCTGGAAAAACTGGGAGTTGATGTCATTGAGGCCGGGTTTCCTATTTCAAGTCCCGGGGACTTCCAAAGTGTCGTGGAGTTATCGAAAGCCGTTAGAGAGCCTATTATTTGTGCATTAACACGTGCGAATAAAGGTGATATAGATTGTGCTGCTGAAGCCTTAAAGTTTGCCAAGTACCCGCGAATTCACACGGGTATCGGTTCATCTGATAATCACATTAAATACAAATTCAACAGCACCCGGGAAGCAATTCTGGAACGCGCCGTTGAAGCTGTGAAATATGCAAAAAGCTTTGTTGAAGATATCGAATTCTATGCTGAAGATGCTGGCAGGGCGGATAACGAATATTTAGCCAGAATGATTGAAGCGGTTATCGCGGCCGGGGCTACGGTGGTTAATATTCCTGACACCAATGGGTATTGCCTTCCGGAACAATATGGTGCAAAGATCCTCTACCTGAAAGAAAATGTTAAGAATATCGATCAGGCAATTATTTCTGTGCATTGTCATAATGACCTGGGCCTTGCGACAGCTAACAGCATCGCCGGAATCGAGAATGGTGCACGCCAGATAGAATGTACAATTAACGGGATTGGCGAACGTGCTGGTAACACATCTCTTGAGGAAGTTGTCATGATTCTCAAAACACATAGCACGCTTAATTTCCATCACAAGATCAACAGCAAACACCTGTACGAACTGAGCGGTATGGTCAGTCGGATGATGCGTATGCCCGTTCAACCCAATAAAGCAATCGTCGGGAAGAATGCATTTGCGCACAGCTCAGGCATCCATCAGGATGGCGTTCTAAAACATCGCGAAACTTACGAGATCATGAACCCTGAAGATGTGGGTATAGATCAGTCTGAGATTATACTTACTGCGCGCAGCGGCCGTCACGCTTTAAAACATCATTTGGAGCGCTTAGGCTATACCGTCGACCGCATCGATCTTGATCAGGTATATGATCGTTTTCTAACCATGGCTGATGGGAAAAAAGAAATCAGAGATGATGATATCCTCTTGCTTATGGGAGATGCGCCCGAACAAAATTACAAAAACGGGTTAGCAATCAACTCTCTCCAGGTAGTAACTGGCGACCAGTCTCCACCGGAAGCGACAATCGATTTGAAATACAATGGCAAAGATCATAAAGCCTGCGCTGTTGGCAACGGCCCGGTTGACGCTACCATAAAGGCGATTGAAAAGATCATCGGCCGTAGTTTCAATATAAAGGAATTTAACATCCATGCTATCCACAGTGGAAGCGACGATGTGAGCAAGGTGGATATGCGCGTGACAGACGAAGGGAAATCTTACAAGGGTTACGGCTTTAGTACAGATATAGTAAGAGCTTCGGCAAATGCGTATTTGGATGCGCTGAATAAATTCGTTTAGTAGAGTAAGGAACAAAGAACAAGGAACAAAGACCAATGACGGTGTAAGTTGGATTAGGCGTCAACCACTTATAACGTAGAACTTATAACTTATAAAATGAGCAAGACATTATTTGACAAAGTGTGGGACACCCATGTAATACGAAAGATCGAAGGTGGCCCCGATGTGTTATTCATTGACCGTCACCTGATCCACGAGGTTACGAGTCCGGTGGCGTTTTTAGGATTAAAAAGCAGAGGGATACGAGTTTTATACCCCGAGCGTACTTTCGCCACCGCAGATCACAACACCCCTACATGGAACCAGCACCTGCCAGTAGCAGATCCGCTTTCAGCTAACCAGTTAAAAGCCCTTGAATCTAATTCTAACGAGTATGGAATTAGTCACTGGGGATTAGGCCATCAGAAAAATGGCATTGTGCATGTAGTCGGCCCTGAGTATGGAATTACCCAGCCCGGAGCTACTATCGTTTGCGGCGATTCGCATACCTCAACTCACGGTGCTTTTGGTGCTATTGCTTTTGGAATCGGCACTTCAGAAGTGGAAATGGTATTGTCGACACAGTGTATCATGCAGCCGAAGCCTCAAAAAATGAGGATTAATATCAATGGTAAATTAGGAAAAGGTGTTACACCAAAGGATGTTGCCTTGTTCATAATCTCCCAGCTATCTACATCCGGCGCGACCGGTTATTTTGTTGAGTATGCAGGCGATGTGTTCGAAAACATGACTATGGAAGGCCGGATGACTGTCTGTAACCTGAGTATTGAAATGGGTGCACGTGGCGGCATGATCGCACCGGATGAAACAACGATAGAATATGTTAAAGGCCGCGAATTTAGCCCTAAAGGTGAAGCTTGGGATAGAGCCCTGGCATACTATAAAACTTTAAAAACTGATCCCGATGCGGTATTCGACAAAGAATACACTTTCGACGGTTCCACCATTGAGCCAATGATCACCTACGGTACCAATCCAGGTATGGGCATGGGTATCTCACATAACATCCCGGATGCGGAAGACGTGGAAGGCGGTGTAGCCACTTATGAGAAATCATTGAACTATATGGGTTTCCATGAAGGGGAGTCAATGCTCGGGAAACAGGTTGATTACGTGTTCGTGGGAAGCTGTACCAATGGCCGGATTGAAGACTTCAGGGCATTTGCATCCATAGTTAAAGGCAAGAAAAAAGCTGATCATGTTACCGCATGGCTGGTTCCGGGTTCACACATTGTGGAAGCTCAGATCAAAGAAGAAGGATTACTTGACATATTTAACGAAGCAGGATTTGTTCTACGTCAGCCAGGCTGTTCTGCATGCCTTGCGATGAATGACGACAAAATCCCGGCAGGTAAATATGCTGTCAGTACCTCAAACAGAAACTTTGAAGGGAGACAAGGCCCGGGTTCCCGAACCATGCTTGCCAGTCCCCTGGTTGCAGCTGCCGCAGCTATTACCGGAGTGGTCACTGATCCACGAAACCTTATAGAAGAATTAGTTTAATCTGGCGGTTCAATCCGTAAAACGATATTAAAATGGCATACGATAAATTCACAGTATTAAGAAGTACCGCAGTTCCTCTAGCAATAGAGAATGTAGATACTGACCAGCTCATTCCTGCACGTTTTCTGAAAGCAACAGAGCGGGTTGGATTTGGCGACAATCTTTTCCGCGACTGGAGATACAATCCTGACAATACCCCTAAGCCTGATTTCGTGCTTAATAATCCGCTATACAGCGGGAAGATCCTGGTTGGCGGTAAAAATTTCGGTTCGGGCTCGTCCAGAGAACACGCAGCCTGGGCGGTGTATGATTACGGATTCCGTTGTGTAGTGTCCAGTTTCTTTGCTGATATTTTTAAAAATAACTGCCTGAATATTGGAGTACTTCCGGTCCAGGTTAGTGCAGAATTTGCCGACAAGATTTTCCGGGCAATTGAAGCAGACCCAAAAACTGAAATCGAAGTAAACCTTCCGGAACAAAGCATCAGCATCATAGCATCCGGCGAGAAAGAACATTTCGAAATTAGCCCCTACAAAAAAGACAATATGCTTAATGGATTTGACGATATCGATTACCTGCAAAACATAAAAGGGGAAATCCAGCAATTTGCCCAAAACCTTCCATTATAAACAACAAAAATTAACGCTATAAAAGTGAGAAGGAAAATAGAAATAATGGATACTACACTTCGGGATGGAGAACAAACTTCCGGAGTGTCATTTTCCATTACAGAAAAGCTGACGATTACTCAGCTCCTACTGGAAGAACTCAATGCAGATCGCGTAGAGATTGCTTCTGCACGTGTTTCTGACGGAGAATTTGCTTCTGCAAAAGCTATAATGGATTGGGCAAATACGCTCGGTTATACCGACCGTATTGAAGTACTTGCTTTCGTTGACAATGGCGTTTCTATTGACTGGATGAATAAGGCGGGTGTAAAAGTCCAGAATCTTTTAACTAAAGGTTCGATGAATCATCTCACACATCAGTTAAAGAAAACCCCTGAACAGCATTTTTCTGAGATCGCGGCCATCATTCAGTCCGCTTTAACACACGGTATTTCAACTAACGTTTATTTGGAAGACTGGAGTAATGGCATGAGAAATTCCCAGGAATATGTTTATCAGTACCTGGAATTCCTATCAACCCAGCCTGTTAAAAGAGTGTTGTTACCCGATACCCTCGGGATATTGACGCCTGGTGAAACTTTTTCCTTTATATCAGCCATCAAATCAGCATATCCCAATTTGCATGTCGATTTCCATGGGCATAATGATTACAACCTCGCAACCGCGAATACGCTGGAAGCCGTGCGAGCCGGAGCGAACGGCGTGCATGTAACTGTAAACGGAATGGGCGAGCGGGCGGGAAATGCTTCCATGTCAAGTATTGTTGCTACGATAAACGATTTCATGCCAGAGATAGAGATTGGAATCAAAGAATCATTTATCTACACTATCAGCAAGCTGGTCGAGACTTTCTCCGGTATCCGCATCCCGGCTAATAAGCCCATCGTGGGAGAAAATGTTTTTACGCAAACTGCAGGTATACACGCCGATGGCGACAATAAAAATAATCTTTATTTCAACGACCTCTTACCCGAACGGTTTGGCAGGCGGCGCACCTATGCCCTCGGCAAAACCTCCGGAAAGGCAAACATTGAAAAAAATCTTCAGGAATTGGGCTTAAAACTCAGCGATGAGGATCTTAAGAAAGTAACCCAAAGGGTAATCGAACTTGGTGATCAAAAAGAAACGGTAACGCGGGAAGATTTGCCTTACATCATTTCTGATGTTC
>NZ_JBASJU010000366.1:0-1809 GCF_049655485.1 Daejeonella sp.
CATGTGTGATAGAAGGCGAAGACATTGCCCTTAGGATAGCAGAGAGAATTGTTTCCATAACTGACAAACTACAGATCCCATTTATTTTTAAGGGTTCTTATCGTAAAGCTAACCGTTCAAGAATTGACTCCTTCACCGGGATAGGAGATGAGAAAGCTCTTGAGATCCTTGCAAAAGTTGGTCGTGAGTTTAATATTCCTTGTGTAACTGATATCCACGAAAGTCATGAGGCAGCTATGGCCGCTGCATATGTGGATGTCCTTCAGATTCCTGCTTTTTTATGCCGTCAAACCGATCTGCTTGTCGCGGCAGCGAAAACAGGAAAAACCGTAAACGTAAAAAAAGGGCAGTTCCTTTCCGCCGGTTCTATGAAGTTTGCTGTAGATAAAATAATAGATTCAGGTAACCCGAATGTAATACTTACCGATCGGGGAAATACTTTTGGCTATCAGGACATCATTGTAGATTATCGGGGTATACCGGAAATGAGGGGTTTTGGTGTTCCTGTCGTGATGGATTGTACTCACTCTTTACAACAGCCTAATCAGGCCAGTGGTGTAACAGGAGGGAAGCCTGCTTTGATCGAAACAATTGCTAAGGCGGCTATTGCAGTGGGAGCCGACGGACTCTTTATTGAAACTCATCCGGATCCTTCCAAGGCAAAGTCAGATGGTGCAAATATGCTCAATCTTGATCTTCTTGAAAATCTGATGAAAAAGTTAATACGGATAAGGGAGGCGGTTATCTAATACTAATCAAATTTATGTTTGCCGGTTTTCGGCATGTTTTATTTATCGCTTTTAAAATCGTACTTAATTTCCCAGTTAAATTCTTCTCCAGGAAGTGCTTTAACTTTTATAAAGGGTTCAGGACTAAGAGTGGTGGGTACAGACCAGAACATGAAGTTTGAAAGCGGTCTGTCTGAGGTAATTCTTACCCTTGCACCCGTTTTGGAATTTTCAACCGTAAAATCGTAATCTTTTACACGGTCGCCGGTATATCCTTTTGGATATTCCATTGTGCTTTGGCCTTTAGTAAGCTCCCTTAGAAAAACCAGTCTGTTATCTTCAAACTCTATTAAACTTTTACCAGCAGGCTCACTCTTGATTGCAAATGGAAGAGTTACTGTGAAGTCCGGACCTGTTGTTTGTTTGTCAATCACAAAGAAGTTGTGGTTAAACACGCTGGTCTCTATAGTATTCGTTCCTATATTTTTTAAGCTATGCGACAGGATGAGTTCGGGCTTTCCTTTAACCAGACTAAGTGTCTTTTTATAAATATATGCATAGCCCTTGTCGTCGTGAAGCTCATGGATAAAGACTATCCGGTCCTTCTTTTTTTCAATCTTCCATTCACCTCGGTTTACCATCTCAAACTTACTTGAGAAGCGATAAGGGTTTGTATTTACTTTCTTTAGGGTTCCTATACCGATTTTGATAAAAGTCTCACCCGGCTGGGCATTTTCATATCCTATTGGGTCAAATGCTTCGACTGGCCCCTGAATCGCATCGTGAACTTTGGGATCATGTTTAGGATACCATTGGCCGAAAAATTCATGATTTTTGTATTTTAAACTCGACACTACGCCTGCCCAATCGAAACGGGTGCCCTGGTAAAACCCTTTCTTATGGTCAGGCAAATATAGTTTTGCATCGATCAATCCATTGCTTATTGTGGCCTCAGGGTATTGGGCAAAAGCATTCAATGCAGCTAATAAAAACAGGCTTAAAAAGGCTTTCTTCATGAAATGATATTTAGAAAGAACGATTTCCAGACGGGGAAATTGCAACCCTATACTCTGTAGTGATC
>NZ_JBASJU010000367.1:0-3914 GCF_049655485.1 Daejeonella sp.
TGATCGGGATTGTTCGACAAAAAAATACGGTACGAATCGTTCATAACTGATTCAAGCTTCTTTAAATCTACCGGCTTTGGCAAATAAAAATCCGCCCCGGCTTCTTCTGCTAGTCCGATAATTCCACGGTCGGAAGTTGAAAGGATCACGGGAATGTCTTTACTGAGGGGGTTAGATTTTAATAGTTGTATCGTTAAAACACCTCCAATGTCTGGGATGACATTATCCATTATGATTACTGACGGCTGGTGCTCGATAACTTTTTCTATAATATTATTGCAATCCTCACTGGTCACTACCTCCCATTGCAGGCCCGTCAGGGCGAAGGTCATTAAATATCTTGCATTTTTATCATCGTCACATACTAATACTTTTTTCATTTAAAGGGAATTGATGAGAGTAGAACGTTGTTAATTTGAGATTTTTATATAATCCTATGTAAAAGGCGGTAATATTTTACCTATAAAAAAATTAATTTAATTGGCGTCAAAAATCGTACCCCGAACGTTTCTTTCTAAGAAAAAATGTTGGCAACCACTTAGGTTTGGCAGGAACAGATATTAAGGGTATAAATAAGAGAAATAAGCAGGCTAAAATTCCATATGAAACAGGTGAGGTCCGCGTAGAACGCAAAGCCGTGTTTTTGCAGCCTAAAATCCAGGTACATCGCGAGATAGTTGAAAACATTCCCCAGGTTGTGGAATTAAATACCCGGATCGCGTGGTAGACTCTGTAAAAAGTCCTCTGAATGCCTCCTTTTGGCATTGGTCCTTTATTTGATTATTATGTTACAATTAACGAACATAAAAAATTTTCACATGAAAAATTTAACTTACAGCCATTTAGTAGCTTTAATTCCATTAGCATTTATTGTAGCAGCTATTTACATGCTGATCGTAACAGCAATCTAATTTTTTGGTAAATAACTCCTCCCACACAACTGAATCTCCACATCATGAATAGGTAATACAAATCTCTTAGTTTTCGGTGCTTTGCGAACTTCGAACCGCAGTCACTTTAAAACTGTGAAATTTATTGTGACCAAACGCATATTACCTACTAGTCAATAGTTTCGGCAATTGTTCGCGTGACATACAAAGGACGGCAATACGTGCTTATTTCCTTAGTTAGTTTGCTCCGTTTGCGGGTGGTTCGCGCAAAAACTGCAATTTGAAAATATGCATTATATTGCTTTAAAAACCGTTGAAATATGGCGATGAAAACGAAGCTATTTCATCACGATCGTATTAAAGAAAATTATTTTTTATGAGTATCTCAGAACCAATACCTGCTAACGAACTAGATCGAATTTTAAATTTGTCAGATTTCGACATCGATTATTCCAACTACAACGATAAGTTTAAAGATCTCGCCAGGCTGGCTGCGAGTGTAGCCGGAACTGAAATATCGCTTGTAAATTTAATCGACTCATTTACTCAGTGGACCATATCCAGTCATGGATTAGAAATTGATCAGATGGCAAGAGAAGAATCTGTTTGTCAATATACTATTGCGGAAAATAATCATTTTGAGATTGGGGACCTCAGTAAAGACGTGCGCTTTAAGGATAAGTTCTATGTAACCAATGACCTTAAATTGAAATACTATTATGGTATACCTTTAAATTCCGATGGTTATAGCATAGGGGCTTTGTGCCTTATGGACACAAGTTCAAAAACTTTGTCACCTGAAAAAACAGAGTTATTGAAGATCATAGCCGATGAAATTGTGAACCGGCTCAAAACCTATAAAATTATTGAATCTCTAAGAAAAAAGGCTATTGAAGCAACTGACACAAAAAACAAGGTTGCCCATGATATCCGTGGTCCTTTGGGGGGAATTATAGGCCTTGCCAAGATCATCAGTGAACAAGGTAAAGAAAATAATATGGATGAGGTTTTGGAGTTCATAAACCTGATTTATAAAAGCGGACATTCACTTCTGGAACTCGCTGATGAGATTCTTAGTGCTGAAAAGAAGTCGGAAGGTCCCATGAAAGGCGATGAACTGAATCTAAGGGTTTTTAAAGAAAAACTTGAGAAATTGTATATTCCGCAGGCTAAGACAAAAGGCGCGGGTTGAGCCAAAGCCAGATTGATGCGATTCTGCAAGGTAAATCCGGTTCCACCGAAGGTACAAACGGTGAACAGGGTTATGGCTTTGGTCTTGCTTTGGTTAAACATCTGATAGAAGGCTTAAAAGGTACATTCTCAATCACTTCAGATGTTAATGGGGCAACTTTTGAAGTATTATTACCGCAATATTAAAAAACTTTATCAGCATTGGTCCAGTGACCCTCGCTCAGTCGCAAACAGAAAATTTCACGTGTTAAAACAGGGAAAAGGATTAAATCTTATGAAAAACAAATGGCTGAATAATCATTTGCTTTAGCAAATCAAATTATTCAGCCATGGTCCCTCAATTACGGAAGGGAATTTGTGAAAACCTATATTTATAATAGGCGATAATTAATCATCAAAATCGCAATCTGCGAAAGCATTGAGATTTGCCTTTAATTTAGCATATAAATTCATGTTTGATGTGCTAGATATAACAATTACACCACTTGTTTTTGTTGCGTTGCTTAAATCAGCCGAAAGAACATTGGTCATGAATTTATTAAGTTGAACATTAATTAGACCTAAATAGTCATTACTTCCACTAACAACCAAATCTTCCGCTTCTACTTCGACTTCAAAATCTTCATTCAGGTAAAATTCGACCGGTATCTTAGCGCCACCTCCATCAGTGTATGTGCCTTTCAAAGTCAGTGGAATATTAGTGCTCGACTTTTTCAATTCCAGTCCTAATTCAACTTCATCGTATGTCCCATCAGGAATAGTAATGCTTCCTAATATGGGACTAAGGTTAAATAAATCAACACTTACACCCTGTTTAAATTCATACTCAATTTCCCGGTCTTTGCTTTCAGCTTCGAAATCAATTTCGCTAATGTATAAGGAACCGGAAGTCCAGGTTATACTAGAATTGGTATTGCTCCCCGTTGGCAAACCACTCCCGGATATCGTAGTACCTATTGTCGCCGTAAAATTGGCCGGTTTAACCTGGTAAGAAAGTTTTCCACTTCCAGTAGAATCATCTTTTTCACAAGATGACATAATCAGTACGGCACCTAGTATCGCAGTTCCAGTTTTTATAAAGTTTTTCATTATCATTATGTTAACAAGTCTTATAATATTTGTTATTATACGTAATGGTAACAAAAATGTTGCCACTATTTAAAAACAATTAAGCAATGGCTATTAGGTGGTCCTTAATGATTAACTCTGTACCATTACATGCTTAACTCCTGTCAAATACTCAAATCAAGATTATTCATAGTAATACTACAGCAAGAATCCAAGAGTTGCAGAATAAGGCAATATTCATAATAAAAGGTATGACCTGTGAAGGCTGTGAAGCGCATGTAAATAACGAACTATCAAAAGTTGTAGGAGTGTGGACATATAAAAACTTGACTGGATATGAACTCATACTTCAATCCGGATGGTCCTATTTAAAGTTTTTCTTGTAAGTAGCAATGTAACCTGAACTAATTCCCGCGTTAATTAATTTTTGGTAAGCGATTTCGGCGGCTCCCATGGTACGAAAGCCCGTGATTATCAGCTTATATACTCCTTCCTGCTTTATTGGGTATGAGGTTAATCTGAGAACCTTCAAAATACGCTCTTGTTGAGCTTTAATGCCTGCTTCATCAGTTGCCAGCTCGACGACAATGGAAAAGTACATCCCGTCGTCTCTTGTTGAAGAACTTAGTGTTCTAGCCGGGCTCGTCTTCGGCTGAACGATCTTTTTTCTGGCTTGCGTCACGTAGAGTCCTCTAAATCCGTAAGTGCTGAGCTCGGGCAGAAGGAAGTTGGCATCTTCTTTTGTTTCAAATCCTTCTATAACAA
>NZ_JBASJU010000368.1:0-2009 GCF_049655485.1 Daejeonella sp.
AAAGACCATATATAATACGATACGATATCAACCGTTTCAATAGATCAAACCGAACCATGAATCGATTAAAATACTTCTCTCATAGATTATTACAAGCATGTGTAACACTGGCTTTTCTTTGCACCTCTTCAGCAGCAGAAGCACAAATTCCGGCAAATACATCTAAGTCACTGGTTAATCGAAATTTGTGGACCGCTAAAGAACTTATGCAACCAGCTGAGCTTGCTTCAATTTTAAAAAGCACCAAATCAAAGAAACCGGTAATACTAAATATCGGCGTAGTTGAGAATATTTCAGGTGCGAAGAAGCTTGGAGCAGCAGAAGAAAATGATAACCTCCAAAAACTAAATAAGACTTTAAAGGGTCTTCCCAAAAATAGCCTGGTAATCATATACTGTGGCTGCTGCCCTTTTGACAAATGCCCTAACATCCGTCCGGCTTTTAAAATGATGAAGGAAATGGGTTTTTTAAATGGAAAACTATTAAACCTCCCTGTCAACTTGAAACAGGACTGGATTAATAAGGGATATCCAATGGCCTTTAATAACTAATAGAATATCCTTTCGGGTACGAACTTAATCTACTGGTTAATATTTTTCCGTTAATGTGAATTTTATTCCCCAAACTGGGATATCATCTTTCCTTAAAATCTTCTGGAAGTGCCATTAAAGCGATTAACATGAAATGGCATAAGTCTTGTCTTTCATTGATAGATTTTATAGAAACTTAAATCTTTAATCTTAACATTAACATCATGAAAAAACAGATTTTAGTTGTTGACGATGAGATTAGTATACATAAACTGCTTCAGTTTATCCTGGCCAAGGATTATAATCTCGTTATTAAGTATAATGGTGTTGAAGCATTATCATGGCTGAACGAGGGGAATAATCCGGACTTGATTATTTCCGACCTGGAGATGCCCTATATTGACGGTAAGTCCTTTATCCGCAACCTAAAGATCAGCGGACATTTCCACGATATACCAGTTATTTTAATTTCGGGAGCCGATGACCTTGAGAGTATAGTAAATCGAATGACGTACAAAGCAGATTGTTTTTTTAAAAAGCCGTTTAATGCTAACGAACTGAAGTCGTGTATTACCACTTCGCTCATTAACTATGAACTCTCAACTCGCTAAAAAGGAAACCAATAAAATATTAAGTCACCCAACTACAGTCTATTTGGTAGGCCTAAGCGCTTTAAAACCAAATTCATAACTTCGGCTCCATTTTCCAAATCTCATACATCTTTGCGCCCTGGGAGCTTAAACCCGAATGGTGCCAGAGATCGCCTTCCACTTTACCATCGAAGGTGATGGAGTTGCCCACTTTAGTACTGTCTTTTGTGAAGAAATCAAGTGTCTCGGTATATTTCCCGTTTTCGTAAGTATAACTGCCGCCGCCTGTACCAAAAAACTCCGTTGTTTCCGCGTTTATAGCAGCCCATTGAAAACGCGATCCGCTCAAAATCTTAAAGGTCTTGCGTGCACGTGGCGGGCTTAATACAACCTTACCATCCTGCATACGACCGGCGCTTCTCCAGGTTCCAACCATGGGGCCTTTACCATTGTCGACCATGGTCCAATTGCTCTTTTTACCATTCACATCGGAAGCAAGCCGGTTATCAATAATGTAAAAGGAAGACTTAATCGTCTGGCCTATCTCTTCTTTATTTTTCGAGTTAAACTCGATTTTCGCGTGTAGCTGATCATCGGAATATTTATAGGCACCCCCCCGTGTCTGGATCAGGAGCTTTTGAGATTTATCAAAAGTGGTATGCATGAAATAACCGTTGTTAAAGATCAACACCTGTTCTACACTTCCGTGCTTCATTTTCCATGCACCGTTAATCACACTATTGTCGGGTATGGAGCGATAGGCAAAGCTCATTATACCTGCAAGAAAAAGGATAATCACCACTATGGAATATCCTGATTTGAAATATTTTTCCATGACGATTCTTTTCTTTTAAAGTTAAGAATCGTAACGATAAATAGCAAGATCTGA
>NZ_JBASJU010000369.1:0-32672 GCF_049655485.1 Daejeonella sp.
AAGGAGCGAGTGTCAGTAATTTACTGCTCCATACTTTGAAGCGATCGTTGATTCTAATCCTTCTCGGGATATTCCTTCGCTCGATGAATTCGGATCAAACCAACTTTACATTCGAGGATACACTTACCCAAATAGGCTTAGGATATACTTTCCTGGTAATCCTTGCACTATACTCCCAAAGAATACAGGTAATCGCTTTGGTTGTTATCCTGGTAGGATACTTTCTGGCTTTTGCACTGTACCCGTTGCCCGGGCCCGATTTTAATTACGCAGCTGCAGGAGTTAAAGCAGACTGGGAGCATAATTTAACTGGTTTTGCGGCCCATTGGAACAAGAACACAAACTTTGCCTGGGCCTTTGACAACTGGTTTATGAACCTTTTCCCACGTGAAAAAGAATTTCTATTTAACAGGGGTGGCTATTCCACTTTAAGCTTCATTCCCACCTTGGGCACAATGATATTGGGTTTGCTTGCAGGCAATATTCTGAATTCATCGTTTCTAAAGGAGCGGAAAATGAAACTCTTCATCATCGCCGGTGTATCCCTGATCGCTTTTGGTGTATTGTTACATGTGACTGGAATAAACCCGATAGTGAAACGGATCTGGACTCCGGCCTGGACTATATTTAGCGGGGGAATATGCTTTCTCTTCCTGGCTTTCTTTTTTTATGTAATAGATATTGAAGAGAAAAAGAAATGGTCGTTTTTCCTCATGGTCATAGGTATGAATTCAATCGCTGCTTATTGCATCGCCGACGGCGGATTAAGGAATGTAATTAATGAGTCGCTGTATATCCATCTGGGCCAGGATTTCGATAAAGGCTTTGGACCCTATGCCCCGCTTGTTACCGGTGGACTGGTTTTATTTCTTATGTGGCTGATTTTATACTGGATGTACAAAAAGAAGATATTTATTAAAATTTAACCCAGGAACCCATGTTAAATACTGCAAAATTCAGATTGCTTGTGTTGCTTGCTTTTTTAATCGTTCAAGCTTGTACACAGACCGTGAAGACATCGGAAGGTGAAAAATCAAGTCAGGACTATTACAGCCTTGATGATTTTGATAAAATCGAGAAGTACGATACTCACGTCCACATCAATGTAGACGATACTACATTTATCAAACAGGCGGAAAAGGATAACTTTAAATTGTTAACGGTAAATGTGTATTCCGGACCAACTTCAAATATTGAAGAGAAACAGGATGTGGCGCTGAAACTGATTAAAAAGTATCCTGATCGGCTGGCTTATCTAACTGCCTTTAGTCTTGAAGGATGGGGTTCCCCGGATTGGGAGTCCAAAACGCTTGCTTACCTGAAAAATTCTTTCGAAAAGGGCGCTATTGGAGTTAAGATCTGGAAAAACCTGGGTATGGAATTGAAGGACAAAGATGGGAAGTTCGTCATGGTTGATGATCCAAGGATAGACCCCATCATTAATTATATCGAGAAAAACAACGTTACGCTTTTAGGACATCTGGGCGAACCTCGTAATGCCTGGCTGCCAGTTGAGGAGATGACCGTCCTCGGTGATAAGAATTATTTTAGCGCGCATCCCCAGTATCATATGTTTCTACATCCGGAGTATCCTTCATATGACGACCAAATTGCTGCCCGTGACAGAATGCTTGAAAAACATCCAAACTTAAGGTTTGTAGCTGCCCATCTGGCCAGCCTGGAGTGGAGTGTGGATGAACTAGCAAAACGTTTGGATAAATATCCCAACATTGCTCTTGATATGGCTGAAAGGCTATGCCATTTACAACTTCAATCTGTGAAAGATTGGCAGAAGGTGCATGATTTCTTCATAAAGTACCAGGATAGACTGATATATTCCACGGACAATGGAGTGAATGCTAAGTCGAATTTTACACAAGAAAATAAAAGGTTCCATGAGATCAGGCAAAGCGACTGGAAGTTTTTTGTAACAAATGAAGGGATGAATGTGCCCCATTTCGCGGAGTCGTTTAAGGGACTTAAATTGCCTAAAGAAGTAGTAAATAAAATATATCGGGAAAATGCCCAAAAATGGTTTCCGGGCATATGAACATTGTTGATAACCAATAAAAGATTAGAAAAATATGAGAAACAATCGTAGAAATTTTTTAAAAGTAAGCGGCCTGGCTGGACTGGGAATCGCTGGTGGTGGGCTCCTTAATGGATTCGCAAGTGAATCTAAAAGTAACTTGATGGCTAATCCTAACACCGGAAGGCCTTATATTCAACAATTCAATATGAGCGGTTATGCTGCTCCAAAGCTGGAGACCGTTCGGGCCGGATTTATCGGGCTGGGACAGAGAGGCCCCGGCCATGTAATGAACCTGACGAAATGTGAAGGCGTCCAGGTTGTAGGTTTATCTGATCTCATCACTGAAAATGTGGTAAAGGTCCAAAAAAGGATAGAACCCCTTGGACATAAACCAACACTTTATTCTGGTAGCCAGGACGGGTGGAAGAAATTATGCGATAGGAAAGATGTTGATATAATCTACATTGCTACCCCATGGCACCTGCACGTTCCAATGGCCTTATATGCTATGGAAATGGGAAAACATGTGTTCATCGAAGTACCCGCAGCAGTTACGGTTGAAGAATGCTGGCAACTAGTGCAAACCTCAGAAAGAACGAAAAAGCATTGCATGATGTTAGAAAACTGCTGTTATGACTTCTTCGAATTACTTACTTTGAATATGACCAGACAGGGTTATTTCGGCGAGTTGGTGCATGCTGAAGGCGCGTATATCCATAATTTGCTGGATCTTAATTTTAGTAAGACTGGTTATCAGGATATGTGGCGCTTAAAGGAAAATGCGACTCGTAGAGGCAGTCTATATACGACTCATGGTTTAGGCCCCATTTGCCAGGCTATGAATATAAACCGGGGAGATAAGCTTGACTATCTTGTTTCAATGCAGAGCAATGATTTTCAGATGGCTGCAAAGGCTAAAGAACTGGCGGCAAAGGACGATTTTTATAAGCAATTTGCCGATGATACGTTCAACGGTAATATGAATACCACCACCATTCGTACCAGCAAGGGCCGGTCTATCATGATACAGCATGATGTAACCTCCCCACGACCGTATTCTCGGATTCATCTGATAAGTGGTACCGAAGGAACTGCACTTAAATATCCGGAGCCAGGCCGCATTTCCAACAGTCACCGTGGCTGGCTCTCAGCGGATGAATTTAAAGCCGTAGAAGAAAAATATCGTCCTGCTATCGTGAAAAAAGTTGGTGAACTTGCAAAGAAAGTTGGAGGCCATGGAGGAATGGACTTCCTGATGGATTGGCGCATTGTCGATTGCCTGCGTAATGGTTTGCCCCTGGATCAGGATGTATACGATGCAGCTTCCTGGAGCTCCGTGTTTCCACTAAGCGAATGGTCAGTAAATAATCGCTCAAACTCCATTGATATCCCTGATTTCACAGGAGGTGCTTGGCGATCTAATGCACCAGTTGACATCGATTTGAAAGTGGGAGGGACTACCGGAATTAAGGTATAATTCCCTGCATTGACTGGCTCAGGTGGCGATTTGACACCTGAGCTTTTTTTATTTGTTCATTTTATACCACAGCTTTTATTTTAACCAACCCGTAATTTTACCGTCGGGATCTTAATAGCGGAGGATTTAATAATCGAAAATGCAAAATCAGAAAGTTCCAGTTTATACGGTTGAAAAACTGAAAGGTGATATTGTAATAGATGCAAAATGGGCTAAATCTCAATGGAAAAAAATCCAACCTGTTGAAATTAAGCATAATATGGGTGATGCTTCCGTGTTCCAGCCCGATGTTCAATCCAAAATGATGTATGATGATGCGAACCTGTATGTTATATTTCAGGTGAAAGACCGCTATGTGAGAAGCGTCATAACAGAATTCAACGGTCCGGTATCAACTGATTCATGCGTTGAATTTTTCTTCTCTCCGGATGCTCAATTCCCATTAAAATATTTCAATCTTGAAATCAACGCAGGTGGTACGCCCTTGATGTTTCATGTCACTAAGCCGAGGGCAGAACTCAAAAAGTTAACTACCGACGAACTGAAGGAAATACAAATTGCTCATTCACTCCCTGCCATTGTTGATCCGGAAATTACCGAGCCGGTCACCTGGACTATTGAGTGCAGGGTTCCCCTTTCTCTTCTAAAGAAGTATTCAAATGTTAGCCATCCTGCCAAAGGAGTAAAATGGAAAGCGAATTTTTACAAAACGGGAAGTGAAACATCTAACCCCAACTACCTCACGTGGTCGTTTGTCGATAATCCACAGCCTGATTTTCATTTGCCTCAATATTTTGGAACCCTGGAGTTTCAGTAAATTGTTATTTCAATAAAAGATATCAGGATACACCAGTCTCCCGTTAATATTTCTTGTAAACCTTTAGAAATTCTTACACCTTTAGGGCTTAAATACAAGCTATGGATATTGGAAAGCTTTTGGAGAACATCCTGCCAAAAGAAAGAATCAAATCTCGCCTGGTCGACCTGGTCGCTTATGCCTCTGACGCCGGATTTTATTACCTCCGGCCGAAGGCAGTCGTCAGGCCGGTTAATGAGGACGAAATAATAGCTATCCTCAAGTTTTCCCACGAGAATAATGTCCCGGTAACTTTCCGTACGGGTGGTACCAGTTTATCAGGACAGTCGATTACTGATGGAATATTGGTAGACCTTAAACAATATTGGAACAATATCCTGATTGAAGACTCTGGAAACCGTGTTCGAGTGCAGCCCGGCATCACCGGCACAATGGTGAACGTCTTTCTTAAAAAACACAAAAGGAAAATCGGGCCTGATCCATCAAGCATCGATTCAGCGATGATCGGCGGTATCCTTTCAAATAATTCAAGTGGGATGTGTTGCGGCGTAAGTATGAACTCTTATCATACGACTAAACATATCCGTTTTATTCTTCCCTGCGGAAAGAGCTATTCCACAGAAGTTGCTGATGACTACCCGCGATTTGAAATGGAGTGCCCGGAGATTTATTCTTCAATCTTACAGATCAAACAGCAAATCTCCGGAAATCCGGAACTTTCAGATCGGATACGCACGAAATACCTGACTAAAAACACCGTTGGTTATTCGCTTAATTCCTTTATAGATTATTCGCATCCATTAGATATCCTGTCGCATTTATTGATTGGCGCGGAAGGTACTCTTGGTTTTATAGCGGAAGCAATTCTGGAAACAGTTCCAGATTATACGTACAAATCAACTGCCTTTATCTATTTTAAGGATATTTATTCAGCCTGCCAGGCGATCGAACCATTAACAAAAACGGGTGCTGAGGCCGTTGAATTGATGGATCGGGCATCACTCAGATCTATAGAAAATATTAAGGGGGTTCCGGAGATTTTTCAAACTCTTCCGGAGTCTGCCGCCGCTTTACTGGTCGAATATCAAAGCAACTCTATAGAGGATTTGGATGCGAAGATCGCAAGTTTGACGCCCTATACGAAAGAATTCCTGTTACTGGAGCCTATCACTTTCACTCAGGATACGGTTGATCAGGCTTTCTACTGGAAACTTCGTAAAGGTATGTTCCCGGCTGTAGGTGCTGTCCGCGCAAGCGGGACCACAGTAATCCTGGAGGATATCGCCTTCCCGGTCAAGCAGCTTGGAGATGCTATCCTCGATCTGCATGTGCTCTTTGCTAAATATCATTATGATAATGCGATTATTTTCGGGCATGCAAAAGATGGGAACATTCATTTTGTAGTCACACAGTCATTCAATACTGCTTCCGAAATCGACCGCTACGACCGCTTTCTGCAGGAAGTAGTTGACCTGGTAGTGAAAAAATACGACGGGACACTCAAAGCTGAACACGGCACCGGGCGTAATATGTCGCCTTTCGTCGAAACGGAGTGGGGAACTGAGGCGTACCATATAATGAAAACCCTGAAAGCAGTTATTGATCCGAGAAACCTCCTTAATCCCGGTGTTATCATCAATGAAAACAAGAACGCCCATATCCAGGATCTGAAATCTCTTCCTTCCGTTGAGGAAGAAGTTGACCGTTGTATTGAATGCGGCTATTGTGAACATAAATGTCCGAGCCGAAATATAACTACAACCCCAAGGCAGAGAATAGTAATCCGGAGAGAATTAGCACTGCTAAAAGACAAAGGAGATATGGCAACCCACAAGGAGTTGTCTTCACAATATCAATATGACGGAATTGATACCTGCGCCCTCGACGGCCTTTGTGCAACGAGCTGCCCGGTAGATATCAACACCGGCGACCTGATCAAGCGTCTTCGCCGGGAAAATCATTCAGATTTTGCTAACAAGGTGGCTTTATGGGTATCCAGGAACTTTGCGCTTGTTACAGCTGTTGTGAATTTTGCGCTTGCCACAGGTAATGCAATCAATAGGATAATTGGTAAAAATGCCATGATTGCGATTACCAAAACGATCAAAAAGATTATTCCACCTTTTCCTCTGTGGAGCAACCAGCTCCTTACAACAGGCCGCATAAAAGGAGAATATATCGAACGGGTTGCAGATTTCACGGCCGAAGGAAATACGGTAGTTTATTTCCCCACCTGTATTTCAAGGGTTATGGGAGGTGCAGAAAACAAGAAGAGCATTCCTGATACCTTTTTAAGTGTATCGCGTAAATCGGGTATTCATGTGATTATCCCGGAAGGAATTAAAGCGCTTTGCTGCGGACAATTGTTTTCTTCCAAAGGGTTTAATATGGCATACGCTTCCACCTGCAATGAAACGGTATCGAAGCTTTGGGAGATCACTAACGAGGGCCGGGTACCAATTGTACTGGACGTAACCTCCTGTTCACAAACTCTGCAGAAATGCCGTCCGGTTCTCGACGAGATCAATAAGCAGCATTTTGACCAGTTGACGATTATGGACAGTATAGATTATCTCCACGACTTTATCATGCCGGGGGCGAAAGTCCCGAACAAGAAGGGCACTATTGTTCTGCACCCCGTTTGTTCATTACAAAAGATGGGATTGGAGAGGAAATTTATTGCTGTTGCAAATCACTTTACAGATTATGTTCATGTTCCGGTCAACGCCGGATGCTGTGGAATGGCGGGCGACAGAGGGTTTTTATATCCGGAACTCACAGCATCAGCAACAGCTCCCGAAGCAGGGGATGTAAGGGTCAAGAATTATGATGGTTATTACTCCTCCGGCAAAACATGCGAAATTGCCATGTCGGATGCGGTAGGTAAAAACTATGAGTCGATTTTGTATTTGGCGGATGAGAGCCTGGAATAAGGTGAGAGATGATAGGTGAAAGGTGGCAACTGACAATTGAAAACTGAAAGCTGAAAACTTAAGGTAGGCGAGGCTACCTCAGTCGATCGGCTGATTTGATCAATTTGTCATCTTTCTTCATCCCGCGAATGGCCAGGATTAAGAACAGAATAGCAATTGAGGGAAGCAGGGTTCCTATTCCGTAGTTCTCAGCGCGGAGTTCCACGGGTCCAAGGACGCCTTTTGCTGTTTGTATCAGCCAAAAGCTGAATGCAATAACCAGGGCTATCGACAGGTAAGAAAGTAGTACTTGTTTCTTTCGGTCTTTATAAAGAAATATGGTAATAAAAGGGATCAAAGCAAGGATTACCGAGGCGATGGTCAAACCTAAAAAGGGCTGTGTCTGAACTTGTTGTCCGGCGACGTTTTGATATACACCCATTACTTTGATCAGGCTCGCGGAGCCATCAGGATTCAGTACTTGGAGGTAAGGGAATAAAAATAAGCCGAAAATGCAGGCTGTGGCAAAAAATAACCAGACGCTTTGGATTCTTTGTATCATATGATTGG
The DNA here is from genome assembly GCF_049655485.1 of Daejeonella sp. Classification (GTDB taxonomy): domain Bacteria; phylum Bacteroidota; class Bacteroidia; order Sphingobacteriales; family Sphingobacteriaceae; genus Daejeonella. The sequence continues at coordinate 7,809 of NZ_JBASJU010000369.1, forward strand.
GAAATTTTCACAAATATAATAATAGGATTAGGATTCATATAATAGGATTCATAGGATGATAGGATTCATAGGATGCTGGGCGGAGAACTGTCGGGAATAGGATTCATAGGATGGTAGGATGAATAGGATTAAGAAAAATTGTGTGGAATAGGATTCATAGGATGCTGGGCGGAACGATCTTGATACTTGATACCTGATACTTGATACTTCTTTTTACATTTGCAACTTGAATCCTCTAACAAGATACTTCATAGAAATCGCCTACAACGGCACCGCTTACCACGGCTGGCAGACCCAGAAAAATGCGAATTCTGTTCAGGAAGTTTTAAATAAAGCATTATCAACCATTTGCAGGGAGCATGTGGAAACGCTGGGATGTGGCCGGACAGATACAGGTGTTCATGCCCGGCAGCTTTTCGCCCATTTTGATCTTGCAAGTGAAACTAATGTTTTAGACCCCAGATTTCTTCTAAGCCTGAATTCTTTGCTTCCCTACGATATCTCTGCTAAAGCTATTTTCCCGGTGAAAAACGATGCGCATGCGCGTTTCGATGCAATCAATCGCTCTTACGAATATCATATCCATTTCAAGAAAGATCCATTTAAACATAATTTATCATGGTTGCTCAGGGATATTCCTGATATTGAATTAATGAATCAGGCTGCGGGAATTATAATGGAATATACCGACTTTAGTTGCTTTAGTAAATCCAATACTCAAACATTTACCAATAATTGCACGATTTCGAAAGCTGAATGGACTCATAGCCCCGGGGGTATGATATTTCACATTTCGGCAGATCGCTTTTTAAGAAATATGGTCAGGGCAATTGTAGGGACCTTGATGAAGGTTGGAAAAAAGGAAATACAGCCTGAAGAAATACGGATGATTATAGAAAGCAAAGACAGGTCAAATGCAGGTGAATCGGTTCCTGCCTGCGGGCTATTCCTTACAGAAGTTCATTACCCATATATCACATCCAATCAATAATTCACCTGTTGGGAAATGGCAAAAGTAAGCGGTAAAGCAGTAGATATAAGTCTTTTGAGAAGGATTTTTCAGTATGTAAAGCCATACCGTAGAATCTTCATCTGGTCAATTATCTTAACGGTCGTAATCGCTGTTTTAGCACCTATCCGGCCCTGGCTGATACAGCTAACTCTGGATAGATATATCCTCGAAAATGATAGTTCGGGTTTGCTCAACATGACTCTTTTAATGATCGGCCTTCTGCTGGTACAAACTCTTTTTCAATACTTTCACACCTTTTTTACCAATATACTTGGACAGTCAGTCATTAAAGATCTCCGGGTCAACGTCTTTAACCACATAAGCAGCCTCCGCTTAAAATATTTCGACAGAACACCGATCGGACAACTCATTACCCGCACAGTTTCGGACCTTGAAACCATTGCTGACATTTTTTCCGAAGGTTTGATAGTTATTATCGGCGATATACTTCAGGTTGTCGCGATCATTGCTGTGATGCTGTACACCGATTGGGAATTAACCCTCGTGGTGCTTATCCCTATGCCCTTTCTCATGGTGGCCTCTTACGTCTTTAAAGAGGCAATCAAATCCGCGTTTCAGGAAGTTCGTACCCAGATTTCAAATCTGAACACCTTTTTACAGGAACATATCACAGGGATTAAGATCATACAATATTTCGCCCGTGAGAATCAGGAGATGCGGAAGTTTAAGAGGATCAACGCAAAGCACCGGGATGCACATATCCGTTCTAACTGGTATTATTCGATATTTTTTCCTGTGGTAGAAATTATCTCAGCGATGTCGCTGGGTTTGCTGGTGTGGTGGGGATCGGAGTCGATACTTGCCGATAGGATCACTCCAGGTGTGGTAGTGTCGTTTATCATGTTTATTAACATGCTTTTCCGCCCAATTAGAGAGCTTGCAGATAAATTTAATACACTCCAGATGGGGATGGTTGGAGCCGAAAGGATCTTTAGCGTGCTCGACACGGACGAGAAAACGGAGAATAAAGGAAAGTTAAAGCTAGAGAACATCCGGGGAGATATAGAATTTAAGGATGTCTGGTTTGCATACAATGAGGAAAACTGGGTGTTGAAAGATATTTCTTTTCATGTCAAACCCGGCGAAACATTGGCTCTGGTTGGGGCCACGGGGGCTGGGAAGTCATCGACGATCAATATCCTCAACCGTTTCTATGAAATAAACAAAGGGTCTGTCAAGATTGATGGCCTTGATATTCGGGAATATGAACTCAGCTTTCTGCGGTCTAACATTGCTACAGTATTGCAGGATGTATTTTTATTTTCTGATTCCATCGCAAATAATATCAACCTGAATAATAAGGCGATTACCCGTGACGAGCTTATCGAAGCAGCAAGGGAAGTGGGGGCTGAAGATTTTATTCAGCGTTTGCCCGGTGGCTTCGACTATGATGTGATGGAACGCGGCGCAACACTTTCAGTAGGGCAAGCTCAGTTAATTTCTTTCATTCGTGCCATGGTCTATAACCCGAAAATACTGGTCCTGGATGAAGCAACCGCCTCGGTTGACACAGAAACAGAGGAATTGATTCAAAATGCGATAACGAAGCTTATGCAGGGCCGCACCTCTATTGTAATCGCCCACCGCCTGTCAACCATACAAAACGCCGATCGAATCATTGTACTTGATCATGGCGAAATAAAAGAGTCCGGATCTCACCAGGAGCTTCTAAAACTGGATGGGTACTACAAACGACTTTATGATCTGCAGTTTAACTCGGAGGGAATCGGTAAGGAGTAATACAAATTTTCCTACATTAGCCTTCCAATGAAACGCGTCATCACCCATCTCACCTTTCAGGTACTTGTTGCCATCGTCATTGGAGTTCTGGTAGGCTTAAATTTTCCGGGATTTGCTCCGACCGCAAAGCTTATTAGCCAGACTTTTATAAACATGATCAGCATGCTTATTGCGCCGATCATCTTTTTCACCATTGTGCTCGGAATTGCTCAAATGGGCGATATGAAGAAAGTTGGCAGGGTAGGAGGCAAGGCGCTTTTATATTTTGAGATAATTACCACTCTGGCAATTGTGATCGGATTGCTTGTTGCAAATATTTTCCAGCCTGGAAAAGGGGTAGACGTGGCAAAAACCCATCCCGATCTTTCTAAAGTTCAAACTTTTCAGGAAGGTGCAGAAGGCATGAACTGGCTTGAATTCTTTGCCCATATCGTACCGGAAAATATTTTTGATTCATTTGCAAAGGGTGATATCCTACAGATACTATTCTTTGCCGTGCTGTTCGGTTTTGCTTTAAGCCGCATGGGCACTACAGGAACTTCACTCATCCACACTTTTGAAAAGCTTTCTCAGGTCATCTTTAATATAATGAAAATGATCATGAAGCTGGCACCCTTTGGGGCCTTCGGAGGGATGGCTTATACCATTGGAACCTACGGCATCGAGACACTCTATCCTTTGGGAAAATTGATGATTGCGGTGTACATGACCATGTTCGTTTTCATTTTCGGGGTTTTAAATGTTATCGCCTATCTGTTCAAATTCAGTCTCTGGAAATACCTCAAATTCATCAGGCAGGAGATCGTGATTGTGCTTGGTACATCCTCATCTGAGTCGGCTTTGCCTAGCATGATGTTAAAGATGGAGAAATTCGGCTGTTCCAAACCTGTTGTTGGACTGGTAATCCCCACAGGATATTCCTTCAACCTGGACGGAACATCAATATATCTTTCAATGGCGGTCATTTTCCTCTCTCAGGTGTTCAATATAAATCTTAGTTTAGGCCAGCAAATAACCATCATAGGAGTACTGATGGTAACCTCAAAAGGGGCCGCAGGTGTTACAGGCAGTGGCTTCATAGTGCTCGCTTCTACGCTTACTGCTTTGAAAGTTATACCCGTCGAAAGCATTGCCATCCTGCTGGGCGTCGACCGGTTTATGTCGGAAGCCCGGGCAATCACCAACCTGATTGGAAACGGCGTAGCAGCGGTTGTGATCGCTAAAAGCGAAAAAGAATTTGATCAGGCAGCTTACAGAAAAGCGACTGATCCCAAAACGGGTGATTTAATTAGTGAGGGTTAAACGTGTCATTGAGAGCGCAGCAATATCCATTTGTCATTGCGAGCGCAGCGAAGCAATCTCTGATATCCTCCCAGCATCCTATGCATCCTATAATCCTATGAATCTTAATCCTATCATCCTACCTTCCTGCTAATCCTATTCATAATCAATCTTATTACAATTCTTTTCCAAATTACCTTTGGACATTCTAGCCTATTCTATTAGCTTTGCGATACAAAAATATATTCAATGAGTGTACTGGTAAATAAAGATTCAAAAGTTATAGTTCAGGGTTTTACAGGAAACGAAGGCACATATCATGCCTCGCAGATGATTGAATACGGAACGCAGGTCGTAGGAGGTGTAACTCCCGGAAAAGGTGGTCAAACTCACCTTGACAGGCCAGTATTTAATACTGTAAAAGATGCAGTTGATAAAACCGGAGCTAATGTTTCAATAATCTTTGTACCACCGGCTTTTGCTGCTGACGCGATTATGGAAGCTGCAGAAGCTGGAATTAAAGTCATTGTTTGTATAACTGAAGGTATCCCTACAAAGGATATGATCCTTGTTAAAGAATATCTGTCAGATAGAGACTCCCGCTTGATCGGCCCGAATTGCCCTGGCATTATCACAGCCGATGAAGCTAAGATTGGTATTATGCCAGGATTCATCTTCAAAAAAGGTGGAGTAGGAATTGTGTCTAAATCAGGTACATTAACCTATGAAGCAGTAGATCAGGTTGTGAAAGCCGGACTAGGTATTACAACAGCTATTGGTATTGGCGGTGATCCGATCATTGGAACTCCAACCAAAGAAGCGGTTGAATTGCTGATGAATGATCCCGAAACTAAAGGTATAGTGATGATCGGCGAAATCGGCGGAAGCATGGAAGCTGAAGCAGCGCGCTGGATTAAAGAAAATGGTACAAAACCAGTAGTAGGCTTTATTGCCGGACAAACAGCGCCTCCGGGACGCCGTATGGGTCACGCAGGAGCAATTGTTGGTGGTGATGATGATACAGCAGCAGCGAAAATGAAGATCATGAGAGAATGTGGTATTCGTGTCGTTGAATCTCCGGCGGAAATTGGAGCTGCGATGGCGGAAGAATTGGCGAAATTAAATTAAGATCATATTGATATGTCATCTATAAACCGGCCTATGCCGGTTTTTTTGTTTTTAGGATAGTCTGGAATAGGATTTTGTCTGGAATAGGATTCATAGGATGATAGGATTCATAGGATGTATGACTCAGAGGCCATCGTGATATAACCCCTTTTTACTAAATTTTTAAACAAGCTTGAATTCCTTTTATTTGATTAAATTAGATTATGGATCAATTGAAATCGGTATTTAAGGCATTGATAGTTATATGTGCTATTATTGTTGTAATTCCGGCAAACGGCCAGGATCTGGCTAAGAAGGCAAATTCTTTTTTGAATACTTTGTCAACAGAATTGAGAGCTCAGGCGCAGTTTGACTTTGAGCATGCCGAGCGTTTTAATTGGAATTTTGTACCGATAGCAAGAAAAGGTCCATCCTTTCGCGATTTCAATGTAGAACAAAAAAATGCGGCAATTTCCCTATTAAGGGCATCTCTAAGTGATCAGGGTTATCAAAAAGCAAGAGCAATTATTGAACTGGAGAACGTTTTAAAAGTGTTGGAGAAGCGGGCTCCTGCCGACAAATATCGTGATCCATTGAATTATCATATAAGCATTTTCGGGGAGCCTTCTTCATCGAAGGAATGGGGATGGCGTTTCGAAGGCCACCACATATCTCTAAATTTCTCATCCCTTCGGGGAGTTCTTATTTCCTCCACGCCCTCTTTCTTTGGTTCCAATCCGGGAATTGTGCCTGGTGGTGAAAAAAAGGGCACACAGGTACTTAAGAAGGAAATGGAACTAGGATTTTTGCTTCTGAATTCCCTGGACGGAGGCCAATTAAAGATAGCTCATTTTTCAGAAAAGGCGCCCTCTGAAATTATCACTGGAAACAGTCGCAAGGCTTCGTTGTTAAACCCCACTGGCATTGAATTTGGTGAATTAAATGCGGTGCAGAAAAAAATATTCATGCAATTGCTTGATGTTTACATCAGGAATTATGCTTCTGAATTTTCTGAAAAATTTTTAGCCAAAATAAAAACGGGCGGCATAGATGATTTGCACTTCGCATGGGCCGGAAGCTTGAAGCCGGGGAGTGGTCATTATTACAGAATTCAGGGAAAGAGTCTTTTGATTGAATATGATAATACGCAGAATAATTCCAACCATGTGCATACCGTTGTGCGCGATCTTTCGAATGATTTCGGTGAGGATGTGTTAAAAGGGCACTATCAGAAACAAGACCACCATCATTGAGAATAATGTAAGACTTATTTTCCAATCCTGAAAAGCTGACTGAAACGCATTTGGAGGCGCCAAAACTGCGAATTTTGCCATCCAGCCAGAAATTCGCATCTTTGCACCCGTTCAACAATTGAATGAAGCATATGAAAACACTAATTTTTATACTCTTCACGCTTTTTGCAACAGCATCAGGAGAGCCCGGCGGGAAGATTACAAACACTTCAGATCCGATAACAGTAAAAGGGAAAGCTACTTATTACGCTAACAAATTTCACGGCCGCAGGACCGCTAACGGCGAAGTATTCAGCAACAAAAAACTAACTGCAGCCCATCTAAAATTACCATTCGGAACAATGGTTACTGTAACTAATGTCGACAATGGCAGAAGCGTTGAAGTTCGTGTCAATGACAGGGGCCCGCACAGCAGGTTCTACATTATCGACCTATCACAGGCTGCTGCTAAAAAGATAGGTATGTTTGGAAAGGGAGTAGCGAATATTGAAATGACCTACACCTTGCCGAAAAGGAAATAATTAAATCAGTCCTCATGGAGTACAATAAACTTAGCCCCGAAGAAGAGTATGTTATCTTACATAAAGGCACGGAACGTCCCTTTACCGGAGAACTACTCAACAATAAGCAGGCTGGAACCTATATCTGCAAACGCTGCGACGCACCGCTATACCGATCAGAAGACAAATTTGAATCGAACTGCGGGTGGCCTAGCTTTGATGATGAAATTGAGGGAGCTGTAAAAAGCCTTACCGATGCGGACGGGCGCAGGACGGAAATTCTTTGCAAGAATTGCGACGCGCATCTAGGGCATGTATTCGAAGGCGAAAGGTTCACCCCGAAAAATACACGGCACTGTGTCAATTCTTTGTCGATGAAGTTTGTTCCCGCCTGAGCGGGTTATTTTATGTACACTTCCCCTTTGTATGGTTCAATTACTGAATGAAAGCTGAACCCCGCAACATGGACAAGGTAATAGGTCATGATATCGCACCAGCAGATTTCATCCTTGAAAATTTCCAGCTGTGGTAATGAACCACGCTGACAGCTTTGTTCTTTATCATAATCATATAACCCGTCATTATCTAGGCACCATTGTCTAAATAGGTCGAACTCCTTGGGATCTGAAAAAACGATCTTAAAGAAAGTTTCCTCTCTCACATCCTTGAGATCATCATTCATGTAGTGATGGTACTTATGCCGGTGACGGATTATTTTCGCTGTTGTCATATATGCAGTTTACTAGCTAAACTTCAGGCGATGAAAATTGTTCTTAAATGTCAATTAATTTTGTTTTCTGGCCCAAATTACCGCCCAGAGTAAATATTTCCAGAGAATGTCAGTTTCAGTAAAGCCCGCATGCTGCAATTGATCAAAGTGCCATTTTATCGGGGTATGGAAATCATGGGCGTCCTGATGCTCCATCCACATGTCCCAGTTCTCCTGCGTGGAACCTAATTTAAATGCCTCTTCTTTCCAGGCTGCGATATTTGTTTTATAGATTTCATCACTGATTCCCCGTGTCTGGTCAGCAAAAATGAATATCCCTCCGGCCTTCAAAGCCTGATGTACCTCAGAATAAAGTTTAATTTTATCCGGATCCTCAATATGATGAATAGCAATGCTCGACATGATCAGGTCATAAGATCCTGGAGGTAGATGCATGCTTTTAAAATCAGCCTGGATGTATCTGATATTAGGCTTATTTGAAAAGCGTTGCTTGCTTTCTTTGAGGATATCTTCAGAAATGTCAAGCGCATCAATCTCAGCTTCCGGAAATCTTTTGATCATCTCATCCGTAAGATTCCCGGTTCCACAACCCAGATCCAGTATCCTTTTAGGTTGAAAATCTTCCGGGATGTAATGAAACATATTGTACATCAGCTCGGAGTACCGGGGAACACATTTTGCAATCAGCTCCGAATACTTGCTGCTTATCTGGTCATAAAACTGTTCAACTTTTTCCATGGTTTACTTGTAGTCCTTTAATCGAAAGTACGGAAAGTTTGAAACCTAACCTGAACAAACATTCTGAAATTGAACCGCAAAGTTCGCAAAGTTCGCGCAAAGGACGCAGAGGCATGACGGGAGACAACTATTTCCCTTGACTCGTCCTCTGCGGAAAACTCTGCGCACTTTGCGGTAAATCCTTGTCGGAAATCCAAAGTCGGAAATCCACTCAGACTTCAGACCTCAGACCTCCGACTTCCGACTTCCGACTTCCGGCATCAGACCCCCGACCACCACCTGCCCCAAATACTGACTCTTCGAGCATTTCAACCTGTCAAAAGACACAAAAGCCAGATATACTTCAGCCACTTTTCCGAGTTCTGCTTTGCGAATTGGGAGTTTTGCAGTGCCCTTGATTCTTGTACCCTCAAAACTCACGTAAAAACTTCCCGTCTCTGGAATAATTGCTAATAGCAGACAGTTATCTATCGACGACGCCTTCTGGTGGCCAGATAGCCACTCCCAATTGTAAGTGAGGGTGTAGCCCCCTTTACATTTTACGCTTGGGTTGTCAGCGCCCGACAGATCCCCGTGACTTATCATAAATGCTGGGAAATTGAGCTGGAAGTCATGGAATTCACCAAGTACGTTCTTTGCGTTACATGAATAAGATGCCATCAGGCCTGTCATTTTTGGTGAGTAACTGCGAAAAGTAATCGCCACAAGAGCCTTTATTTTTTTAAGCCACCCATTTAAATAAGCAAATTTTGCTCTTGCAGCTTCCTGGCCCGGTGTCGGCTGCCGGTCTTTTGTAATCCGCGGTAATCCGCGAATATAGCTGCCGCCTTTCCAATTGTAACCGATATACGATCCTGCCTTACCGCTGAAACCGCCGTTTGGCCCATTGTTCAAACGTCCCATAGTTTTTATGTTTTAGGATTAATACTACTATACAAGGTACCTGATTTCTGGGACTTTTGCAACACCAAAGCGCTGGCAATAAGGTGTTTAATGTCTATCTGGTCGGGACAACAACGTCAAAAAGCGAACGATGTGCGTACAATGTCCGTTTAATGTGCGTTTGGAAAGCGTTATGATATAGGTTTTAGGGATGGGAGGTTTTGGCCGTATATCATAATCCTTCTTCTTAAATTGCCCGTTTTTTTCGAAAAAACCCTAATTTCACAGTTCGAAACTATACTATGAAACTACTCGAAGGAAAAGTCGCTCTTATAACAGGCGCATCTAAAGGAATTGGGCGTAAAATCGCAGAAAAATTTGCAGAACATGGCGCTGATGTGGCATTCACTTATTTGTCATCAGTTGAGCAAGGCGAAGCTCTTGAAAAAGAACTCCAAAGCTTCGGGACCAAAGTTAAAGGCTATCGTTCTGACGCCTCTAAGTTTGCGGATTCTGAAAAGCTGATTAATGATATCGTAACTGATTTTGGAACCCTTGATGTAGTAGTAAATAATGCAGGGATCACTAAAGATGGTCTGCTAATGCGGATGACGGAAGAGAACTGGGATGATGTATTAAATATTAACCTTAAATCAGTTTTTAATATCACCAAGGCTGCTTCTAAAGTCATGATGAAAAACCGTAAAGGAGTTTTCATTAATATGAGTTCAGTCGTGGGTGTTCAGGGAAATGCAGGTCAGGCTAATTATGCGGCCTCTAAGGCTGGAATTATTGGATTTTCCAAATCAGTAGCAAAAGAATTAGGTTCACGAAATATACGTTCCAACGTGGTTGCTCCCGGCTTCATCCGTACTGAGATGACTGAGGTGCTTGATCCGAAAGTTGTAGAAGGATGGGCTCAGGCTATCCCTTTGAAACGTGCGGGTGAGACAGAGGATGTTGCAAATCTCTGCGTATTTCTCGGATCAGATATGGCATCCTATATTACCGGACAGGTAATTCCTGTGGACGGAGGAATGTTATAATATACTCCTGATATTAACGTATATTGATTTGTAAATGGTTCTGTAATGACCGATAACAACAATAAAGCTTATAAAAGATATCTTGTAACCCCTGCGGTTATACTTGGCTTATCGCTGATCATCTCGACATTGATTTTCTCCGGTGCCTGGAGGAAAATCAAAAGTGAGAACCAGACTATTACTGTTACGGGATCTGCTAAGAAAGTCATTGTTTCAGACCTTGGTATTCTGCGGGGTACCATTATTGTTGAAGCTGCAACTGCCAGTGACGCTTATCGCGACCTACAGCTTCAAAAGCCTGTACTGCTGGCATATCTCAAAAGAAAAGGTTTTGATGACGACAAAGTAAATTACCAGACTATAAACTCCTATCCGAATTTCAACTTCAATGCCCAGGGACAGAATATGGGTATAAGATCTTACAGTGCCTCACAGATGATTGATATATCATCGTCTGATGTTAAATTGATCAAAGAGATTTCCCTTGAAATTAGTTCGCTTATACAGCAAGGGGTGAATTTCCAGGTTAATCCACCTGAATATTATTATACCAAACTCAGCGACATTAAAATTGAGATTCAAGCTCAGGCAGCCAGGGATGCCATGACCCGCGGCGAACGTATAGCAGAGGCTACAGGAAGGGAATTAGGAACCCTGAAAAGTGCCAGAATGGGCGTCCTGCAAATCATACCCGAAAACTCCAACCTTACTTCAGATTATGGCATCAACGACGTAAGTTCAATCCGTAAGGAAATTGTTGCAGTGGTTAATGCCAATTTTGAGATAGATTAGATAGTCTTTATTTAAAGTTTCAAGCTTTAAAAAAAAGGCATATTTTTATAATTATGCCCTTATTATTTCAGCTTCAGTTTACGTCCTCTTCTTTTTTCTGGCTGTTTGGCTGTCTGGCATTAGGTATTGCGTATGCGTTTGTATTATACGGCGCTTCCGCACATCTTGGAAAGGCCGTTCGAAATGCATTATTCGCTTTAAGGGCTTTAGCGATCACCATTCTTTCCTTCCTCTTATTCGCGCCCCTTATTCGTGATATAGAGACTACCATTGAAAAACCGCTGATCATCATCGCGCAGGATAATTCAGCTTCGATCCTTGTTTCGAAATCAAAAGACTTCAACCAAAAATCTTATACCGATAATTTGAAGAGGCTCGAAAAGGAGCTTTCCAGCGACTATGATGTACGTTCTTTTAGCTTCGGATCTGATGTTAAGAACGGTCTGGACCTAAGGTTTAACTCACCAGTTACTGACATTTCATCCGTCTTCAAGTTAATTCAGGACCAGTTTTCGAACCGTAACATTGGAGCCCTGATCATCGGAAGCGATGGAATCTACAATCGCGGGCCTAATCCGGAATATGAGGCGCGGAATCTGAAATCATCGATATATACTGTAGCGCTGGGCGATACCATCCCGAAAAGGGACCTGCTTATTTCCAATGTTAACTTCAATAACATCACGTATCTCGACAACCAGTTCCAGGTTGAAGTTACTGTAGAGGCCTACCAGGCACAGGGAAGTACTTCAATGCTTTCAATAAGTGACAAGTCCGGTTTAATTTATTCACGGCCGGTTTCTATCAATTCGAATGAGTTTCGTCTGATGGTTCCAATTACTCTTCTGGCTAGAAATAAGGGAATTCAGCAGTTCAATATCCGGCTGTCACCCATCTCAAATGAGTTATCGGTGAAAAATAATAGCCAAACTATTTTTGTCGAGGTGATTGACGGCCGACAAAAGGTGCTTATTGTCGCCAATTCTCCGCATCCTGATCTTACTGCAATTAAGCAGTCAGTTGAGATAAATAAAAATTATTCGGTTAAGGTATCTCTGGCAGATGCGGTTGATGCGGCTGACATTAAAGACGCGGGTCTAGTGATCCTGCACCAACTGCCATCGTTAAGCAAAAACGGGCAGGATATATTAAAACTGGCTGCTGACAAGCCCCTCTTGTTTATCCTGGGAGCACAAAGTAACGTCGCAGCATTTTCTGCAGCACAATCAATTCTAAGCATTACCTCTACAGGTAATACCCAGGAGGCAATTGCTAGTTTTGAGCCGGATTTCTATGGTTTCACTTTAAGTGATGCCAATAAACAACGGATCAGGAACTTTGGACCGCTTATCAGTCCCTTTGGCAATTATGGTTTAAAAGGTCCTTCTAATGTGATGATGAGCCAGCAAATTGGTAAGGTGGTGACCAAGATGCCGATGCTCGTTTTTGGCGAGGACGGGCAGCGAAAGATTGCTGTGCTTGCCGGGGAAGGTATCTGGCGGTGGCGGCTTGAAGATTTTCAGGAAAGTGGAAATCATGAAGCAATTGATGAACTGGTTGGGAAAACTGTGCAGTACCTTTCCACCCGCGAAGACAAACGCAAATTCAGGGTTTATACCTCCAAAAATGCGTTCGATGAAAATGAACATATTTTAGTCAATGCAGAGCTTTACAATAGCGCATTTGAACTGATCAATACTCCCGATGTCAATATTTCACTCACTAATAAGTCCGGCAAAAGCTATTCATTTGTTTTTTCCCGGACTACCAATGCTTACAGCCTGGATGCGGGGGTTTTGCCAGCAGGGGAGTATAGCTATAATGCCCGCACAGAACTTGGAAAAGATAAATATACAGCAGTTGGCCAGTTCGTCATTACCCAGCAGGAAGCAGAATTAAGGCAGACAAGGGCAAATCATCAACTGCTTTATGCGCTGGCCCAGCAAAGCGGAGGTAAACTAGTTTTCCCTGCGCAGATTATGGATCTTGTTAAGCTCATCAAAACAAACGAAAATGTAAAAACGGTTTCCTATGAAGACCGTAAATACGAGGAACCAATCAATCTTAAGTTAGTTTTCTTCATAATCCTCGCCCTTCTCACAATTGAATGGTTTTCAAGAAAAAGAAACGGCGAGGTTTGATTTACAAATAAACCGCCTTATGGAAGATAAAAAAGTACATTTAGTTTTTAAGAAGGTCAAGGAGCTAACCAAAGAAGATAGAGTCCTGTGGAGGGAAGAGGCAGATGGCAGCACGTTCTATACCTCAGTCAGCGATTATAAGATCTATATCGGCAAAAGTGTCGGCACCGTTTCGTTTGAGCTTTTCAATCATCATAATGAAAAAATAGGTATGCTCGAGCAAGGTGGTTACTTTGATAATAGCGAAGGGATAGATACCTTTTATGAGGCGGTTAGAAAGAAGGTTTTGAAGATTGATGATGGCCTGGATGATCTTCTAAATCGACTTGACCAGGTCGAATAGTTTAAACGAAAACCGCTAGTTTTTTATTTCCGACCGTTAACTAAGGTTCTTTTACAATAATTCCTAAATTCTTCGGGGGTTGATACTTTTAGGCTTTAAAGCAAATGGCCGGGATGGAGATAAGTTTATTCGGAAATGAAACTGCTTGAACACATGCAGCGCATTAACCGCTTGCATGAAATGATCAAACACCGGCGGACAGGCACCCCTCAGGAGCTTGCTAAACGACTGGATCTTTCTCCATCCATGTTATACAAGTTTATCGAAGAACTTAAATTAAAAGAAGCACCCATTGAATACTCACGGGAGCTGAGATCGTATTACTATTCTCAACCCTATCTAATGAATATCACGGTAGTATTCAGGCTTTTAGATGACCATGAATTGAAGGATTATTCTGGAGGATATGCTATGCACATAACTCTGGTTTATTCCTTGCCGCAGACTCAGTTTTAGCACCCACTTCCTCATTTCTTTACGCATTCCAATTTTATTATAGTGAATGAAGGTTATTTCGATCATCGCGATAGATGCTGTACAGCAGAAGGCAGAAACCGAAAAGCCTGAAAAGAGTAGGTGATTAAAATAACAGTTTAATTATGAAAAAGTTAGATAGCGTTTTTGGTTGTGAAGAGATTTCACAAGTGGATATGCGGAGCATCAATGGTGGTGAAACCATAGGGTACTGGATTGGATATGCATTCGGGAAAACCGTAAAAGCGGTTCAGGAAGTAATCTCGCCGTGCTGTAGCTGCACGTAAGCATTAAATTGAAACCATTGCACAAGGGTTATTGCCCTTGTGCGATGGTTGAATCTAATTCAAATTAATTCCGGTAAATTCAGGGTATATGAATTCTAGAAAAAAGAACTTTTTTCCTTTTTAGGTTCTTCCTTTATGATCACGAAAACATCTTCGTTTTCCTTTTTCATGAGGTACTTTTCCCTTGCAAATTTTTCAAGTTTTGCACGGTCTGTGGTTAGTTCAGTAAGATCTTTAACAGTTTTTTCAGTTTCCGTAATATAGAATTCCTTCTCTGCTTCAAGTTTGTTTAGCTGCTGGCCATAATCATACTGAGACATCAGGTCATTGCGGTCAAAAAATAACATCCAGGTCAGGAATACTATCCCCGAAATCAGGTATTTATTTTTAAGTATGTTAATAGCCCTTGTCATGAAGTAAATATAAGGTATGGAACTTATAATGGATGAGGTTTAGTTTGGGTAATTACTAACTTGTTAACAATGTCTGAGGTCTGAGGTCTGAGGTCTGAGTATAGCCGTTCAAATTACGAATAATTCCTTTAAACGATTTGCTTCAGACTTCAGACTTCCGACCTCCGACATCACTTCTTCAAAAACTTAAAATCCTTCCCAATAAAACGGGCATTGACTCCAAGTTCTTCTTCAATACGCAGGAGTTGATTATATTTTGCTATCCTGTCTGAACGGGAAGCAGATCCTGTTTTAATTTGTCCGCAGTTTAAAGCAACCGCGAGGTCAGCGATGGTATAATCCTCAGTTTCACCTGAGCGGTGACTCATAACGGTGGTATAGCCGTTGTTTTGTGCCAAAGAAACCGCATTGATGGTTTCGGTTAAAGTTCCGATCTGGTTAACTTTCACCAGAATAGAATTTGCCGTATCACTTTCAATTCCGCGTTGAAGATGCTTAACATTAGTAACGAATAAATCATCGCCGACAAGCTGAACTTTCGTGCCCAGGGTATCGCTCAGTAATTTCCAGCCATCCCAATCGTTCTCGTCCATTCCGTCTTCAATAGAAATGATCGGATATTTTTCAACTAGTTGTGCAAGGTATTTCACCTGCTCCGCGCTAGTGCGAACAGCGCCTTTTTCACCCTCAAATTTGGTATAATCGTATTTGCCGTCTTTGAAGAATTCGGAAGCAGCACAGTCAAAAGCTAAATAGATATCTTTTCCCGCTTTGTAACCTGCTTTGTCTATAGCTTTTAGTATGGTTTCAATTCCGTCCTCAGTGCTGTCGAATTTAGGTGCAAAACCACCTTCGTCACCAACTGCTGTTGATAAGCCTCTGTCGTGAAGGATCTTTTTCAAAGTATGAAATACCTCTGTTCCCCAGCGTAATGCTTCGGAGAAAGAGGAAGCGCCTACCGGCATGATCATAAATTCCTGGAATGCGATCGGTGCATCCGAGTGAGAACCTCCGTTGATAATATTCATCATTGGTATAGGCAGGGTGTTTGCATTTACACCACCAATATATCTGTAAAGAGGCTGGCGACTTTCTTGTGCAGCTGCTTTAGCGACAGCAAGCGAAACGCCTAAAATGGCATTCGCACCAAGATTGCCTTTATTTTCCGTGCCGTCTAATTTTATCAATAAGCTGTCGATGCTATTTTGCTCGAAAACATCTACTCCGTTTAATTCAGGAGCGATCTTTTCGTTTACATTAGCAACTGCTTTTAAAACACCTTTACCTAAGTACACCGACTTATCTCCATCCCTAAGCTCAACTGCTTCATGGGCACCCGTAGAAGCACCTGACGGTACTGCTGCACGGCCTATAATTCCGTTTTCTGTTATTACATCAACTTCTATAGTTGGATTGCCACGGGAATCCAGAATTTGTCTTGCGTGTACGTCGATAATTAAACTCATGTTCGTTTTTTAATGTTGTAAGATATTAGACTTAGTGTAGATATTACACCTATAATTGTGTTATTTCAAATTTACTGTTTTTCAATAGGAAGAGAAGAATTATCTGGCTCATTTCTTCAGCATGCTGACGAACTGATCGAAAAGATAACGTGAATCGTGCGGGCCCGGAGACGACTCGGGGTGATACTGTACCGAAAAAGCTTTTTTCCCTTTCACCCGAATTCCCTCAATCGATTGATCATTAAGATTTACATGCGTGATCTCAACTTTATCGGACTTACGGACATCCTCCTGGATTACTCCAAAACCATGGTTTTGAGAAGTAACCTCGCAGTGGTTAAGGATCACATTTTTTACCGGGTGATTCAAACCGCGATGGCCGTTAAACATCTTCATTGTGCCGATCCCATTTGCAAGAGCAAGAAGCTGGTGTCCCAGACAGATGCCGAACAAAGGTTTTTCGGAAGCGAGGATTTCCTTTACGGTATCAATGGCATAAGGCATCGCTGCAGGATCGCCCGGGCCATTCGAAATAAAATATCCATCAGGCTTAAAGGTCTCCATCTCAGCAAAGCTGGTTTTCGCCGGGAACACTTTTGCAAAAACGCCCCTGTTGTCAAAGCTTCTTAAAATATTCTTTTTAACGCCAAGGTCAAGTACTGCAACTTTGTATTCCGCATTCGGATCGCCATATTCATAAGCTTCTTTAGTCGAAACTTGAGAAGAAAGTTCAAGCCCGTCCATAGAAGGTACCCCAGCAAGTTTTGCTTTTAATTGTTCTATATCAAGTATCTCAGACGATATAATTGCGTTCATCGCACCTTTATCACGGATATGACGCACCAGTGAGCGGGTATCTACGTCGGATATTCCAACAATATTTTCATCCTGGAAATAATCCTGAATGGTGGTCTCCGCCATTTTGCGGCTGTATGCGATATTGAAATTTTTGCATACAAGGCCTGCGATCTTTATGTCCCCGGATTCTACTTCTTCATCATGGATTCCATAATTCCCAATATGTGCATTGGTAGTAACCATGATCTGTCTGAAATACGAAGGATCTGTAAAGATCTCCTGATAGCCGGTCATGCCCGTGTTAAAACATATCTCACCTGTAGTGGTACCAATTTTTCCGGCTGCCTTTCCATGGTAAACGGTTCCGTCTTCCAGGAGTAATACCGCAGGTAATTTGATGTAATTATTCATTGATTTTATTTGAAGAATTGTGAAAATCGGGGAAATAAAAGGCCAGTTCGAATGAATTCTGGCAGTAAGGAAGGAAGTTTATTACTTCTTTTATCACAAAGGACAAAAGTAGGGATTAATTTGAGAATGAGCAAATTTGAGAATGAGTAAATTAGGAAATGAGCGAATTTGAGAATTAGGAAATTTGAGAATGAGTAAATTAGGATAGACTCGATCATGGGTAGTGTGTCAGCATTTTGCTCATTTCCTAATTTTCTAATTTTCTAATTGATAACTTTGATCAGGATTTACTAAACCCCGCTCCATGTCAGTCAATAAAGAAGTCAAACGTATTACCACCAACACGATTCTTGGGATGAAGCATAAAGGCGAAAAGATCGCTATGCTTACCTCTTACGATTTCTCAATGGCTACAATTGTAGATGAAGGCGGCGTCGATGTTATCCTGGTTGGCGATTCAGCATCCAATGTTATGGCAGGACATGAAACTACATTGCCAATCACACTTGATCAAATGATTTACCATGCTGCATCTGTAGTAAGGGCGGTAAAAAGAGCGCTGGTAGTTGTCGATCTTCCTTTCGGATCATACCAGGGTAATTCAAAAGAAGCCTTGAATTCGGCCATCCGTATCATGAAGGAATCGGGTGCACATGCGGTTAAGTTAGAAGGCGGAGTTGAGGTGCGCGAATCTATCGATAGGATTATCACAGCCGGTATTCCGGTGATGGGACATTTAGGCCTTACCCCGCAATCAATCTACAAGTTTGGAACATATACAGTAAGAGCCCGGGAAGAGGCAGAAGCACAGAAGTTAAAAACGGATATTATAGCACTTCAGGAAGCGGGTTGTTTTTCGGTTGTGCTTGAAAAAATTCCTGCAAAGCTTGCTGAGGAAGTTACACGAAGTGTGAAAATACCGACGATAGGCATCGGGGCGGGGCCGCATTGCGACGGTCAGGTTTTAGTTGTGCATGATATGCTTGGTTTAAATAAGGGTTTTAAGCCAAGGTTCTTAAGGCAGTACCTTGACCTGTTTGACCAAATTAACGGTGCGGTAAGCAGTTACGTAAGCGACGTGAAATCCGGATCATTTCCTAATGAGTCGGAACAATATTAATCCGGATTTTATATGAATAATCCTGATTATAAGAAGTCCAAGTTTCCGGCCCAGGTTGCTGATGTCACTGATCAGGATATTCTATTTGAGGATAATCATCTGATCGCAGTGAATAAGCGGGCGGGGGATATTGTACAGGTGGATGACACCGGGGACGAATCACTCGATGAAAAAGTTAAACGCTATATTGCTAAGAAGTACAATAAGCCCAATGGTGCATTTCTAGGAGTCGTTCATCGCCTGGATCGTCCGGTTAGCGGCGTGATATTATTCGCTAAAACAAGTAAAGCCCTCGACCGGATAAATAAGATGTTCAAAAGCCGGGATATGCATAAGACTTATTGGGCAGTTGTCAGGAACAGACCCGCAGTTGAAGAAGGGAACCTGGTACACTGGCTGGTGAAAAATCCGCAAAAGAACGTCACAAAAGCCCACGAAAAGGAAGTCCCCGGAAGCCAGCGTGCTGAGCTCAATTATAAACTTATTGGAGAACTCGGGGGATATTACCTCATCGAAGTTGATCCAATAACTGGCCGGCCTCACCAGATCCGGGTGCAGCTTTCTACTCTAAATTGTCCTATTGTTGGTGATAATAAGTATGGTTATCCGAGAGGCAGCCTCAAAAAAAGTATCTGCCTGCATGCCCGCAGACTTGAATTCATGCACCCTGTTAAGCAGGAACCCGTAAGTATATTTGCTCCGTTACCTCAGGATGGGTTTTGGGAGAGGTTTGAGGGGTTATCTGAGGTCTGAGGAATAGCCGTTCATTTACAAAGGTTTCCTTTAGGCGTTTTGCGTCAGACTTCCGACTTCCGACTTCGGACCTCCAACTACTCTTCAAATCCAGTATTGGCACCCAATTCCTCCCACTGATCCAATTCTTTTTCCATTGAGCGGATTTTATTCCTTATTACTTCGACTGCAATTTTACCAAGTGCAAGGCGTAAGGGAGGCTCGTCAGAGTTTACTATAGTGATTATCGCTTTGGCGGCTTTTACAGGATCACCTGGTTGCTGGCCACTGTAACCGTTGATTAATCTAATCTTTTCACCCGCTATCGCATCATATTCCGGGATAATTCTTGCAGCCCTTGATGATGAAGAACCAGCCCAGTCAGTTCTGAACGGGCCAGGTTCTATTAATGTCACTTTGATATTCAGGTCTTTTGTTTCCATTGCAAGTGCTTCGGAAAGGCCCTCCAGCGCGAATTTACTGGCATTATACATGCCAAGTCCCGGATTTGAGCTTATTCCGGCGATTGAAGAAACCTGGAGGATATGTCCCGATTTCTGGCTTCGCATCACCGGTAGTATAGCCTGGGTCATTGCCAGCGCTCCAAAAAAGTTTGTCTCCATTTGCGCTCTTGCCTCAGTCATACTAACCTCCTCCACAGCGCCAAATAAGCCGTAGCCAGCATTGTTGACAAGTACATCTATTTTTCCGAACTGATCAATTATATGAGTTACTACTGGTCCAATATCATCGTACTTGTTTATATCCAGTTCAATTCCGAATGTTTTTCCGTGTACGAGGTCATTAAATTCATCTATCTGTTCGGGCTTTCTGAGTGTGCCGAATACGATATCGCCGCTTTGCGCTGCCTCCAGCGCAAGCGCACGGCCCAATCCACCGGAAACGCCGGTGATTAGCCAAATTCTGGGAGAGCTTATCATATAGCAATTTACCAATAATATAAGGAATGGGTAGAAATTTGTAAATTTCGGGGTCAGATATTTTGTCGATTAATTATAGCCTTTTTTAATATTATCAAGAAAACTCCCGATGAAACGTAACATTCGCTTCTTTTTAGCCTTTCTTCTTTCTACTTCGATTGCCGCAGGCGCTTCAGCCCAGCAGATCACATCTGCCGAAGTAGATGCCCTGGTGGAACGTACATTAAAAACGTTTGATGTACCTGGAATTGCGGTTGCCATTGTAAAAGATGGAAAGGTGATCCACTCAAAAGGGTATGGTGTCCGAACCTTAGGCTCTCCGGAGAAAATTGATGAAAATACCCTTTTTGGAATTGCTTCCAACAGCAAAGCATTCACTGCGGCAACCCTGGGCATCTTAATTGATGAAGGAAAACTGAAATGGGACGATCGGGTC
The DNA here is from genome assembly GCF_049655485.1 of Daejeonella sp. Classification (GTDB taxonomy): domain Bacteria; phylum Bacteroidota; class Bacteroidia; order Sphingobacteriales; family Sphingobacteriaceae; genus Daejeonella. The sequence goes on from NZ_JBASJU010000369.1 coordinate 28,473, forward strand.
ATCGATTTCATTCCTGAATTCAGGATGTATAATTCCTATGTTACGGAGGAATTTACGATACGAGATTTATTAACTCATCGTAGCGGCTTAGGCCTGGGGGCGGGCGACCTGATGTTCTGGCCTGGCCAGAATGACTTTACGATGAAGGATATTATTCATAATCTCCGGTACCTGAAACCGGTGTCGGGGTTCAGAACGAAATATGACTATGATAACTTATTATATATGGTAGCGGGGGAAGTAGTGGCCAGAGCCTCCGGTAAACCGTGGGAGGTGTTTGTGGAGGAAAGGATAATGCAGCCGCTTGGTATGACGAACAGCGCCTCTTCATTTAACAGGCTAAAAAACAAATCAAACGTTATTGGAGCTCATGCCGTGGTGGATGGGAAGGTGAAAGTAATTGCCCGTGACCGATTCGAGTTTGGAAACTCGGCTGGCGGAATCAATTCCAGTATCAATGATATGAGTAAATGGGTGATCATGCAGTTGGACCATGGCAAATATGGCAATGGAAAGCAGTTGTTTTCTGAAGCGGTACATGAAGAAATGTGGGCTCCGCAAACTATTATTCCGGTTAGTTCTCCAGGACCCTACAACACGCAATTTAATTCTTATGGCCTCGGATGGAACCTTAGCGATGTAATGGGGTACAAGCAAGCTAGTCACACCGGTTTTGTCGCGGGTATGGTTACCCAGGTAACCTTGATTCCGGAACTTAACCTGGGAATCATCGTGTTAACAAACCAGCAGATAGGAGCCGCTTTCACATCTATAACCAATCAGATAAAGGACAGCTATCTAGGTATTAAAGGCAAGGACCGTGTAAAGGAAAATGCCGAACGTATGCAGTCGAATCTTGGAAGTGCCGACAAAGTTACCACTGAGGCCTGGAAGGTTTCAGCAGCCGCAACGCCGCCAGCTAATCTTGATCAGTTTACCGGTACATACCGGGATGTATGGTTTGGGGATGTTACGATAAGCAAAAAGAATAATAGGCTGTTCTTCGCTTCGAAACGCTCGCCCAGAATTTCCGGTGAAATGTTCTTTTATAAAGGCAATACTTTCCTCGCCAAATGGACCGACCGAAGCCTCGATGCCGATGCATTTATAATGTTTTCTCTTGATTACGAAGGCAATCCTTCCGGGATCAAGATGAATCCGATCTCGCCGTTAACGGATTTTAGTTATGATTTTCAGGATTTGGAGTTTGTGAGGAAGTAGTACGTTATACGTTTTACGTTATACGTGTCCATCTCTAAAACAGTTGGGACTAGGGCTTATAACGGATCAAGTTGGGGATGTTTTAAGCTTATAGTAGGTATAACGTATAAAGTACAACATAAAAAAGGCTGCCTCTTTCGAAACAGCCTTTTTATATTATCCAACCCGCCTTTTACAGCGTTTAGAAACGTATAAACTAAAACGTACAACTTACTTAAGTCTCGATTGCAAATTCTCGTCAATCGCCGCTAAAAACTCCTCAGTATACAAATAGTGTTCACCATGATTAACCTTGTTGCCATGGATACAAACAGCAAGATCTTTGGTCATTTTACCGCTTTCCACAGTTTCGATACAAACTTCTTCAAGAGCCTGGCAGAAATCAATAAGTGGTTGATTGTTATCTAATTTACCACGGAACTCAAGTCCACGGGTCCATGCGAAAATCGACGCAATTGGATTAGTTGAAGTTGGTTTTCCCGCCTGGTGATCACGGTAGTGACGGGTAACGGTACCATGAGCAGCTTCAGCTTCCATTGTACTGCCGTCAGGTGTGATAAGTACAGATGTCATTAATCCAAGTGATCCAAAACCTTGAGCAACTGTATCAGATTGAACGTCACCATCATAATTCTTACAAGCCCAGACGAAATTACCATTCCATTTTAATGCTGATGCCACCATGTCATCAATTAAACGATGCTCATAAGTGATTCCGGCCGTATCGAATTTTGATTTGAATTCACTTTGATAAACCTCTTCAAAGATATCCTTGAAACGTCCATCGTATTTTTTCAGGATTGTGTTTTTTGTTGAAAGATATAATGGCCATCCTTTAGATAAAGCCTGGTTAAAACAAGCACGGGCAAATCCGAAGATACTTTCGTCGGTATTATACATGGCCAAAGCAACACCGTCGCCTTTAAAGTTATAAACTTCGAAAGATTGAGTTTCACCTCCATCTTCAGGAGTGAAAGAAACTGTTAATTTCCCCTTTCCTTTAGTTAAGAAATCCGTTGCACGATACTGATCGCCAAATGCATGACGACCGATACAGATTGGCGCTGTCCAGTTTGGCACCAGGCGTGGAACATTTTTCATCACAATTGGTTCGCGAAAAACAGTTCCGTCAAGTATGTTACGGATCGTGCCATTCGGCGATTTCCACATTTGTTTAAGCCCAAACTCTTCAACGCGTTGTTCGTCAGGAGTAATGGTAGCGCATTTTATACCAACCCCATATTGTTTTATGGCATTTGCTGCATCTATAGTAACCTGATCGTTCGTTTCATCGCGGTATTCCATTCCGAGATCAAAATATTTAATATCCAGATCAAGATATGGAGTGATTAATTTATCTTTTATGAACTTCCAGATGATCCTGGTCATTTCATCACCGTCTAATTCGACTACCGGATTTGCAACTTTAATTTTTTGTACTGACATATACTTAATAATGAGGTTTTTGGAATTTCGACAAAGATAGGAATTTTGGGTACACCCGTAAAGTCCCTTTACGTATTTTTAATGATAAGAATGTGCTCATATTCAAAACTAATTTGATAGGCTAATGTTTTATTAGTACGATAAAAGCAATTAATATGGAACGCAAACAAAAGCCGGGAGAAGAGCTATTACCTGATAAGACGGACAGGGATCAGGCTCTAAAGGATCAGTTGAATATGGAAGTTAATATCGATGATCTGGCATTCGATGAAGAAAAGAATAGTTATGAACTGGATGTGGAGAGTGAGGATCCAGAGTACATTCATCCCGACCCGTACGATACGGCAGTAGATAATGGTGGTGATGCCGATTCAGATTTTGATGAAGCTAATCCCACCGCGGTGCATGAATACGATAAAGATCTTAGCCTGGAAACGGAACTTGACACATTAGCAATGCACATCGACAATGGCAAGATTGTGGAATTGCTTCCAATAGATGAAGAGTTGTCAAGAACTCCGGAGGATGACAGGGATGATTTGGATGAGGAGGGGTATCCGAAGAATGACCGGAAGGTCTGAGGTCTGAGGTCTGAGGTCTGAGGTCTGAGAATAGCCGTTTAAGTTACGTGTAATTCCTTTATGAGAATGCTCAGACTTCCGACTTCTGACCTCCGACTTCAGTAGTCTATATCCAGATTAAACCTCCTCCTAAATTCTTCCAGCTTAGGGTTTTTCTCAACCATATGGTTGTATTTTTCGGTTGATGTATAGAGGCGTTTCTTTCCTGTAGCTTCAATTTGTCGGGTGGTGAGTTCTATGCCGAAGTTCCGGAGTTCAGTCCTGAGGAAGTTAAGCAGGTCTACTTTCTCATTGATTAAAAGCTCTTCCTGAACTTTGTTTTCAATAATTAGTTCAATGACAAAATTCCCAAGAAGTGTAGGGGGGTTAGATGTCATAATCGTGAAAATATTGATCTTTCCGTCCTTCTTTATCTTTTCTGCATACTGGTTCCAGTATTTAAGCAGGGTGTCTGAATTAAAATCATCTCTGCTATCTCCACTTAGATATTCTGGTTTTTCTTCTTCTTTTTTAGAATAATTGGCTTCAATATCATTCAGATTAGGAATAAGCGAAGCTGTACCGCTTAGCGAAGGTTTGGGTATGCTGATCTTAATTTTCTTGCTTTCTTCCGGAGCAGAATTGAGGGCTTCTTGCGGTTCAGCGTTGATTTTTTCCTGCGAAACTGAATCTGCAGATGTATTTTTTATTACAGCCTCAGGCTCGGGTTTAATTGCTGAGGTGGTCAGGACTCCACTTTCTTCTGCGGTAACAGGGGCAATTACTGATGGATTAGGTTTTTTTTTTACTTCCCCAGGTTCAGGGTTTGTTATTTGAACACTTGAGAGATTGAGTATGGAGGGCAGATGACAGAGCTTTATTAGCGCCAACTCAACCTGCAGGCGCTGGTTCTTACTCGTTTTATAGTTTAAGTCGCATTGATTAGTGATGTTCAATGCAGAAAACAGAAAAG
>NZ_JBASJU010000370.1:0-2628 GCF_049655485.1 Daejeonella sp.
GGAAGCCGATGCCTGAACGCTTCTAATATCGGTATCCCAAAGCCTTCGTTGGTCGATGGGAAGACATACATCATTGCACTCTTATATACTGTCGACAAATCCTCGTCCGGCAAATATCCGGTTAATACTATCTCATTTGCAAGCTTATTTTCGCTTATCGCTTTTCCGATCGCCTGCGCATCGCTATTTAGCTTTACCGAATCCGCTTTACCTACGAGTACCAGTTTTCCGGAATAGCCGTCGTCTTTTAGTTTTTTAAAGGCATAAATCAGGGCTGGAATGTTCTTTCGCTTATCCATTATCCCGACATGCAAGATATAAGCTCCATCCTCAAAATCAAATTCATTTAAAACTTTTGATCCTTCTGAGCTGATCACCTCCGCAGTTTCGAAGGATTTCGGCCCTTCACAAACGGTTATCAGTTTATCCATGCTGATCCCTGTATAGTGATGAATTCGTTCCGTAGCATATTTTGTTGGAGTGATGACAAATGCCGACTTCCGGGCTGCTGGTATGGCCAGGTTTTTATAAAACCATAACCAGATCCTGTTGTAATGATCCGGGTTTTCGAAGAAAAAGGCATCGTGGATTACTGGAATGGTCTTATAACCTAACTGGGTGTAGGGAACGATGTTATCGGTACAGAATAATACTCCGCATCCATTAAACCACGCCTTGAATGGCAATTGGATTTGCTTCCAGACCTGTAACCGCACATGCTCAAGTATTTTCAATACTTTGGTTTCTCCCGTGTATACCCCTATTCCTGTATCGAAAAAAAGGAATTTTACTTCAGGGCTTTCCAGTTTTTTAAATTCACGGCAAAGCTCTTTCAGGTAAGTACCCGTACCCGTTTTAGCTATCCTCAGATCACGTATGTCAACTCCTACTACTAAGGGCTTCGTCATTATTTAATCGTTTTTCTGAGATGATGCTAATAAATATCCCTGTTAGAAACCAGGTAAGGTAGGAGATATACACTGACGATTCTGTCTCTGAAGTTAGGGATGGGATGATAAACCCTATTTTAATAAGCAGTATGGAAAGGGCAAGCTGCCGCTCTTTTTTCGTCAGTTTCCTGTACCATTTTCTGGCATTCCTAATTAGTGAGACATAAATACTCAGATAAAGCAGCAGGGCAATTATTCCGGCTTGAACCCCAATGATAATATACTGGTTTTCTCCCCCTACATTCTCGCCAAGTGAGCCCCCGATACGGCCAGATGATCCCATTCCAATCCCTAAAGGATTTGTATATATGGACATGATACCCTGGACCCATTCCAATACGTGGCCTACGCTTGATGGGTGAGTAAAGTTTAAGGTGTCTATAATTACATCCTGCATCAATTCATCGTATCTGTCTTCCTGGGTGAGATAATAAATGAAGTAGATTATGACAGACGCGATAGTGAAATGGATCAGCTGCAAGAGCCATTTTTTATGTGTGATGATGGCATAACAATATATGATAATGCCATAACTGATAAAAGCCGACCGTGAAATCGCGAAGATAATCGATAGTGCCGTTGCACCCAGAGCAATCCAGCCCATCAAATCGGGCTTGAACTTATAATCATCGCGGGTATATACACCGGCTATGACGCAAAGGGCGATCAGCGTGGCACCCGCATGCTCCAGCGGACTTGCGAAAATGCTGGCAAAACGTTTAAAACCGCCCATGGATTCGAAAGTCCAGCTTAAGCCATAATTACCTGATGGCTCCAGATTAAATATATAGTAGTTATAATCCGCCAGGCCAATTAAAGATTGCAGGTGCTGATCGCGCCTGACTTCATACATTAATACCACCGCGGTAAAGATTGCGAGCAAGAGTATGTAGTGAAAATACTTGCTTATGTAGATGGTCTTTGGATCCATCAATCGGGCGGTGGCGTAAACCAGGCAGAAGAAAGAGGTTGTTTTAAAAGCGATAAACCTGTTTATTATCCCCTGTTCGCCAATTGGAAGTATCGCATAAAGAAGGGTATAGAAAAAAAATGCCGCTATGGCATAATCCACAAAGTGAAAGTGAAGTTTCCGTTTCAGATTCCACAAGCAGCTTAGAAACACGATAATAACAAGGAGTTCTTTAAACGATTGCAGAACGGGCAGGAAATTTCGATATCCAAAATTGAATACCAGGGCAAGTGCCGTGGTATAAAGGGAAAGTCCGAATATCAGGTAGACGATAAGACCCCGTGAATTACCGCTTAATATCTCCTTTACAGCATAAAGAAATGATAAGATGTAAATTAAGGGGAATATGAGGAGCATACTTACAAAGAAGCTGGGATTTGATCTTGAAATCGAATTAAGGCCAAATCTAAATTTTTTTAAGCTTTTATTTGTTATTAACTCAAATTAGGAATGGGGAGAGATTGCTTCGCTGCGCTCGCAATGACAAAATAACGGCCTGTCATTGCGAGCGGAGCGAAGCAACCTATGCTACGACTTCCTGTAAAAAAACACCCTGGCCCCCAGGCCGTTTGATATTACAGATCTGTTGGGATTTATTCTGGGCTCATATTTCCCTTAAGCCCATCGCGTATTGCCTTCATTGTGGTTTTCAACTTGACGAATCTTCGTCTTAACAGGAAATAGCTGAGCGCACCCGCAAGATACCCG
>NZ_JBASJU010000371.1:0-2482 GCF_049655485.1 Daejeonella sp.
GAACATTAACTAACCTCATTATTTACACCTACACAAATTAAAATTATGAAATTAAAATTCTTAGTACTTGCTTCTATCATCCTTTTAAATACATTAACTCTTCGTGCCCAATGGGGTGAATCAGCAAAACAGATATTTGAAAGCCCGAAGCTCAAAAGCGAAGTTACAACCCATAAGTTAGTGGCTATACTTCCATTTTCTGTGAGTCTTACTTACCGGAAACAACCCAAAAACTTTAGTGCCGACGCGAACAATCAGCAGGAAGTAAAGATGGCAACATCCATCCAGTCAAGTATGTACACCTTCCTGTTGCGCAAGGCGAAAGATTATTCCGTTACATTTCAGGACGTCGAAAAAACGAATATTCTATTGAAAAAGGCCGGCATGTTTGAAAAGATGGACCAGTTTACCAAAGATGAGGTTGCTAAAGTTCTTGGCGTCGACGCCGTCCTTGGTGGACGTTTTGAACAAGAGCAAACCAAATCTGATGGTGTAGCACTTGCCAGTGCAGTTTTACTTGGAGGTTTCGGCGGTAAGACGGGATCTGCCAGCACCTTTCTAACGCTAAATAACGGTCCTGATGGCGAATTGCTTTGGCGCTTTTTCAAGGCTATGGATGATGGGCTTGGCACTTCTACGGATGATTTGGTGGAAAGGATGATGAGGAAGGTGTCGAGGAATTTTCCGTATGAGAAGTAGGGGAGTTCTGCACTAATGTAAAGTTAATCTAAGGTAGGCTTTGTCTGATTTTGTCTGGCATATTTACAAGTTAGCGGTCATTCTAAGGACGACAGTGCAACCATTAAAAAGACAGACAAAAATGAAAAGTCAAGCCAACGCTTCAACAAAAATAAAAGAGGTGCAACACTGCCCGCAAGCCCACACACAGTTGCAACACCTTTATTTTTGCCCTACCGCACAAGGACAACAATAATCATATTCACAAGACAGAGAAACATCAATGGAAAAAATAAACGTAATAAGAGAAGTTAGAGAATTAAAGACACATTTATCATACTCGAAAAATGTTGGTTTCTTTTTTGGTGCGGGAACATCTTGTGCATTGAAAATTCCAAATGTTGAGCAACTCACAACAGGCATTGAAGCAAAATTGACTGGTGACTTTCTTGGGAATTTTAAAATTGTGAAAGCCGATTTAGAAACCGCAATTACAGACCGTAAGATAAATATTGAAGATATATTAAATCATATTCGTAGAATAAGAGAGATTACAGGCGAAAAAGACAATAAAAAATATGAGGGAGTAACGGGAGAATCAGCAAAGTTGCTTGACAAAGAAATATGCACAATCATTTACGACATCATAGCAGAAAAAGAAGCCCAAGCTGACATTGAAAAAACGAAAAAGTTTTTTGCTTGGCTTAGCCTTTTAAATCGTGATTTCTCTAAAGAAGTCTTTACTACTAATTATGACCTAATAATTGAAAAATCATTAGAAGCAAGCCAAATACCCTACTTTGATGGTTTTGTTGGCTCTTACGAGCCTTTCTTTTGGCAAGAAAGCATTGACCAGTTTGTAAATAAAAAAGACTTAACTCAAAACTGGATTAGACTTTGGAAAATCCACGGTTCATTAAGTTGGTTTTGGAAATTAGACCCGAAAACAAAGTCGCAAAAAATTATCCGAATTGGTAAAATTGAAAACATCAAAAAGGAGGAAAATGAGTTAGTAATTTATCCATCGAAAGAGAAATATGATTCATCAAAAAAACAACCATTCATTGCTTATTTCGACCGGCTTAAAAATTATCTCTTAAGTGGTGAGTTATTATTTGTATTCACAGGTTACTCTTTTTCTGACCAACACAGAAACGAAATTATATTCAACTGTTTAAGACAAAATAATCGCCTAACAGCCTTAGTTTTTTTCTTCCAAGATTCAGAAGTAGAAAGTTTGCACAAACAAACTTCGTCTTATATGAATCTTAATGTTTTCGGCCCTAAAAAAGCAATAATAAACGGAAACCTTGGAGAATGGGAATACATTTCAACTGACCTAAAACCTAATGAAAAGGCTGATTCTTATTGGGATGAAACAGACGGTAAATTTAAACTTGGCGACTTTAATGAACTTGTAAATTTCCTTATTTCTAATTCAGGGAAAAAGGAAGCAATAGATACAATCGTAAAATGAAAACCGAAATAACATATTTAGGACATATCATTCGTGTTGATTCGGGAACTGTTGAAGTCGAAGTATCTAACGATATTCCATCGGCGGCACCTATCATCAACGGAAGACTTTACAAAATAGGACAAATCGGAACTTTCGTTAAAATTCCAATCGGCAATATTACAATTTATGGAATTGTCTCTTCCGTAAGCAACACTCCAAACAAAACAGACGAAGCATTTCTAAAGTATAATTTTGGTTCACGATTTTTGACTGTTCAACTGGTTGGAGAGAAAATTGGTGACGATGATTTTGAAAAAGGTATTGGAACTTATCCAACTATAAATG
>NZ_JBASJU010000372.1:0-17950 GCF_049655485.1 Daejeonella sp.
CGGTATACCCATCCGTGAGGAGCTATGTTAGCTACACACAGCCCAATTACAGGGTTCGTGTTGGCGATTTCCGCACCAGACTGGAGGCACAGAAGTTTCTGAATGAGCTCAGGAAGCAGTATTCTTCACTCTTTATATTTGCCGAAAGAATTAATCCACGATAATGCTTAAAGATAAAATCAGCCGCCTTGCTCAGGACATTCATTCTGAAGTTATAGCTAACCGCCGGCATTTACACGCCAATCCGGAATTATCATTTGAGGAGTACGAGACTTCCGCTTTTGTGAAGTCTAAACTCGATGAACTGGGTATCAGCTATCAGAAGATGGCCGATACAGGTATTGTCGCACTGATAAAAGGAGCGAAACCGTCCGATGCGGTTGTAGCCCTAAGAGCTGATATGGATGCCTTGCCTATTCTGGAAGCAAATGATGTTCCCTATCGTTCAACAAAGGATGGTGTGATGCATGCCTGCGGACATGATGTGCACACTTCTTCACTTCTTGGTACGGCTAAAATCCTCACAGAACTAAAAGATGAGTTTGCGGGTACTGTTAAGTTAATATTTCAACCTGCCGAAGAACGCTTGCCGGGCGGAGCTAACCTGATGATTAAAGAAGGTGTTTTGGAAAACCCGAAACCACAAGCGGTAATCGGGCAGCACGTAATGCCACTCATAGAAACGGGTAAAGTTGGCTTCAGGGCAGGTAAATACATGGCATCTACCGATGAGATTTATGTCACTGTTCATGGAAAAGGCGGACACGGTGCGCAGCCTCAGCAGAATATCGATCCGGTACTCATAACAGCGCATATTATAGTGGCACTTCAATCTATTGTTAGCCGCGTGGCTGATCCTAAAATACCGTCTGTACTTTCCTTTGGAAAAGTTATAGCAAATGGAGCAACAAACGTCATCCCCAACGAGGTAAAACTTGAAGGAACATTCAGGACAATGGATGAGGAATGGCGAAGCAAGGCTCATGAGAAGATGAAGAAAATGGCGGAAGGTATAGCGGAGGCTATGGGCGGCAGCTGCGACTTCAATATCATGAGGGGCTATCCTTTTTTAATTAACGAAGAAAAGCTAACCGAGAATACCCGCGCTTATGCAGAAGAATATTTAGGGAAGGAAAACGTTCTGGATCTGGATATCTGGATGGCTGCTGAGGATTTTGCTTACTACTCTCAGGCTGCTGATGCTTGTTTTTATCGGCTCGGTACTGCCAATGAGGCGCGGGGAATAACATCATCAGTTCATACGCCAACCTTTGATGTGGATGAAGATTCACTAAAATTGAGCACAGGCCTGATGACCTATATAGCCCTTAAACAACTGGGTAATTAAAAATTGCGGGCTTTCCGCATGCTAAAATTATGAAGAAGTTAATTCTTATTGTTACTCTAATATTTACCAGCACCTGGGGCTTTACTCAAGACATTCCCCGATTTAACCCGGATACCGTCTGGACCATAAATATTGATTCCGCTATTACGGTTCAGTCGACACGCTTAACTGTTGAATCATTCATTAACGAAGTGATGAATGATACCAGTTTCTATAAGGCCTTCAGTAACATGAAGAAATATTCTTTTACTGCAGAGAATAGCATATTTACCTACGATAAGAAAAACCAGGTTGAAGGAAGTATTTATCGCAAGATATTCCACAATAACAATGGGCCGTATAAAATGGAGTTCCTTGAAAAACGGGATAAAGGAAAGGTCTATAAAAAGAACGGAAAGTATTCGCTTTATACCGTGGAGATGTTTGACTATATATTCATGAACGCCTATAACTCTGATTTTACACCATCCGAAGATCTTGGCGGTACGAAGGAAAGCAACGAATCCTATAAGAATAAATTAAAGACTCTGATCTTCAGCCCGGGCCGCCCGGTAAAAGGTATCCCTTTTATCAGTAATAAGACTTCGATCTTCACCCCGAATATGCGCCAGTATTATGATTATACTTTTTTCAGGGGTACCTATCTCGATTCCATACCAGTCTATATTTTTAAAGTGAAAATGAAGCCCGACTTGTCCAACTGGACTAAAGACGGCATCATGATTAAGGAATTGGTAACTACATTTGATATGCGGAACTTCCAAATCCTGGGCCGCTCTGTGGATATGAAATATGATAACCTGGCTTTCGATTTCGATGTACAGATGAATATCGAGCTAGGCTATTTTGGTGAAGATCAAACTCTGCTCCCCACCAAGATCAGTTATCAGGGTAATTGGGATATTCCGCTCAAGAGAGAAGAGCGGGCTAGCTTTCTGATCCTTCATAAAGGGTACAAATTAGGGAAATAGAAGCTTAGTATATTGCGCTCAGATTCCAGCGGAGGCTGGAATCTCCTCATTTCTCAACAACATATTCTGTCATTCCAGCGTAAGCTGGAACCTCAGATGGCCTTTAAGTGAGAACTACAATATCACCACCCCCTCTTTAATAGCCCAGCAAAGCATAGGGTAGAAATTCCGGAACCCCATCTTTCTAAGCATATTCTTTCTGTGCGTCTGCACGGTAAACTCACTGATAAATAGCTGTTCAGCAATTTCGCGACTGCTATAACCACTCGACATAAGCTGAAGTATTTCGCTTTCGCGATCGCTTAACATCGTGTCTGTAACTGTTGGTCTTTCAAATGTTAGATTGTGCATGATCGGTGATTTTGGTTTAACAAATCTCTTTTAGAATAGCATCATGCGTCAGGGCCAATCCGCCCGAAAGAATAGGGTGTTTTTACGGTATTAAAACAGAGGAATTTACGGTTGGAAAGTAATTAAGTTTTTGCGGATATTAGTGTAAACCTAAAACTTATCGACATGACAGAAAAAGCTCTTGCAACATTCAACAACATTTCCAAGGATAAAGCCTGGAAAATGATTGAAAAATATCGGAAACATTATAAAGGGAAAGAATTTCAGGGAGCAGAATATCTCTCCCATGGGGTTTGGTTTACTTTTAACGACCTAGAAGATTGGATCAAAGAGGCAAAGGATGAGAATTGTACTGGGGTACGAATATATTTTGCAACATATTTAGACAAAGAGGATCATCCGCATCGCGGCAATCCCAATATCAAACGTAATTATGCTCACCGAAACACCGTAGTACTTATAGCTACCAAGACAGAGGGAGGGGTTGAAAGAGATCATTATAAAGTAGTAGTTCCAGATAAAATTTTTGACCCTTTGAACAAAGGCGAACTTTGCCCGGAAGAGTGTGGTGAATAAGGTCAATGAATAAGTTCCTCAGTTTCAATATAGCGATTGAGCTAATTTGCTTTTTTATTGCTTTGTTTTACCTGCAAAGTGATAAAAAAGCATTTTGGAAGATGTTTATCCCATTTCTTCTTTTAACTGTTATCACGGAACTTTATGGAAGATATATAGGGAGGTACCTGCATCAGCCTAATGGCTGGCTTTACAATATTTATCTAATTATTGAAATTGCCTTCATTCATTTTATTCTGGCTAGAAACATCGAATTATTTTTCAGGAAATCACAATTAATTGTAGGAGTATCATTGGCAGTCGTCGGTGTAATGTATTTCGTCGAAACTGCTTATCTTCAGACTGAAGGTTTTTACAACACCACATTTAAGGTATTCTCTATAAATACAGTCGTATTATGTTTATTCTTTTATTACGGTTTTGTTAAGCAGGAAAGTTATATTCCTATAAAAAAATATCCTCCATTTTGGATCATTGCAGGTATTTTATTCTTCTATTTTGGAGGAACGGTTATGAATTTTATTTATAATGTTTTAACTATTGAAATTACCCCTAATAAAACTATTAGGTCATATATCAACCATGTGCTTATTTTACTTCTTTATAGTTTTTGGTCTTATTCATTTATATGCAGACATCGAACCAGGATATTGCAACCATCGTCGCGTTAAGTACACTGGTTTTTCTTCTGGCGCCTGCTTTTTTGCTCCTATACATCAATTCGTATAACCGCAGAAAAAAAGACCACATTACGGAGAAACAAACCTTGCAGCAAGTGTACGAGGCAGATTTACTCAAGACACAGTTAGAGGTGCAGGAACAAACCATGAAAACTATAGCTGCCGATCTGCACGATAATATCGGACAGTTATTAAGCCTGACGAGCCTTACCTTAGGCTCGATCACGGTGTCAGACAATAAGACAGCAAAAAAACTCGATGATTCACAGCAGCTGGTCCGGCGCTCCATCAAAGAATTAAGGCAGCTCGCAAACTTGCTTCACGGGGAAAGGATTATTGAAAACGGTTTGGTAGACGCTATTAATCATGAGGTAGATTGGCTAAAGAAGCCAGGTACCTACGAAGTAAACTTTTACAATTTGATTAAAGAGGAATACGAGCTCTCGGCAGAAAAGACTCTCATTATTTTCCGTCTGCTGCAGGAAGTGATTAATAACATCATAAAGCACTCCGGCGCAACCGAAATCAATATTAGCCTGGGCCAGGCTGAAGGCAAAATTCTGCTTTCAATTACAGACAATGGTGTGGGATTTCAGCCAGATGAAGTGTCGAACTCGGGTATGGGCCTGTCAAATTTACAGATAAGAACCCAGGCAATTCAGGGTGAACTTGATATCATTTCTGCTCCTGATGCAGGCACTACTATAGCCGTTAAAGTCCCTTATCCCTGATCCATGTTAGAGAAAATTTCCATAGTGATCGTTGACGACCATACCCTGTTCCGTTCGGGTGTGGCCAACCTGCTTTCCGAGTTTGAAGAAATTGAGGTGTTGTTCCAGGCGTCCAGCGGGAAGGATCTTCAGCAGAAACTGTCTCCAGATAAGCTGCCGGATATCATCCTGATGGATATTACGATGCCGTACATGGACGGATACGAAGCAACGAAATGGGTTACAACGCTTTATCCTCAAATTAGTGTCCTTGCCCTAAGTATGTTTGACGATGAAAAGTCGATCATCAATATGCTTAAGGCCGGTGCCTGCGGTTATTTACTGAAAGAATCCAATGCCTCCGATCTCCTCGAAGCCATCAAAGTCACGAAAGAAAAAGGATTGTTCATCAACGAGAATGTTTCCGGCAGAATGCTGATGTCGCTGCGTAATGATTCTAAAGGCAGTTCTACCGATGTAAAACTAAGTGATAGAGAGATGGAATTCCTGCAATATTGCAGCACAGAATTAACTTACAAAGAGATTGCGGAGAGAATGAATGTCAGCCCCCGCACGGTTGATAATTACCGTGAATCCCTTTTTAGTAAATTAAATATCAAAACCAGAACGGGTTTGGTAGTTTTTGGGATAAGAACTTCGCTTATTCGGATTTGATTCTTGTCCTTGCGAGGACGTACAACGAAGCATTCTCTTTGGCAGCTTGTCCTTGCGAGTGTTAATTTATCTCATAAAAATCAATATAAATGACGTTTAATAAAAAACGTCAATGGTAGGAGGCACGACGAAGCAATCTCCTGTAACGGGACATCGAGATTGCTTCGTTGCAATCGCAAAGACACCTGAAAATTACCTAGTATTGGGTATTGTCGCCTGACCCAGTTTATGTGATTTTTGTTCTGGTAGAGTTCAGCTGTAAATAAATATTCCCTTAGTAATCTGTTAACCTTTATCACAACATTTAACCTAAGGGTAGGGTTGATTAATTGTAGCGGCATTAGAAATAATGCCGCTTTTTTTATGGGAGATCTTTCTGCCCTTCGCTAAGAAATTTCCCCGTTCCCTAATTGAACACGAAATTTTCCTTAATTTTATCTCCCATCTGAAAAGTTTTGATTCCTAAAGAAACCGTTGATAAGATCATAGAAACTTCCCGCATTGAAGATGTGGTTGGAGATTTTGTGTCCTTAAAACGAAGAGGGACCAGCTTGATCGGCTTATGCCCTTTCCATAATGAAAAAACCCCTTCCTTCCATGTTTCCGTAGGTAAGGGGATTTATAAATGCTTTGGATGCGGGAAAGGCGGAGATTCTGTCCGTTTTATCATGGATCATGAAAAGGCTAACTATCCTGAAGCTTTAAGATACCTCGCAAATAAGTATAATATTGAAATCGCTGAGGTTGAAAATACTCCGGAAGAACAGGCGATTAACGACAGGCGCGAAAGCTTGTTTATTGTCTCTGCTTTTGCTTCTAAGTTCTTCCAGCAGCAGATGTTCGAAACCGAGGAGGGTAAAAGCATAGGCCTCAGCTATTTTAAAGAGCGCGGTTTCCGGGATGATATTATTAAGAAGTTTGAACTCGGTTATTCACCGGATGTTTGGGATGCCCTGACAACTACAGCGGTTTCCGAAGGGTATAATATACAGTTCCTGGAAGAAACTGGCCTGACCATCCGTAAAGACAATGACAAATTATACGACCGTTTCCGGGGGCGTGTGATGTTTCCCATACATAGTTTTACAGGCAGGGTAATTGGTTTCGGGGGGCGGACTTTAAAAACAGACAAGGCAGTCCCCAAGTATGTTAATTCCCCGGAAAGTGATATCTATCATAAGTCGAATGTGCTTTATGGCTTATCCTTCGCCAAAAAGGCAATTCGGGATCTGGACAATTGCTATCTGGTAGAAGGTTATGCCGATGTATTATCTGTCCACCAGGCCGGAATTGAAAACGTAGTTGCTTCTTCGGGTACCTCGCTAACTGTTGAGCAGATCCGTCTTATCAAGCGCTTTACTGAGAATATCACCATTCTTTACGATGGGGATGAGGCAGGTATTAAAGCTTCCCTAAGGGGGCTCGATATGATCCTGGAAGAGGGTTTGAATGTAAAGGTGGTACTTTTCCCTGATGGGGATGACCCGGACTCTTACGTACAGAAATTTGGAAGTGCTGCATTTAAAACGCACATCGAACAGAGTAAAAAGGACTTCATATTATTTAAGACCAGCATTCTTTTAAAGGATGCCGGAAAAGACCCCATAAAGCGGGCAGGAATTATCCGGGAAGTAGTAGAAAGCATCGCCAAGATCCCGGATGGTATTAAGGCCTCAGTCTTTGTTAGGGAATGCAGTTCGCTTCTGCAGATAGAAGAGCGTGTACTGATCTCTGAGTTAAATAAGATCCGGGCAGCAAAAAATAAAGGTTCATACCAGTCGCAGCCCCAGCCCAGCCCCGAAGCTGCACCAGAACCGGATTTTGCAGAAATCCCAGGGGGTGCTTCAGGTACAGATGAAGCCCAGGAAAAAGAAATTGTTCGCCTGCTTCTAAATTATGGACATGAATTAGTTCATTGGGATGGGATAACCGATACCTACATCGCTCCATACGTAATCGGTAACCTAGCTGATGTAACTTTCGAACATCCCTTATGCATCCGGGTAATAGATGAATACAAGAAACAATTGGAAGAGGGTGAACTTCCTTCAGAGCAGGATTTTATTAAACACACTGATCATGAGATCGCCGACCTTGCGATAACCATGGTATCATCACCTTATGTTCTCAGTGAAAACTGGTACGCCAGGAGAAAAATATACGTGAAGAATGAAAGTGAGAATCTTCGGTCCACTATACTGGGCGGTATATTTCATTTAAAGAAACGCAAAGTCGACAGGATCCTGAAGAAAATCAGGGACGAGATACAGGCCGAAGATGACGCCGACAACCAAGCTATATTAATGAAGAAATACCTGCAGGTGAAAGAGGTTGAAAAGGGCATCTCTTTATTTCTGGGTTCTGTAATTGTGAAGTGATGGCTTCTCACAACGATACCGGCACTAAGGGCGAAGTAATCGCAAAGAAATTCCTTGAAGATAAAGGCTATAAAATATTGGAAACCAATTGGCGGTGTCACAGGGCTGAAGTAGATCTGATTGCCTTTAAAGATTCAACCCTGATATTTGCTGAAGTTAAAACCCGTACAGGAAATAGTTATGGCGAGCCGGAAGACTTCGTGACTTATGCTAAACAAGGTCTTATGGAATTCGCCGCCGAAGAGTATATTTATAAGCTTGAACATAATGATGAGATAAGGTTTGATATTATTTCGATACTCTTTGATAAATTTGATAGTTATACCGTTAACCATATCGAAGATGCGTTCTGGCCTGGCTTATAACATCTGCACATAAATTTATATCATGCGATTTCAACTGAGCTCCCTTTCAATTATCACCGTTTTGTTATTATCTCAATGCACAGGAGAGATAAGTACTAAGGAGGAGACATCCACTTTCATCAGTCCGGAAGCAGGCAAGGCGATCAATGTGGGTGATACCATGAGTCTGCAGGTCAGGCTTAATGACAAAGTTGATTCGGTTGTTTATTATGCAGATGGTGAACGTTTATCAAATTCTGTTGATGAAAAGCCCGTTAGCGTGGAGACTGGTAAATTAGCTTTAGGAACGAAAGCTATCACAGCGAAAATATATAGGAAGGGAGCAGAGCCGGAAGAGATCAGCACAAGTATTGTTTTGAAATCATCATTAGTTCCGGAGAAATTACAATATACCGTTGTTCAACAATTCAAGCACGATACTGAATCTTATACCCAAGGCTTGGAATTTCACAATGGCTTTTTCTATGAGAGCGATGGACTTGTAGGGGAATCATCTGTAAGAAAGACGGAAATTTCCGGAAAAGTATTGCAGCTTACGCCAGTCGAAAATGTGTTTGCCGAAGGTATTACCATTATCGGCAATAAAATCCTGATGCTTACCTACACTGAAAATGTGAATATGGAGTTCGACCTGAAAAGCCTAAAACTAATACGCGAATATCCAACACCCTATAGCCGGCAAGGCTGGGGTTTGTGTAATGACGGCAGCAAAATCTATAATTCTGACGGCACAAACGTTCTTCACATTCTGAATAAGGATACTTATATGGAAGAAGGTTATATCGAGGTTTATGATAATAATGGACCAGTGGGTTCTTTGAATGAATTGGAATACATTGACGGGATGATCTATGCCAATATTTATGAATCCGACCGGATTGTAATCATCAATTCTGCAAATGGCCAGGTTACTGCAGAAGTCGATTTGTCAAATCTTTATCCTGACCTTTCCCGCGATCCTGATCTGGTGCTAAACGGTATTGCCTGGGATGCGGCTGGTAAAAGGCTTTTTGTAACGGGGAAGAAATGGGATAAGTTATTTCAGATTAAGTTGAGTCCTCAACCTGCGCTATAATGAAAAGAGCAGTATTACTAGTGTCTATATTGTTCTGCAGCTCATACGCATTTGCTCAGATTAGAACGAAGAACTTAGTAATTGTAACTCTTGACGGCTTAAGATGGCAGGAGGTTTTTAGAGGTGCAGATTCGGCACTCGTTAATATTGAAGCATATAACCCTGATAAAAAGGAAATTACTTCGAGATTCGTCAGGGAATCCCCTTTAGCACGTCGAGAACTGCTGATGCCTTTCTTTTGGTCCACAGTAGCGCAAAAGGGCCAGATTTATGGGAACCGGGACATTGGTAATAAAGCAGAGGTTGCTAATCCTTACCGGTTTTCTTATCCTGGGTATAATGAGCTTTTCACCGGTTTTCCTGATCCGCGAGTGAATTCAAATGATCAGGTTCCAAATCCAAATACTAACGTTCTCGAGTACATCAACAAACAGAAAGGTTTTGAGGGAAAAGTCATTGCATTTACTTCCTGGGAAGTTTTCCCATCCATTCTGTACGATAAACGATCAGGTATAATCGTCAACTCCGGATTGATGGACCTTAATATCCCCGGAATGAGTGATCGTCTTAAACTTTTAAATGAAATGCAGCACTTATCGCCTGGTTTTGTTGCGGAAGAGATGAGGCTGGATGTTTTGACTTACCAATTTGGCAAGCAATATATGATCGATAAAAAGCCACGGGTTTTATATCTGGGTTTTGATGAAACCGATGATCTTGCGCACCAGGGGAATTACAAAATGTATTTACAGCAAGCCAGAAAGACAGATGCTATATTAGCTGATCTCTGGAAGTACCTGCAGTCAGATCCCTTTTACAAAGATCAAACAACTTTGATCATTACCACGGATCACGGAAGGGGTGAAGTGCCTTTAGATACTTGGAAATCACATGGTGAGAAGATTGCCGGAGCCGAGCAAGTTTGGTTCGCTGTTATGGGGCCAGATATCCCCGCCAAGGGCCTAATAAAAACTCCCACCACCATTTACCATAAACAATTAGCTCAAACCATTTCGGAACTTTTGGGATTGGATTTCAAATCGGGTGCGGGGCATGAAGTTGGGGAGAGTATTAGATTGAAGTAACTTCTCTTTTCAATATGGTACTACCAGAGGTTCCCGCTTTCGCGGAAATGACAAATCTTTGTTGTGGGGGAGGGGAGTTTAGGGTACCTACCCACGATTAGTTTACTTCAGTTTTCAGTTTTCCACTTTCAGCTTTCTTTCCTCCATTCCTTATACTGATTAATCAAGCCATTAGTAGAAGAATCATGCCCAGTCACTTTATCATCATTCTTCAACTCCGGCAAAATCTGCCCAGCTAACTGCTTCCCAAGTTCCACTCCCCATTGATCAAAGCTGAAAATATTCCAGATTATTCCCTGAACGAATATTTTGTGTTCGTAAATCGCGATCAACGAACCTAAAGTAAAGGGTGTAATTTTCTTAACCAGTATGGAATTAGTCGGTTTATCGCCATCAAATACCTTAAAAGGGGCTAATTCGACAATTTCTCTTGCTTTCTTACCAGCATTTTTGAGTTCTGCTTCTACTTCCTGTCTGTTCTTGCCATTCATCAGTGCTTCTGTTTGAGCGAAGAAGTTAGATAGCAATAGTTGATGGTGATTTCCCATCGGGTTGTGGCTTTGGGCAGGGGCTATAAAGTCGCATGGGATTAGCTTGGTCCCCTGATGAATCAATTGATAGAATGCATGCTGTCCGTTAGTCCCCGGTTCTCCCCAGATTACAGGTCCGGTTTGATAATCAATAGCATCCCCATCGCGGTCAGTTGATTTACCGTTACTTTCCATATCTCCCTGTTGAAAGTAGGCAGCGAAGCGATGCATATACTGATCATACGGAAGAATCGCCTGGCTTTGTGATTCGAAAAAATTGGTGTACCAGATACCAAGAAGGGCAAGGATTACAGGGATGTTGTCTTTGAAGTCGGTGTTCCTGAAGTGTTTGTCGCTTTCATGCGCACCAGCAAGTAGTAATTTAAAATTATCGAATCCTATTCCGCAGGCAATACTCAATCCGATAGCACTCCACAGGGAGTAACGTCCGCCTACCCAGTCCCAGAACTCAAACATATTCGCAGTATCAATACCGAATTCTGACACCCCTGCTTCATTTGTAGAGATGGCAATGAAGTGTTTAGCCACAAATTCTTTTGTTCCGCCATTATTCAGGAACCAATCACGTGCGGAATAGGCGTTTGCCATCGTTTCCTGCGTGGTGAAAGTCTTGGAAGCGATCATGAAAAGTGTAGTTTCCGGATCGGTTTTCTTAAGAGTTTCAGCTATATGGGAGCCATCTACATTAGAAACAAAATGAAGTTTCAGGTGGTTGCTATAGGGCTTCAAAGCTTCGGTAACCATTACCGGACCTAAATCAGAGCCACCTATACCGATGTTTACAATATGTTGAATAGGCTTACCACTATACCCTTTCCACTCACCGCTGATTACTTTGGCCGAGAACATTTCCATTTTGTCAAGCACGCGATGGATATCTGCAAGAATGTCTTTCTCTTCGAGTATAAAGCCGGATCTGTTAGGATTTCGTAGCGCAGCATGTAAAACAGCCCGGTCTTCTGTCTCATTTATCTTCTCGCCAGAAAACATTGCTTCGATGGCTTCCTTAAGGCCGCTTTCCGTAGCCAGATCTACTAATAATTTATGCGTTTCCTCGTTTATCCGATTTTTGGAGTAATCGAGCAGAATATCCCCGAAACGGATGGAGAATTTTTCGAACCTGTTCTCATCCTGAAAAAGATCTCGTAAATGATGCTTTTTGATCTGGTCATAATGTAAGGCCAACGATTTAAATGCATGTAAGGAGGTAAAATTCTGACGTGGAAGCATGATGTTGGGTGTAAGTGGTAGGTTGTAAGTAATATTTGTAAGTAATAAGTAGCAAGTTTTAAATAAAGGCAATTCTGAACGCTTTATGTCACTAATCCTACTTTTATTAATTGTAAAATTAGATTTATATACAGTAATTTGGATTTATTCTAACCAATAAATAATGAAGAAATTATTAACCATCTTATTGATGGGATGCTGCATCCCGTTATTTGCGCAGACCAAAGCCGATGATGTGAAGACTTTCACGCTGAAGAACGGTATGAAATTCCTCGTGCTTGAAGATAGCTCTATTCCTAATGCGAATATGTATTTATTTTACAAAGTTGGTTCGAGGAACGAGTACCCGGGGATAACGGGATTATCACACTTCTTCGAACATATGATGTTCAATGGTGCTAAAAAGTACGGCCCGAAGATGTTCGACCAGACTATGGAGTTTAATGGGGGCGCAAATAATGCCTATACCACCCAAAACGTAACCGTCTATACCAACTGGTTTCCTGTAAGTGCGATGGAAACAATTTTTGACCTGGAGGCCGACCGAATTTCCAGTTTAAGCATCGATCCTAAAATGGTGGAAAGTGAGCGTGGAGTTGTACTTTCCGAAAGGAGCACATCACTCGAAAATTCTCCCTGGAGCATGCTGAGCGACGCTGTAAATGCAACTGCGTTTCAGGAACACCCATATCACTGGACAGTGATAGGATATGAAAGCGATATCAAAAACTGGACGAAAAATGATCTTGAGAAATATTTCAAAACCTATTATGCACCTAACAATTGTGTCGTTGTTGTTTCTGGGAATGTTAAAGTTGATCAGGTGAAGCAGCTCGCTGAAAAGTACCTTGCTAACATCCCTAAGGGGCCAGACCCGAAACCTGTGCACTTAGTTGAGCCGCCGCAAACAGGCGAACGCCGTGTTACGGTTCAAAAGGATGTTCCTACTCCCTACATGATGATCGGTTATCATACTCCAGAAGCTAAACACAAGGATTTTTATGCTCTGAGTATTTTAAGTTCTATTCTAAGCAACGGAAATTCCTCACGCTTATACTCTGCGCTTGTGGATGAAAAACAACTCGCAACAGCTGTATTCACTGATTATAGCGAAAGTTTTGATCCAAATCTCTTCCAGTTTTATATGCAAAGTGCTAGAGATGTTAAAGATTCAGACCTGGAGAATGCCGTGTACGAAGTGATTGAGAAAATAATGAAAGATGGTATTACCGCACAGGAACTTCAGAAGATCAAGAACCAAAAGTTGATGGAGTTCTATTCCCAGTTGGAAACCATAAACGGGAAATCAAACAATATTGGAACCTACGAAGTGTTCTTTGGAGATTATCGCAAAATGTTCGACGCTCCTGCAGAATATTCTAAAGTATCTGCAGATGATGTTAAACGTGTCGCAAATGAATATTTCAAGAAGTCCAATCGCACAGTTGGAGTATTAAAAACTAATGTTGAGGATTAAAGAAATGAAACGATTTACTAATTCTATATTTTCAGTACTAACGCTGATCATATTTTCACTAACTGTTAGTGCTCAAACGAAACAGGCACCTTTTAAAGTTCCTGCTTATGAGAAATTTACATTAGCGAATGGCCTGACTGTTTATTTAATGGAACAGCACGAAGTGCCGGTAATAAGTGTTACTGCAATTCTTCCGGCTGGTGCAATTTACGACGGTACAACTTCTGGGCTGGCTTCTCTTACTGCATCGGGCCTGCAATATGGCACAAAAAGCTTTTCTAAAAGTAAGATTGAAGAAGAACTTGATTTCATCGGAGCAAGCCTGAATACATATGCAAGCAAAGAGTCTGCGGGCCTATCGGCTAAGTTTGCTTCGAAAGATGCGGATAAAGTCCTGCCCATCCTAAAAGAAGTTCTTATTGACCCAGTCTTCGATAAGGATGAATTCGAGAAGGAGAGAAAAAGGGTATTAACCGGTCTTGATCAGGCAAAGCAGAGCCCACGGAATGTTATATCATCGTATTGGGATAAGTTTATTTTTGGTGACCACGTTTATGGAAATTCATTAACGGGAAGCCCAGCAACGGTAAGTAAATTCAATGTTGATGATCTCAAGAAATTTTATTCCGCGAACTATTCGCCAAAAGGCGCTGCCATTGCAGTAGCCGGGGATTTTAATTCCAAAGACATGAGGACGCGTATTGAGTCATTATTTGGATCCTGGAAAAATAATGGTACCGTACAAGCGAATCTTGCTGCGCAAAGCGTTCCAGCCATTCCTTCGGCCAGGATTCTCCTGGTTAATAAGGACGATGCCCGGGAGACAACTTTCCTGATCGGTGGCCTGGGTATCCGCAGGGATAATCCCGACTTTGTAGCTATTGATGTGGTAAACACAGTATTTGGTGGGAGGTTTACTTCATGGTTGAACGGTGAGCTTCGTGTTAATTCCGGCCTGACCTATGGTGCGAACAGCAGATTTACTCCATTAAAGAACTCTGGGACTTTCGCTATCTCCACATTTACTGCCAATAAAACAACCGAAGCTACAATTGATAAAGCGCTACAGGTTCTGGACAGCCTTCACAAAAAAGGATTTAGCGATAAAACTCTTGCCTCTGCAAAGAACTATGTGAAAGGCCAATTCCCGCCGAGATATGAAACCGCTGGACAGCTTGCAGGATTATTGACTCAGATGTTCTGGTATGGATTTGACGAGTCATTTATTAATAACTTCGAAAAGAATGTCGACGGACTTACAGCCGCAGAGTCAAAGGAAATTATTAATAAGTACTTCCCGAAAGATAAGCTTCAGTTTGTAGTAATCGGCAAATCAGAAGAGATCAAAAAAATTGCTGAAAAGTATGGGCCGGTGGTGACGAAGGAGATAAAGGCGGACGGGTTTTAACGTTAATTTTTGAGAATTAGGAAAACACCTGCTATTAACAAAAAAGCTCCTGCTAACCGCATTATATTGAATGGATGCTGAATAAATCCGAGGTAGCCAAAATGATCTAAAAAGAGGGCAAAAAGGATCTGTCCAGCTACGATCAGACCTGTTGTATTTGCTGCTCCGATGCGGGGAGCGATAATGATGACCCCGCTCACATATAATGCGCCAATTAGTCCGCCAGTCCATTTATGCCAGGAGATACCGCTTAGATTCGCCAATCCACCCAGGCTTTCCTTTTGAAAAAACAAGATGTATAGTAATAAAGCAAAGCTTCCCACTAAAAAGGAAACCAATGCGGCAAGGACAGGGTTTCCCACAACGGTTCTTAACTGAGCGTTTACCCCAGTTTGTGTGGCGATGGCGAGTCCTGCTAAAATAGCAAGGATATAATAGATGTAATTGCTCATAGTATAAGATTTAAATCAAATGTAATCAATAGTCTGTCTGATGAAACCTGTATGAGCTTGCCACTCACAAAAAAACATGATATAAGCTCATACCTGCCTGACCCGTAGCAGGCAAGCTTCATTGCCTTTAAAAAATAGACTATATACAAATGAAACCATCATGAGCATGCTTCTCACAAACCATCATGATATGCTCATGATAGCTTCATCACCGATAAAAACAAACTATAAATTGATGAAAATTCTGTCTAAACAATCCCGACCAAACAAATATAGTACATTGAACACTTAAAATGTTTAGCAACTTCTTCAAGTAAAAAACTGTTAAACGCTTTTTGAGTTTCGGCATAAACCAAAAAACATGGATTTTGTATAGAAGGTGCTAAACATTTTACTAATTATTAATTCAATAATTGATCAGTACCTAAATAGAGATGCGAATTTTTATATTTTTGCATTATGACCAAAGAAAACATTACGGATTTAAGGGACAGAATAACGTCTCTGAGGAGGCATCTTTGACATCGACAAGAAGTTAGATGATCTCAAGAACGAGCAGGACATAGCACTCCGGCCTGATTTCTGGGACGACCCCAAAGAGGCTGAAAAAGCTCTTCATTCAATAAATACAAAAAAGAAGTGGACCGATGAGTTCCAGGAAGCTGAAGCTTCTGTGGAGGATTCATCTGTTATGCTCGAGTTTTTCCAATCGGGCGATGCTACAGAGGATGAACTCAAAGAGCAATATGAGCTCACTTTGCAGAAAGTAGAGGATCTTGAGTTTAAAAATATGTTAAGCTCAGAAGAAGATCAGCTGAATGCTGTGATGCAGATCACTGCCGGTGCAGGTGGAACAGAAAGCTGCGATTGGGCTTCTATGCTTTTGCGGATGTATATTATGTGGGGCGAGAAACACGGATTTAAAATATCCGAGCAGGATTATCAGGAGGGGGATGTTGCTGGTATCAAAACAGTAACTATTCAGTTGGAGGGCAATTTTGCTTATGGATACCTTAAAGGAGAAAACGGAGTACACAGGCTGGTGAGGATTTCGCCATTTGATTCCAATGCGAAACGACATACTTCCTTCGCCTCGGTCTATGTTTATCCTTTGGTTGATGATACGATTGAAATAGATGTCAATCCAGCCGACATTGAATTTGAGACTTTTCGTTCAGGTGGTGCGGGCGGACAAAATGTAAATAAGGTTGAGACTGCCGTCAGGTTATATCATAAACCTTCAGGAATCATCATCAAAAACCAGGAATCCCGCTCCCAGCTACAGAATAAGGAAAATGCTATTCGCCTCTTAAAATCTCAACTTTACGAAGTTGAAATGCGCAAACGTAGAGAGGCATCGGCAAGTATCGAAGGGAACAAGAAGAAAATAGAATGGGGATCACAGATCCGTAACTACGTTCTTCATCCATATAAATTGGTAAAAGATCTCCGGACAAACCATGAAACATCGAACGCCCAGGCGGTTTTGGATGGGGATCTGGATGAGTTTTTGAAGTCTTATTTGATGGAATTTTAAGGAGGAATAAAGAACAAGGAGCAAAGACAGAGCAAGGTAAAAGGAATGTTTTGTCCTTGATCTTTGTTCCTTTGTCTATTTCGGCTCCGGAAACAGTCCCAACAACTCTTGCAACTCCGCAACCTTATCCAGGGCAGAAAGCTTCTCGTATGCGCTGATCAAGTTCCTCAGCACCCGCTGAATAATATCCACATTACTGCATGGCTCGTAAAAATGCTCATTGGGCTTTAAATTGAGCTGTTTCAGGAAGGCATCTACATCCTTACGCCCGAAGATAAATCCTTTATTAAAAGCATTGATGTAGAACAGTATCCTGTCTTCAAACATATCACCCGAAACCATAATACTCTCGGCGGGGGTTTCATCTACATATGCCAGGATAAAGTGTTGCGGTAGGTTAACACCGTAAATCGGGATGTCGAGCTTTTGGGCGATGATTGAATAAATCACTGCAAGCAGGATTTGGTTCCCCTTTTTGCTTTCCAGGACCTGGCTTAGGTAAGAGTTTTGAGGATCCTGATGATTAGTGGTATTTCCGGTGAATCCGTGGACACTATAAAGCACGTGGTTGATAAGTTTTACCTTCTCGACAGCACTCATATCGTAAATCATCTGCATCCAGATGTCACGTTTGATGTCTTCCAGCTGGTTTATTACCTTTTGTTCATCCAGATCAGGATATTGGTACTTATTTATGATGATAATGCCCTGCAGAAGATCAAATGATCCTCCGATATACCAGAGTTCTAATTCCTTCTTAATATTTTGAAACTGGATCTTGTGAACCAGGTTTTCTATCCGTTCCTGCAGGATGGTGTCCAGGGATTGGCCCCAGGCATTTTCCAAATGATGGATAACTTCATTTCCGTAGGATAATAGCTTTTCCTCAACATGACTAGCTATTTCCTGATCAGGATCATCAAGTAATTTAATTAAAGATTCTACTTCTTTTTCATTCATGTCGTACGCAAAATTACGAAAAATGTGGTGGAGGCCAGTTCTCCTCCCTATCTTTACAAGCTATGATAAATCTGCAATTAGCAGTCGACTACCTAAAACATCGATTTCAATCCAAAACCCG
>NZ_JBASJU010000373.1:0-4923 GCF_049655485.1 Daejeonella sp.
CTTCAGGAATTGGGCTTAAAACTCAGCGATGAGGATCTTAAGAAAGTAACCCAAAGGGTAATCGAACTTGGTGATCAAAAAGAAACGGTAACGCGGGAAGATTTGCCTTACATCATTTCTGATGTTCTCAACAGCAATCCATTTACCGATAAGGTAGTTATTGAATCTTACGTTCTTACCCATTCAAAGGGTTTGCGTCCCTCAGCAACAATATCAGTCAGCATTGATGGCGAAATATTCGAAGAAAATGCACAAGGTGATGGGCAGTTTGATGCTTTTATGAAAGCTTTAACGAAAGTCTACACCAAAAAGGAACTCTGCTTGCCGAAACTAGTCGACTATGCCGTACGCATCGCGCCAGGAAGCAATTCTGATGCGCTGTGTGAAACTATTATCACCTGGGAAACCCCAACAAAGAAATTTATTACCCGCGGATTAGACTCGGATCAAACTGTTTGTGCGATTAAATCGACACAGAAGATGCTGAATATAATATAGTTGTTGGTTGTTGGTTGTTGGTTGGTTGTTGGTTGTTGGAGCCACCCGCCAATGATTGCCGGCCAGTAAAACTTACAACGTATAACGTAGAACGTATAAATTACAAATATGAAACTAAACATCGCCCTACTAGCAGGAGACGGAATTGGCCCGGAAGTTATTGACCAGGCAGTAAAAGTATCAGATGCAATCGCTGCAAAATTTGGACATGAAATAACCTGGACGCCGGCAATCACCGGTGCCTGCGCAATTGACGAAGTTGGAGAGCCTTACCCGGATTCTACTCATGAAATTTGTATGGCAGCTGATGCCATTTTATTCGGAGCAATCGGCCATCCAAAATACGACAACGACCCAAAAGCAGCCGTGCGCCCGGAACAGGGCCTGTTGAAAATGAGAAAGAAACTGGGTTTATTCGCTAACGTTCGTCCCACTTTTACATTTCCATCCTTAATTGATAATTCTCCTTTAAAAAGAGAACGCATTGAAGGAACTGACCTGATTATTTTAAGAGAACTCACAGGCGGTATATATTTCGGAGAAAGAGGAAGGAAAGACAACGGCAATACTGCATTTGATACCTGTACTTATACTCGTGATGAAGTTATCCGCCTTGCTAAACTGGGTTTTGAAATGGCAATGACCCGCGGTAAAAAGTTGTGCTGTGTAGATAAGGCTAATGTTCTTGAAACCTCCCGTCTCTGGAGAGAAACAGTACAGGATATGGAGAAAGATTATCCTGAAGTAACTGTAAGCTATGAGTTTGTAGATGCCGTTGCCATGCGTTTGGTTCAATGGCCTAATTCTTATGATGTACTGATTACAGAAAATCTTTTCGGAGATATCTTAACGGATGAGGCATCGGTAATTTCTGGTTCCATGGGATTAATGCCTTCCGCTTCGATCGGGCTTCACACAAGCTTATTTGAACCAATACACGGGTCCTACCCGCAGGCAGCAGGTAAAGACATTGCAAATCCATTAGCGACGGTTTTATCGGCGGCGATGATGTTCGAGGATGCATTTGGATTAAAGGAAGAAGCAGAGTTAATAAGAGACGTGGTGAATAAGAGCCTTGCTGAGGGAATTGTTACGGAGGATTTAGCTGGGGATAAGAAGGCGTATAAGACGAGTGAGGTTGGGGACTGGTTAGCGAGTAGGATTAAATAGGATTAGGATTCATAGGATTATAGGATTCATAGGATTGTGAATTTTATAGGATTAGGATTCATAGGATTATAGGATTCATAGGATTAAAAGTTAATTGAAACTTATTTACTTATGAATCCTTGATTATCCTGATGATTGAGATTGTAAACTCTTTTAAATTCTAAACTTCTTTTACCAAAGTTTATTAGTATTCCTGAAGGTAAGTTAAATGTTTTACAATAGTTCATCGCTTGAGCGAGATGAGCATCCTCCAGGTTAATTAAAGCTTTTAACTCTAACATCACTGTATCTTCAACGAAAAAGTCTACCCGGCCATATCCTACTCTAATATCATCATAAAAGACTGCTAAAGTCATTTCACGGATAAATCTAAGAGCTTGCTTTTCCAACTCAATCGCCATTGATCTTTGATAAACAACCTCAGGAAAACCCGGTCCCAATTTCGAGTGCACTTTCATAGCACATCCGATAATTTTATGGGTAAGTTGCTCGTATTCCACCTCAAATCAAATTTCTTCAAGGTATGGTTCTGAGACCGGAAATAAAATTAATACCCGTCTACTCAATCTAATACACCGCTATTCATTTTCTTTGCTTTGCATCCTATCAATTCCATCATCCTATTAATCCGTTGCCGCGCTTCGCCTGCATCTCCGCCCAGCATCCTATGAATCTTATCATCCTATGAATCCTAATCTATTTCTTACGCATCCTATGAATCCTATAATCCTATGAATCCTAATATTCTAATCAAAATCTAAATACCTCTCAATCACCACCTGCACCCCCTGCCCCTTCTTATACGCCCCCGGCAGGTTATTCACTGCATGAATCTTAATCCCCTTACGCACCAGCAGCAAATCCTCATAAAATCCTCTAAAAAAGATCTCTTCTACTTCATATCTCTTGCTGGTCCAGGTGCTTCTAAGCTGCACCCATTCCGGATAGATCATCACATGTTGTGCTTTTGATCGTATACCCATCAATTTAGCTTCTTCTGCGGGCAGGAAAAAGGCATTACCTAAGAGGCGAGCGGTATAGATATGTGAAGGGCGGTTATAGACTTGACTTGGCTCACCTGATTCGATTAGGAGGCCATCCTTGAGTATAAACATTTTATCTGCCAGGGTAAGGCCGTCGACGGGGTCGTGCGAGACCATGATGATAGTAATTCCAAGCTCATTTCCCAGGCGTTTCAAATCTGCACGGAACTGCGTTTTTAAAACTGAGTCCAACTGACTAAAAGGCTCATCAAGCAATAGCACTTCGGGTTCGGTTATGATGGCTCTAGCCAGAGCTACCCGCTGCTGCTCGCCCCCGCTGAGCTCTACAATCCTTTTTTCTGCCAGGGCACTTATGCCGAGAAGGTCCATAATATCGCCCGACTTCTGTTTCTTCTCCTGAACATTTTCGTTCGAGAGCATACTCTCGATGTTCTCGTAAACTTTGGCATAAAGGTTCAGGTTAAAATCCTGGCTAAGCATTTTCATCGAATCATGGCCTGGGATTAACTTCTCGTGCGGCCCCGGGATATGCTCACTTTTAAAGTGCAGCTCACCGGAATTAGGTGCCAGAGTTCCATAAATAAGTTTAAGCAGCGTACTTTTGCCACTACCGCTTTCGCCAACTATCGCAACAAAATCGCCTTTGTTGATTGTGAGATTAATATCGCTTACTCCTGCACTTAGTTCCGGAGAATAATGCTTGCTGACATTCTTTATTGAGATGATCGTTTCGGACATGGATCAAATATAATAAAACCCGCCTTCGCTACGCTACGGCGGACGACGCCCGTTCCCATAAAGTTAACATTTCATAAAAAAACTGCCACAGTTATCATCTATGGCAGTCATTTTTTGGTTACCAGCTCAGGTCTTGTTTCCTGGTTCCTGGTTCCTGGTTCTCCCTCTTAAAATCCCAGCATCAACCCAAACGACAGGTTCTTAAAATCTACAGGTCCCTGTCCATCGGCAAATACATCATTTCCATAATATTTGACATAAACCCCTGTCCCGCCGTAACCAAGCCTTGCGAAACCGCCATATCGGAAAGGATTGAAGTTATAATCGTCCTTGGATTTATCCTTGCCATTCTCCTTACTCACTTGTTTAATCTTACCATTTAAAAGGAAGCCAATCTCAGGACCAAAAACGAAGTTCAATTTATTGCCTTTCTGGTCGTCCTTGGTACGGAGTTGGAAAGAAAGAGGAATCCTAAGGTACTGGCTGGAAAATCTGTTCTTTTTGAAATCTATGGTCTCCGTAACATAGCTTAGTGTGGGCTTATCTTTCTGGAAGGTAATATTCTGTTTAAGTCGGATGTGATTCCAGTCCAGACCTACCCCAAGATAAGTCTTGAAATAACTATTAAAACGATATCCCATCTGAAAAAACTCGAACCCAAAATTGCTGCTTTTCCAGGTCTCGCGCTCCAGATAAGAGTTTGTCGGCGAGAGTGTAAAGCTTCCGTTATCACGATAAGTACTCAAACCGAGGTCGATACGGGAAGCAACAAACTGAAATGAAAATCCTGAGGACGGCTTGATCTCCTGTTCGGTTGTATCTTTCTCACCACCTCCAATTTTGATCGTGATGGTCTTCTTTTTGTCGTTCTTCACGGTATCCGTGGTAATCACAAGTACGGTGTCTTTCTTCTTGTCCTGGGCAAAACCGGGCGCTGCTAAAAATATAACGAGCACACTAAGTAGTAATTTTTTCATGTCTGGTGTCTTAATCTTTGTTCTTATTCTTTTGTTTTGTTCTTTTTTCTTGATTCCTGGCTCCTATCGATTCCTGCTTTTCAATTTAATCAGCCCCAGATTTATTCCCGACACTTGCGAGCCTTCATCCCCATCCGTAAATTCAATGATTTTATCTTCCCTCCGGTCCACTTTAGAGATCACAAAATTTACGAGGCTTCCTACGCTGCGGATCTTTCTCGGAGCAGCCATTTCCTGTTCCGAAAGGAGGTCGTCTGCTACCACATCCGCACTCGCTATCATGTCCGGCTGAGTTACATCAAGCTTCGACTGATCACCGGTGAATCTTGGAATTTTAACTTCGTTTTTCGCCTGAGCTATTTCGACCGTATTTCTTTTTACCGCACTTTCCAGGCTTTCCATATTCTGGCGGGATGGCTCATCGCTTGAGCTTTCCGTTAACGTAAGCTCTTGTGCCGCGACAAAAGTTTGCTCATTTGATGAAGTCAGTTTAGAGAAATCAAATCCTTTAATCTCTGGCTGATGCGGATCTAGCG
>NZ_JBASJU010000374.1:0-2826 GCF_049655485.1 Daejeonella sp.
GTTTAGCTTTCCGTATCAATGGAAACGACTCAGCTTACGAATCAATATATCTCCGTCCCTCATTAGGGCGAGCGGATAATCAGTTCAGCAGAAATCATTCTGTTCAGTATTATGCATACCCGGATTATAAATTTGACCGGCTTCGGAGAGAGGCTCCTGGGAAATATGAGACCTATGCGGACATCGATTTGAATGAATGGATCACGTTACGGCTTGAGGTCAATGATAACAAAGCGGAACTTTTTATCAACGGTCAAAAAAACCCGTCTTTCATCGTTACAGAAATGCTGGGTACTACTTCTCATGGTCAGATTGGTCTATGGGTAGATATCGCAACTACAGGCTATTTTAAAGAACTGAAAGTTTTTCAACGGTAATCTGTATACTAGCCTAAAATTCCAGATAGCTGCGTATATTGGAAACAACAATGGCAGACCAACCTTCACAACCTGAGCCACTTATTGCTTATTTCCGGCAGTATTTTCCATTGAATGCGGTTGAGAAGAGCGAAGCAGGCAAATTCTTTACAGAAAGAACCATTCGCCGCCGGCAGTTTATACTCCAGGAAGGGGATGTTTGCAATCACTTTACTTTTATCGTTTCAGGGTGCTTTAAGATGTATGCTGTAACCGAAGATGCCAAAGAGCATATTTTACAGTTCTCTACTGAGAATGAATGGATCAGCGATTTAAACAGTTTTTATTCCCGCGAACCTAGCAAGCTTTTTATCGAAGCACTGGAACCAGCCCTTATATTACAGATCAAACATCAGGATCTATTACATCTCTTCACTTCTCATCACAAATTTGACCGAAACTTCCGGATCGTAGTAGAACGTGCTTACATACAGTTACAGGAACGAATGCTTGCGAATATCAGTTCATCTGCGGAACAGCGTTATGAGCAGTTTCTGAAAAACAATCCTGAACTTGCCAGGCGTCTACCTGGAACTCAAATTGCCTCCTATTTAGGTATTACCCCCGAATTCCTCAGCAAGATCCGTAAATCCATCGTAGGCAAGAGCCACAAATCTTAAACTACTTTAAGACTATTTCCTACACTAGGTCACGTGTAATTCATAACCCTTAATCGACCTTTGTCTTATAAATCAATTTTATGAGCACACAAGAAGAGAAATCAGCTATTGAACTGGTTATTAAGGAACTTACGGACACACTGAATCAGGGCCGATTCCATCAGATCCCGTTACTATATACGGAAGATGGGATTTTTATGCCTGACGGGTACAAATCAATTGAAAGCAGGAAATTAGCAAGCACCGCGTCAAAAAGTGTTATCGGTGACAACTTTAAGATTGCTATTCAGATAAAGCAAGTTGATGTGGATGGAAATTATGCTTTCGTTACAGCCATCGCTGAAGTTAGTGACGGTGAAAATAATGCCCCTAAAACAAGTCGGGACTTTTTTACACTGCGTAAAAATGGAGAGCAATGGAAAATATATCGTTACATGTTTAACAATTTCGCTCCTTCTTCGTTATCGTAAGAAGAAATGAAGTCCGCTGTATTACACCATCCAGGAGGGCCCGAAGCATTTTCTATCGAACAAAGGGCTATCCCTGTCCCTGCCGATAGTGAAGTGCTTGTCCACATCAAAGCCTTCGGTTTGAATCGTTCGGAACTAATGACCCGTAAAGGGCTCTCTCCGAATGTTGTCTTCCCGAGGGTGCTTGGTATTGAGTGTGTCGGGGAAATCGAAGACGATCCGAGAGGCCAATGGAAGCCCGGACAAAAAGTCGCCGCTTTTATGGGAGGAATGGGGCGCGACTTTGATGGCAGCTACGCGGAATATGCAGTTCTGCCGAGATCCATCGTCATGCCTTTTGAAAGTCATTTAAGCTGGACCGAACTCGGAGCATTACCGGAAATGTTTCAAACGGTTTATGGCTCATTGCACGCCTCGCTTAAGATTCAATCTTCGGAGACCATCCTTATTCGTGGCGGCACTTCATCCATTGGAATGTTAGCCATTCAGCTTGCTAAGCTTCAAGGATTGCAGGTTATCGCTACAACCCGGTCGGCTGATAAGTACAACATTTTGTTAGAGCAGGGTGCTGATCATGTTTTGATTGATGATGGCCATCTCATGACATCGTTAAAAGAACTAATTCCTGGAGGTGTCGATAAAGTACTGGAATTAGTAGGCACCTCAACCCTGCCCGATTCATTAAAATGCGCCAAGCCTGGTGGGATTGTTTGTATGACCGGCATGCTTTCCGAAACGTGGTCTATTGCAGATTTCGCGCCGATGGATTTTATCCCGGCAACGGTTTGCCTCACGGTCTACGACAGCGGCCAAATCCGTATCGGTCGGCCTGAATTCCAAAACTTTATTCGACAAATCGAGGCGGGAAAACTCCGTATAGCTATAAACCGTAGGTTTAGTCTCGAGGAAATCACAATGGCGCATGAATTGATGGAAAATAATTCCGGAGCTGGTAAAATTGTGATAACTACCTAATCAAACTTAAAAGCGAAAAATGAATACAGACCTAAATAACTGTCCCACCATCGAAGCTGATATTAATTTAGTCGATAAGTTAAGGCAGGAGGTAATTGCCGGCCTTACGAGTACCAGCAAAACCCTTCCCTCCAAATATCTTTATGATCAAACCGGAGATCGCCTGTTTCAGGAGATTATGAAAATGCCTGAATATTATCTAACGAATTGCGAGCTGGACATATTTAAGAACCGAACTGCCGAACTTGCAAGTATCGTTACTAAGGGCGCCCAGCCATTCGATCTAATTGAAATGGGTGCAGGCGATGCATCGAAATCTTCCTTTCTCTTAAAATACCTTATTCA
>NZ_JBASJU010000375.1:0-3501 GCF_049655485.1 Daejeonella sp.
TTAAGAACCCCTATTACGGTAGCGCTATGCTTACCTGCGGGAAGGTTGTAGAAACTCTTAAATAATTCTAATCCAATGAGGCCATAGGTGCATTGTATCCTATTGGCTTTACTCTGGAAGTTAATTCACTAAAACACTCATAAAGCTATTCCGGTCGCTCCCTTAAAGAATGTCGCCGGTAAAAATAATTTTAAAACTAAAAACATGAAAACAATCATCTTAAGCTTAACGCTCGTATCAATACTTTTTGTTGCCTGCAACAATAATGGATCCAATAAACAAGCCTCTGATAGCACCGCATCAGTAGTGAGTACGGACGAGCAAACAACCGAAAATAAAATGCCCGCAAGCGAAATATTGACTGGCTACCTTAAACTCAAAAATGCGCTTACAAATGACAATGATAAAGAAGCTGCTGCAGCTGCAATTGAGGTTGCTAAGGCCTTTAAGGATATGGATAAAACAGTATTAAATGCTGAACAGAGCCAAGTGTATACTGATGTGGAAGCCGATGCCATAGAGCATGCCGAACATATTGCTGCCAATGCAGGTAATTTGGTTCATCAGCGTGAGCATTTTGAAACCTTAAGCGACGAGGTGTATGAGTTGGTTAAAGCGACTGGTGCAGGACAAAAACTGTATTATACCAACTGCCCAATGTATAACAACAATAAAGGCGCAAATTGGCTGAGCGAAACTAAAGAGGTGAAGA
The DNA here is from genome assembly GCF_049655485.1 of Daejeonella sp. Classification (GTDB taxonomy): domain Bacteria; phylum Bacteroidota; class Bacteroidia; order Sphingobacteriales; family Sphingobacteriaceae; genus Daejeonella. Next base: position 713 of record NZ_JBASJU010000375.1, read on the forward strand.
ATCCTTATTTGGGACTGGCTATGTCAACCTGTGGTTCGGTAAAAGAAGAGCTTAATTAAATTCGATGAGCAGAATAAAAATAGGACTAATTGTCTTATTGGTTATTCTGGTTGCTATTCAGTTTGTTCAGCCTGCACGCAATCAAAGCGTGCAGGCTTCAAGCGGGGGCATAGCCAGCGTAATCAATGTGCCCGAAAATGTACAAGCTATTTTGCAAAACTCCTGCCATGATTGCCATAGTAACAATACCCGTTATCCGTGGTATGCTACACTGCAGCCCGGAGCATGGTGGATGGCATGGCATATAGAAGAAGGAAAAGCGGAACTGAATTTTGACGAGTTTGGGAACTATTCCAAACGCAGGCAGCTCAGTAAATTAAAAGTCATAAAAGGATCTATTGAAGACGAAAGCATGCCCCTGCCTTCTTATACCTATATGCACAAGGGAAGCATTCTTTCAAAGACTGATCAAAAATTATTAATTGACTGGATAGAAATAGCCAGGAATGAAATTTCTAAATAAAATAATTATGAATAAGCTACTATTACTGCTCATCATGCTTTGGTTCCAGCAAGTGCTGTATGCGGAGCATCCGGCGCATTCACATTCCGTATTCGCCTCCATGCAGACTGTTTATACATGTCCAATGCATCCGGAGGTAAAATCCGGCAAACCCGGGAATTGCCCTAAATGTGGGATGAAACTGGTGGTTCAGAAAACAAAAGCCACTAAGCCCTCAACACCTGCACCGGTTAAAAAAGCCCCAGCGCCAAAACCGTCAAGCCAGGGCACTTCGACAGCTCCTGCAAAAAAGCCTGCCCCCCCTGCATCGGCGGTAGTCTATACCTGCCCTATGCACCCGGAGGTTACCTCAAATAAACCGGGGAATTGTCCCAAGTGTGGAATGAAACTGGTTGTTCAGAAATCCAAGCCCACCAAGCCTTCGACACCTGCCCCGGTAAAAAAAGCTCCTCCAGCGAAAACGGGTAATATGGATGGGATGACCATGCCTGCCAAAAAGGAAGCCGTCCCAGCCGAAACCAAACGGGTTTCAGACCCCTCTGGCGAACATCAAAACATGGTCATGCCCGCTAAAGACAGTACGGAAGTGATGGAAGATATGGACGCTATGCAAATAGCTAAAGCTAATCTTGGGCCCATCAAAACCATTTTAAACTCTACTCCGCCACGAACCGTGAGATATGATCTATATATTGCCGATACCATGGTGAATTTTTCAGGCAAATCCAAAAGGGCTATTGCCGTGAACGGACAAATTCCAATGCCTACACTCACGTTCACCGAAGGAGACACTGCTTTAATATATGTACATAATCGATTGAAAGAAAATTCTTCGCTGCATTGGCACGGACTTTTTTTACCAAACAAAATGGATGGGGTTCCTTTCCTTACACAAATGCCTATAAAGCCCGGCGCCACTTATTTGTATAAGTTTCCTATAATACAACACGGCACACACTGGTACCATAGCCACAGCGGCCTTCAGGAGCAACTTGGGATGTACGGTTCGTTTATCATGAACAAGAGAGAGGAATGGGACATACCAACAATCCCTGTTATTATTAGTGAATGGCTGGATATGAAACCAGATGAGGCCCACCGTAGCCTACATGCTGCTACTGATTGGTTTGCCGTTCAAAAAGGTGCTGAGCAAACTTATTCAGAAGCAATAAAGTTGGGTTGGTTTAAAACAAAGGTGAAGAACGAATGGAAGCGGATGAATGCGATGGATTTAACAGACATCTATTATGATAGTCTTCTAATTAACGGTAGAAATCAAAGCCACCAACCACAATTTAAAGCTGGTGATAAAGTAAGGTTGAGGATAGCAAACGGTGGAGCTTCCGATTATTTCTGGCTTAGCTACTCTGGTGGCAAAATTACAGTAGTAGCAACCGATGGCAATGATGTTGAACCGGTAGAAGTTGACAGGTTGATAATAGCTGTATCAGAAACCTATGATGTTGTTGTAACTATTCCTGAAAACAAGAGTTACGAATTTTTGGCAACACCGGAAGATCGTACAAAATTTACTTCTCTGTGGCTCGGGAGCGGCCCGAAAGTGCCTGCTGTAAGATGGAACCGACCTAAATATTTTTTAGGTATGAGGATGATGAACGATATGATGGATATGAATGGTAACCTGGTTGAGATGGATGGAATGGCGATGAAAAACCAGATCATGGATATGAACACGGTGATGTATCCGGAGATTACAGGTGAGGAAATCCGCAGTGCCTCAAAGGTACAGAGTATGGAGAAGAGAGGGGCTGGTAAGAAACAAACTACTCCTATTACAGAAAACGGTGAAGTCGCAGTAGATAATCGCATGGACCCTGCCAGCTCCAATATGGCTGGTATGGAAATGGCTAAAAACAACTCCGAAATGGTCTCACTTAATTACGAGATGTTGCGGGCACCTGAAAAAACCACATTACCCAAGGGCCCTTGGAGAGAGATAAAATTTGACCTGACGGGCAATATGAACCGTTATGTCTGGAGCATTGATAACAAAGTAGTGTCGGAAAGCGATAAAATACTTATAAGAAAAGGTGAAAACGTAAGAATAATTTTGTTCAACAACAGTATGATGCGTCATCCTATGCACCTGCACGGGCACGACTTCAGATTATTAAGCGGCCAAGGTGAAAACGCCATCATGAAAAACATCATTGACATTATGCCCATGGAAAGAGACACCATAGAATTTAACGCAAATGAACGGGGTGGTGACTGGTTCTTTCATTGCCATATTTTATACCACATG
>NZ_JBASJU010000376.1:0-8323 GCF_049655485.1 Daejeonella sp.
GTATTTAAATACTTGGTAATTTGGTCGCGATCTTGACCATTATAAAGTACCTTTGAGCTAGGTATAAAAAGGAAATTTTATATATTTAAAGAACGTTAAAATCATCGCTACAAGAAACATTTTATTATGAACCAGGACTTAATGATCAGATTGTTCCGTTCCATCGATGGGGAGCCAAAGGACGATATAGTTAAAGTCGCCGAGGTTATTATTGATGATGAACGCAAGAAGGGACACATGCGCTTAGCTGACCGTCTAAAAAACATACTTGACAAGAATATTAATTATCACCAGTCTTTTAAAGGTGAACTCAAAAACATACTTGGCAGTCACGTTAGCATCCCTACCGACAAAAGAAACAATATACCCTTAGCCAACGAGATACCCCGTGAGCAGCTTCGTTATGAAATGATCCTGTCTCCAGAGGTTGAAGAAAAGATCCAGCGCATAGAAAAGGAATACGTTGCGCGTGAGCGCTTGGCCCATTTTGGATTAAAACCGAGGAAAAGAATCTTAATGCACGGTTCTCCCGGCTGCGGTAAAAGTATGAGCGCAGAAAGGATCGCCTGGAATATCGGGCTGCCCTTTTTAAAGGTAAAATTTGAAGCCATCATATCCTCTTACCTAGGTGAATCGGCCTCTAATTTAAAGTTGCTGTTTGAAGCTATTAAAAGCTATCCTTGTGTACTGTTGTTAGATGAATTTGATTTTATAGCAAAAGCGCGTGACAACAAACAGGATGTGGGCGAAATGCACCGGGTAGTCAATATTTTATTGAATGTGCTAGAAGATTACGATGGCCCAGGAATCATTATTGCAACTACCAATTTGGAAGGTTCCATTGACAGGGCTTTATTCAGGAGGTTTGACGATATTATTGAGATGCCCAAGCCTGGCAGGTCTGAGATCACTGAAATTTTGAAATCCACTTTAGGATCTATCAAAACGTCCAAAGAAATAAAATGGAGTGTCTTAGCCGGAAAGATGGTTGGCTTCTCTGCTGCTCTGATCGTAAAAATAGCTAATGACGCGGCCAAGCTGTCAGTTATAAAAGGCAATGATAGCGTCGATGCTTGCTATTTTGACGAATCTTTAAAAGAGAATCAATTATATATCAAATCATAAATGGCAGAATTCCCGCATCTGCCATTAGTACAAACCATCACCGGTATCCATAAACCGCCGAAAGGTGGGGGCAACAACGCTCTTGATCCCCGAACCAGCAATAATCTTGCAAACAGAGGCCAGCACGGACAAAGCCTGAAGAACATCACTACGGGGCTGAGGGATGATCGGAGCAAGGTCATCGACGAGCGAAGAGCAGCAGGTTTACCGGACCTGCCGGGGCAGGACGCCATCCCCATATTTTTGCAGGTTGATACCAAGTTGTTTAACATCGAATCCCTTCGCGGCATGGGAATTGAGATCATCGCAGAAGAACTGGATGGATTTATAATCGGTGCCAGCAGTGATGGCTTTACTTCCTTACATGCCAAGATCGATAAATTCATTAACGAAGAAGGAAAATTCAAGAACCAGGCTGCACAGTTATGGCAGATCGTTGCTGGAAACCAATGGCGCGCCCAGCAAATCCTTTCTGAAGAGCTCTTTGCAAAATGGCCAAACATTGCGGACGATGATACGCTTATTGTGGATATCTCCGTCGCGTGTTATATAAATAAACCCCCTCAGCCTGTTATGGAGGAAGGGGAGGAAGAACAACACTACCAGGCGAAGCTGGCAAGATGGGAAGCCAAAATTCAGGAGATAGAGCTTCAGAAATCTGATCTTGCGGATGAACGGGCAGAATCGATCCAGGAATTTTTATCGGTATATAGTGCTGACATCAACCCTGAAAGTGTGCAATTTGAAGATAGCTTTTGTTTTCGGGTCACTTTGCCGGGACAGGCTTTAAAAGATTTTGTCCTGAACTATCCTTACGTCTTTGAAGTGATTGAATACGTTGAGGTTGATGCTCCTTTAATCATTGACGGGGAAGTGGTTGAAAATGATCTGGACATCGTAGCCCCGCAAGATAATGCCCCTAAAATATGTATTATTGACAGCGGGATGCAGGAAAACCACCGCCTGTTAGCACCGGCGATTTTAGCCCTGGAATCTGTAAACTACGATCCTTTTGATGCGACAACGGCCGATTTGGTTGCGCAGGGCGGACATGGTACTAGGGTTACCGGAGCGGTGCTGTACGGCGAGGATATCCCGGCTCAGGGGTCGCACCAGCTGCATTGTTTTATTCTAAATGCCAGGGTGTTAAATCGCGATAATATGATGTCCTCCCAACTTTATCCTCCAGCGTTAATGGGCGATATCGTTTACAATTTTGTTGATTCAAAAATATTTAATCTTTCCATAAATACGACCATACCTTGCCGGTTGGTACATATGTCTCCCTGGGCCGCCGCCATTGATCAGTTGTCGCATGAAGAAGAAGTGCTGTTCATTGTGTCTGCTGGTAATTTAAAAAAATCCACAGGTGTGGTTACTAATCCCGGCATCATGGAACATGTGGCTGCTGGAAGAAACTATCCACAGTATCTGCTGGAAGCAAGTTGCCGAATCGCCGATCCTGCCCAAAGCAAATTTGCCATAACGGTCGGGTCAGTATGTCTTGGTGACTTTGAAGACCCTGACAGGATCTCTTTTGGCCAGCGTGACACAATATCCTCATTCTCAAGAACTGGTTTAGGACTATGGGGTGGTATTAAACCGGAAGTTGTCGAATACGGCGGTGATTGGGTTAGAGAGAAGCTGGGCACTAACCTATCCTATGAAAACTCAATTAATCCGCTGCTAGTACGAGCTGGTGGAACCGGAGTTGACCGGGGAACGGTCGGGACTTCGTTTTCTGCTCCGAAGGTAACGCATATCGCTTCCAAATTACAGGCGGCATTCCCTAATGAAAGTGCATTACTATATAAAACATTAATAATACAATCAGCCAGATTGCCTCAAAACTTATTCAGGACACCCACCCTGACAGCCATGCGGATGTTTGGATACGGTATGCCCAATTTGAACAGAGCAACGGAAAACTCCGAAAGGAGGGTTACCCTTGTGGAAAGTGCAACTGTAAAACCGGGCGTCGCCAACCTTTACACGATTTACATTCCACAGGAGCTCAGACGGCCGGGAGAGGATTTTGATATCCTCATCGAGGTAACATTATGTTACACGGCTAAACCCCGTCGAACACGCAGGAGAACGCAATCTTATTTGTCGTCTTGGCTCAGTTGGGAATCATCAAAGATCGGCGAATTATACGATCCGTTTAAAGCCAGGGTATTGAAACACATGGAAGATCCTGAAGCTGACTCAGTGGAGGATAACAATTCAATTAAATGGTCTGTCTGGTCAAACCCAGGATGGGGTACGGTAAAAGGATTAAAAAGACAAGACAGCGCAACGCAGAAAGATTGGATTGTTGTTAAATCCAATACTTTGCCGGAACAATTATCCTTCGCCGTTATCGGCCATAAAGGATGGGAAAGAGATCTTTTCGAGGAAGTGCCTTTTTCTTTTGCCGTAAGCCTCGAAGTGCTTGATGGTGAACTGGAAATCTATGAACGGATCAGGGCAGTCAACCAGGTTGAAGTTGAGCAGCAAATTCAAGTAGTGATTTGATTTGAAGCACTGCGAGATATTATGCAGCTCTTATTACGTCGTTTTTCTAATAAGTATGATCACAGCCATCTTGCAGCTGTTTGAAAGCTAAAAGCGCCAAACGATTTAAGTACATTACCGACTCCGTTATAGTATGATGTATCCACTAAAATTTCTGAGTCTAGAACTTTTTGCTAAAATATTTAGTTATAAAATCGTAGATTGTCCTGGTTAAAACTCATTATGGTGTAACGGCAAATATTACCAAGCGGGGGATTGTAATCTTAAGAATTAAATTCCTTAAATGTACTTTTGCCAATTTCTAAGATATGCAGAACCCAAACAAAAACGACTCCCTAATAGATACATTAGAAAAACTTGATTTCTCATTTGAGGATCAGCCTTTGCCTGAGATTGTTTTTGTAAATAATATTTCCGAAAATCTTCACCCGAAACACTATATGGCTCTGGAATTTGCTGAGATCTATGATGTTGACGCTGTTTATTTCAGGTATTATGATGATAATAGGTATTGCGTCCCCCAGGTTTATTTTTACGACAATACCCAGAAACAACGGAGCAAAGAGGAAATAGTTGATATACACAAAAAGGTTTACAGCAGTTGTCAAGTTCCTTTAATTTGTTTTATCGATGAAACGCACATTACGATATATGACTGTAGAAAGCCTGTTGTTGCAACCAAGCAAGGTGAAATCACAAATATCTCATGTCTGTTTAAAAAGGAAAGCCTAGATAGCCTCGAAAGCTTAAATAGCTATTTTTCCGCAAGGCACTTAAATTATGGTTTATTCTGGGAAAGTAAGCAGGCATCAAAAAGCTTCCTAAATAATCAATCGGCCTATGAGAAGTTGGTACAAGTCCTCACTGATATCAGAAATGGATTTATAAAAACCTTTGTAAAAAATGACTTCCCACAAGAACTGGCTGATGATCTACTGTTCAAATGTATATTAATAAAATATCTAGAAGAAAACGGTAAAGATGAAAACAACAATTATGCAAGGGATTTTTATAGAAGAAGCAATTTAAAGTTTGATACCTTAAGTGAGATATTGCGGAATGGCGAGATCATAACTTTGCTGGATAAATTGCAAGACCATTTTAGCGGTAATGTATTCAGTTTTGAGGGCCAAGAGAATAGGAGATTACTGGAAACGTTTGACTTATCCCTTTTAGCTGAGCATTTAGATGGTAAATTAAGCAATAACCGTCAAATAGCCTTGTGGAATATATATTCATTTAAAGATATACCCATTGAATTAATAAGTAACTTTTATGAACAGTTCATTCCCAAAACAGAGGAAAATGCAGGAACTGTTTATACACCGAGTTTCCTAGTTAATCTTCTAATAGACGAGTGCCTGCCGCTCTCGAACAAGTGGCAGGATAAAGCATACAATATCAAACTCATAGATGTAAGCTGCGGTTCGGGGATCTTTATTACGTCGGCATATAAGCGGCTTGTACAAAGATGGCGTATTCAGCAAGGTGTAAAGGGGAAACCCTTAGATAAAGCTAACATCCAATTAAAAGATGTGAAAAAAATTCTGTCGAAAAATATCTATGGCGTAGATAAAAATAAAACAGCTGTTAAACTCACAAAATTCAGTCTTCAACTTGCGCTATGCCAAATTGTACCTAACAACGAGCTATGGAACTGGAGTGAAGAAAAAGTTTTTGATGATTTAAATGACAATATCTTTGAGATAGATTTCTTTGATTTTTTGCCAGAAAAGAAAAATCTCCACGGCACGTTTGATTTGGTTATCGGAAATCCTCCTTTCCAATCAATCAATAAAAAGAATATAGATATTTATCAGAGTTATGTGGATAAACTCAAGCAAATTAACTTTGAATTCAAGGCGGGGGTACCAGACCGCCAAATTGCTTTAATGTTTTTGGAAGCTAGTGCTGTACTATTGAAAGATGGCGCTGATTTGTGCTTTATACAGAAATCAACATCGTTTCTTTACAATCAAAATAAAAAATCACAACAATTTAAAAAGGCAATATTAAATAGCTTTTATGTTCATCAGATAATCGATTTCACATTATTGAAGAATGTCCTTTTTGAAAACGCCCTGGTTGAAACAGCTGCCATTTTTTATAAGAAAGAACAGAAGGATGATTACATAGTCAACCATATCATTTCAAGGCTCCTGAAAAATACAAAAGACGGGTTGTTTTTTGAGTTTGATTATTATGATTTTCACGAGGTACCTAAAGCTAAGGCATTGGATGATGAAAATATTTGGCGGTGCAATTTACTTGGTGGCAGTAGAGTGAATTATTTGATTGAATCATTAGGTACAAACAATGAGGAGAAAACCGCTTTGAAATCTTATCTTAAAGATCATCTATTGATTGAGAAGGAACGATATGGAGAAGGTTATAGCCGAAGCAGTGCGGAAGGATCGCAGTCCGCGGACTTTATTACATCGCAACCAAATTTGATAGCCAAAAATTTTTCCTCTGAAAATTATCGCTTCGTAAATATTGACTCCAATCAAAGATTCGAGAGACCTAGAAAGAGAATATTATACCAGGCACCCCTAATAACTATTAAGGAGGAAATCAGTAAAACAAAAATCCCTTTGGCTTATCATAATGTTGACACCCCATTTGACTCGCGAATAGTAGGAATTAGTGTGCCAATATCCAAGGAAGATGGTCTGAGGAGACTATTTAATGTCTTAAAAAAAAATCAGAGAATTTATTCGTTACAAACTCTGGCGACATGTGCTCAATTCTTCCTCGGCGACACGTCTGTCATCCAAAAAGGGGATATTGACAAATGGGTTATTCCTTTAAACAAAGAAGATATCGGTCTTTCCACAGAAGAAGCAATAGTACTGAATGATGCTTTAGATTATATATACCCATCTTGGTATGAAGGAGAAGCTGCCATAATAAACACAACTACGGCCGACAAACCGGTTCTTTTGAACTATGCCGGTATTTTTTGTGACACTATCAACTCTATCTATAAACAAGATGATAGAGAGCTTAAGTTAAAGACGATATATGAAGGTAGCGTCTTTTATGCATGTGAATTCTACTACAGCATGCAATCTCATGAATATCGCTTTATCAACAGCGATATAGAAATAAGCGCATTATTGAAGCAACAGTCCGGTTATAATTCCATCAGTAACAGGATAATGCGCTTATACGCAAATAACGACACTATTACTTTTGTAAAGCCCAAAAAGCTAAAATATTGGCTTAAATCTATAGCGTTGAGAGATGCTGACGACACTTTTAATGATATAATAGGAGGTGAAAATTAGTGCAGAAGCCCCACACAAATACAAGCATTGAGAACGCTCTGCCATCAGAGGTAATTTATGGTTCGCTGGTTACATTAATTGATAATAATATTGAGGCTTATCCGGCATTTTTATTAGAAGCTGAAAATGAATACAAGAATGCTAGATTGACAAAAAAGGAAAGGTTGGAACAAGAAGATGATATAACCATTACCTTTGGCCGCTTCTTCAGAAATTTGAATAGTCAGTTTGATTTTGAGCCTCAATCTAAAACCCCAGAAGCCAATGCCACAACAGATATTGGCATAATCGCGAGGAAATATTCAAACCATCGCGTGATTTGTTTTATAGAAGCTAAGAGACTTCCAACTCCTAAACAACCGAAAAGAGAGGACAGCGAATACGTGTGTTATAAAAGCAAGTCCAAGATGGGCGGCATAGAGCGATTTAAATGCGAGAAACACGCAGGTAAGGAAATCCTTGCTTTTAGTATAATGCTGGCATATATACAAGAAAACAATCATATACACTGGCATTCCACTATTAACGACTGGGTTGATGAACAAATAGTGTTAAACTCCAATGATACAATCGTCTGGGATAACTGCGATAAACTTGTGCATGACACAGAATTTAAGAAAAATAAGATTTATAAATATAGTTCAACACATACGCGGCGCACATTAAAGGATATAAGTTTGTTGCATTATTGGATTGAACTTAATTAAGGTAGACTGGACGGAAATTCGTTAAGTAGCTTTTGGTAAAACTATGTTTGAGTCGAGAATCTTAGCGTATCTACTTGTGATTTTGATGATTCAATCACTTTTACTGTGAGAAAATATGTCTATCTCTTTGTAAGCAACTTCCAGATTTTACAAACGCTGCTAGGATGTGAACAGAGGTAGTAGGTAATAATAGATGCTGATAACTAGATTCACAATGGAAAAACACAGTGGGGATGAAATAACCGAGCCCTTGGATATTGATTGGCAAGATCATTTGGATCATCATTTTCCCAACCTCGGCAAAGTTTACATCTCGAAAGATAAGATGCAGGAAGTGAATGCAAAACTGACCAGAAGAAACCGGGATATTGAAATTACCAGAGCAAGTTATAATGCTACTTTTTATGACCACTTTATCCAGGTGATTGATACGGTCGGAGGAAATGACAGGAGGAAAAAGGTAGCCTGGGGACTACTTTCATTACTGGAGGCTAAATTGTCTGAATTTTCGGTCCTAACTGATAATGATCCTGTTTTATTCCGCCAACTGAAAGATCAGATGGAAGGACTTTTCTGGGATAATCAGGCGAAATACCTTGATCGTGTAGGCGAACTTCTAAGCACCGTGCAATTGATTAAAGCATTTGCCCCGGCACGCCCCAGCTCTCTTAAACATCATTACAT
>NZ_JBASJU010000377.1:0-3974 GCF_049655485.1 Daejeonella sp.
CTGTACTGAGCCGCCTTCCATCGAACCCACATCACGGGCATGAACATCATAACCTGTAAAATCGGGTTTGACCCATTCCGGGAATTCGTTTTTATGCCGCTCAATATATCGGTTCATTCCCTTCGCAAAACCTACCAAAATATCCTGAGTCTCTTTTTTAAGAAGCGGAAAAGTTTCTAATGCGCGTGCATATTGAATTTTACTTGAAGCATCTCTATCTATACTCAGGGGCCGTTCATCGGTATTTAAGTCGTGAAACCGCGTCCATTCACCGCGGGCCTTTACCATTCCGTCTACAATTCCACGTCCGTAATCCTCCAGCTGAACGTAGGCCAGTGCAAAGCCTGCAGCCTGCATATTATCAGCTTTTATATGCGGCACTCCATAGGCTGTACGCCGGATGATCACCTGATCAGACAGATCCTGTGCGCTTACATAATGTGGACTGATACCTGCAAATGCAAACAGGAAGCTAAACAAACCCAGGTAGGGAAAACGTAATTTCATTGAGATCGATTTAATATATATGGGGAACACCTTGCGGGAGTTTGACTAATTTATAGTTTTTATGAGGAAAGAAAAAAGAGTCGCAAAATTCCCGCCGTAAAGCTAACCTTATGCTTTTAATTTTCGTATATATGATATGACCCGTTTAGATAAATTAATTTCGGAAAGGTCAAAGGCCTTTCATAGAATTACGAGCTTATATGTCGAATTGAGCATGATGACTGGTGATTCGCCCAGAAATGCTGCCCATCTCTCTGAGATTGCTGAGCTTAAATTGCACGTCACAAAACTTCAAAGAAAGATCGTCTTATCGAGAACGAAAAAAGCCGAGAAATACCTGGCGGAAATATGATGTTGGTATTAGTTCTGATACAGAAGTAATCTGATACAGAAATAATACGGCCCCAGTTTACTTTACCAACGCCCTACTTACAACTTATAATTTTAAACGTACATCATAGAACGTACAACCTGCCTGCCGGCAGACGTACAACGCACTAGTCCTTCTTCGTTATTATCGTATGAGCCGGAGTACTCGTTTTATTTAATACAGAAGTAATACTCGAAATAACCCCTGCAATATCAGAAAGATCAGCAGGTACAATCATGGTGTTGTTAGTCTTTGCAAGCTTACCGAACTCATTCAGGTATTGTTCCGCAACCCTAAGGTTAACCGCATTCATTCCACCTTCGGCATTAATAGATTTTGCTATTTCCGTTATTCCTTTCGCTGTCGCGATGGCAACCATTTCAATCTCTGAAGCTGTACCACTGGCCTCATTAATCTTACGTTGTTTTTCACCCTCCGATCTGGCGATCATTTCTTGCTTATCGCCTTCAGCACGATTAATTTTAGCTTGTTTGTCCCCTTCAGATTCTGCGATCATTGCTCTTTTTTCCCGTTCAGCACGCATCTGTTTTTCCATCGCATCACGTATGCTTTGCGGAGGAGAGATGTTTTTAACCTCGTATCGGGATACTTTGATACCCCAAGGCTCGCTGGCTTTATCAACGGCGCTTACAATGGTACCATTAACAGTTTCACGTTCCTCAAAAGTTTTATCCAGTTCCATTTTACCAATCACACTCCTCATGGTAGTTTGAGAGATCTGAATAACGGCGAAACGGTAATTATCAATTCCATAGGATGCCTTTTGCGGATCCATCACCTGCAGGTACAAAATACCATCTACTTCAACTGCAATATTGTCTTTTGTGATACAAATTTGCGATGCAACATCGATAGCCTGCTCTTTCAGATTTTGCTTGTAAGCAATTTTATCAATAAATGGAATAAGTATATGAAATCCCGCTTCTAAAGAACGGCTGTATTTCCCAAGGCGCTCAAGAATAAAAACCGATCGTTGAGGAACCACTTTAAAAGTGGATAGGAATGCTACAAGTACAAATAAAATGAGGACAATTAAAATGATAGTAGAAGATGTCATGTTGTTCTAAATTAGTTTTACAATTAAGAGAATACTTTTTGTTTCTATGATTTGTACCTGTTGCCCTGGGGCGATAGTGTCAGCTGAAGAAGCATCCCAACTGGTGCCCTTAAAATCCACTTTGCCGTTTCTAACCGGGGAAATTTCAGTTTCCGCATAGCCGACTTTCCCAATAAATTCGTCTTCCAACAATTTGGGGGTTTCACGATACATCCCCAGTTTATCTTTTAAGTATTTTCTAAACAAGGCAACAGTGATCAGCGCGCTTCCCAGAAAGATCATAAGCTGCAGATTCAGACTGATGTCGATGAAAAGTGTGATAACCGCAACGATCCAAGCAGCAATACCAAAAAAGAACAAAATGAAACCTGGTACTGCGAATTCAAGCATGAAAAGTGCGAATCCAATGATAAACCAGATCAATGTCAGATTCATGTATTTTTCCATTCGAATTATAATTTATAGTACAATATATGAAAAAAAAATTAACTCAAAATATCGTCAGAGCAACCAAGCGGAATAAATTTTATATCTTCAATGCGACAATGAAAAGAGGTTATAAGAAGCCACTAAGTCTTGTGGTTTTATAGGTAATAATGGCTCAGAAAGTCCTAATTCTCTACATATGAACAAAAATATTAAAAGAATCGTCGGGGCCATTTGTATACTTCTGATATGTGTCAATGATTCCCTTCTGGCTCAGATACCAATGTTTGAATTTGGTAAAGCAATAAGCTTTGATAACGTTAGCTCCGGGAAAAAGGATAAAGGTACTCCCCTGAAATGGTTTGATGTTAACACCTCAAAGGACACCTGGAAAGTTCAAAAAGACGGTTCGCTTATCACTACTGGAAATCCAATTGGAGTGGTGCGGTCGGGGAAACAATATGAGAACTTCATATTACATTTGGAGTGGAAGCATAATGAACCAGGAGGAAATTCTGGTGTGTTTATCTGGAGTACAGCCGTGCCCAATGAGAACCGGCTGCCTAGTGGGGTGGAAGTGCAGATCCTTGAATTAGATTGGGTGAAGCTAAATACCCGCGATGGGGTAGTGCCGCCAATCGCCTATGTTCATGGTGAGTTGTTTGGTGTGGGTAGTGTCAAGACAGCCACCGATAATCCCCGGGGCGACCGGAGTAAATCGATAGAAAACCGTGCTAAAGGCCGGGGCGAATGGAATACTTACGACATTGTTTGTGTGGATGGTGTAATCAAGCTTTCCGTAAACGGGAAATTTGTAAACGGCATCAGCAAATCAACGTTAAAGAAGGGATATATCTGCCTTGAAGCCGAAGGAGCCGAATTAGAATTCCGAAACTTCAGACTAATCGAGCTAGCTCCCGGAGTAAGCTCGCCAGAGCAAGCGGCGAAACTTCTGCCCTAGGAGTTCCCATTACATTTCTTGGGGCAGCCTTGTCCAAATTGGAAGCGTCGATCTTGGTTCTTGGTTCTTGCTTCTTGGCTCTAAAAAGAATCGTTCCCCGGATCCGGATTCTCCCATTCCGCATTTTCAGCCTCTTCTTTATCGGTTAAGCCACTTCCCGGGCCCGGATGATAAGGAGCTTTCGGGTCTTCAAACTCGCTGCTTGGTTTCGATCCCGGGCCAGTGTACTGACTGATGTCCAGACCCCTTTCATCATCTATCGCCTGCCCGCCAATTAAACCAACTGTTTCCTCAGGATGCCCGGTTTTTTCCGCCTGCCGGAGCGGAGCATCGTCATGCGAAATTTCTGCTTCTGCTTTTTTTTCTTCCATGGCTAAAGCCCTGGCGTCATTCGCACTCCTGTCCTGTTCGTGATGCTCGCCTCTGGTGTGATTTTCAAAAGTCATAATGGTGATTGATAATAATATCTATAAGAGAGTTTTTGATGGGAATGTTTTAAATGGGCAGATAATTTTGTTTAACCCTGCGCCCAGCCTCTCAGCCCAGCATCTTATGAATCGTATCATCCTATGAATCCTAATTAAGTTTCCTCGCTGCGCTTCGGAATGACGAATCATCTGGCGGGAGGAGGG
>NZ_JBASJU010000378.1:0-1717 GCF_049655485.1 Daejeonella sp.
ACACATGGTCATTAACTCCAACAAGTAATACAGGTAACAATCCTGGGTTAAGCTACTTCGGCGGTAATATTCCCCACAGAATAATAGGTAGTCTTTCTTTGAGAAGAGAATACATCAAGAATCTTGCGACAAACCTTTCATTCTTCTATGAGGCTTCTCATCAAGGTAGATTCTCTTATACCTATACTTCCGATTTCAACCGTGATGGTCAAACGAATGACTTGATTTACATCCCAAGGGATGCTAGTGAGATTACTTTCGCTAACCGTCCTGCTTCATCTGCGACAGGCGGTGTGGCTTATACTGCCCAACAACAAAGCGATTTGTTCATGGCTTATATTAATCAGGACGAATACCTTAGCGAGAACAAAGGCAAGTATGCTGAACGTAATGGTGGCAAACTTCCATGGAGAAATCAAGTTGATGTAAGGTTAAGCCAGGAAGTTTTTAAAGATTACGGAAAGATGAAAAATTCGTTCCAATTCACTCTTGATATCTTAAACTTCGGAAACTTGTTGAACAGCAACTGGGGAAATGTCAATTTTGTTAAATCTTCCGGTATCCTGGTCCCTCAAAATGTTTCTGCACTTACACCAGGTGGTACTACCAAACCTACTTTCTGGTTGAACACTTTCAATAACAAGCCGGTAGATTCTACTTTTGGAACTAGCCAAACATTTGCATCCACTTATTACATGCAATTCGGTTTCCGTTATAATTTTCAATAAGAACTGGTAATGGAATAAAATAGCCCGCTCCTCAAAGGAGCGGGTTTTTTTGTATCCAAATTTTTAGCCTCAATTGAAACATTTAAAGGTCTGGTCGCTTATATTTGCGATAACCAATTAATAATCAAATTATATGAACAAATTAAAATACGCGGTAGCCTTGCTGTTTGTGTTTGCGCTCGGTTTAAATAACCTTGCAAAAGCCGACGAAGGAATGTGGCTACCCATGCTCATCGGTAAAAACTATGAGCAGATGAAAAAGCAGGGTTTCAAACTTACCCCTGAAGATCTTTACAGCGTGAATAAAGCAAGTATCAAAGATGCAATTGTGTCTTTCGGCGGCTTTTGCACCGGTGAAATCGTTTCAAAAAACGGATTGATCTTTACCAACCACCATTGCGGATATGATGCAGCAGCGTCAAACTCCACTCCGGAGAATAATATCCTTGACAACGGATTTTATGCAAAAAATTACCAGGAAGAGAAGCCGATCACCGGCTTGTTCGTACGTTTCCTGGTCCGCATGGAAGATGTAACCCCTAAGGTAATGGCTGCTCTTGCAGGCGTTGAAGAAAAGGATAAAGCCGCGAAAATTGCAGAGATTAGCAAGCAGATTGGGTCTGAAGCTACTGCCGGAACGGCAATGGAAGGCGAGGTGCGTGATATTTACAAAGCCAATCAATTTCTTCTTTTTATCTATGAAAGATTTAATGATGTTCGTTTAGTAGGTGTTCCGCCACAGTCGATAGGGAAATTCGGTGGCGACACTGATAACTGGGAGTGGCCGCGCCATACCGGTGACTTTTCAATTTTCAGGGTATATGCCGATGCTAATAATAAAGCCGCAGCTTATTCAGCGACTAACAAACCCTATACACCTAAAAAATCGCTACCCATTTCAATTAAAGGAGTGAAGAATGGTGACTTTTCTATGGTATACGGTTTTCCAGGCCGTACTGACAGGTATCTGACATCTTATGGTGTACAGG
>NZ_JBASJU010000379.1:0-2414 GCF_049655485.1 Daejeonella sp.
GGAAATAGTGGTAAAGTAATGGAAAATGAAGAAAGATCTTCTCCTTTTATCAAAAACTCAGCAAGTGTTATGATGCCAGGCTTCTGGATATGGGTTATGTTGCTGTTTAACCGACTTGTATCTTCCCTGCTGAACATCGCAGTATCAGCTGGTTTAACATATTGGGAATTAAAAGCCTGACCATCGGTTCTTTCAATCGTTGTAGAAGTTACTATAGTTGCAAATACAGCGGCAGAGCCCGTATTCTGCGCATAGGATTGAATGGAAAATCCATATATTATAGTAACAAAAATAAAAAAACTGAGAGCCGTTTTCATATTTAAGATGCCAATACAATCTTAAATATAGGACAATTTAATAAAACTCCGAAATATATTTATTAATTATTGTTCGACAAAATGAAAAATAATTAAATCACTGGCTAAAATTAATCTGAGGTAATTTAAGGCCTATTTATTTATGAAATATTCAGGCATTCACTCCTCCAAAAGTATCAATTTAAAACCTTAAACACTTGGTTTTTTATAAAATAGCGTAACATTTAGGAGGCATGGCTCGTAGAAAACCCAAATTCAAACTTAACAAAATAAAAACAAAATGAAAAATTTCACTAAATTATTTGCCCTTGCATTCGTGATGATCGGGTTTACAACAATTGCTTCTGCACAAACAACTTCTCCGGCAGCTGCAGCATCTGCTACAGTGATTACTCCAATCACTGTTTCTAAGACAACCGATCTAAGTTTTGGTAATTTAGCTGTTCAGTCAGCTACAGGAGGTACACTAGTTTTAACTCCGGCAGCCGGCCGCAGTGCAACTGGCGGAGTAACATTGCCAGCTGTTACCGGAACTGTTGCTGCTGCTACATTTAAAGTAGACGGGGAAGGAACTTCC
The DNA here is from genome assembly GCF_049655485.1 of Daejeonella sp. Classification (GTDB taxonomy): domain Bacteria; phylum Bacteroidota; class Bacteroidia; order Sphingobacteriales; family Sphingobacteriaceae; genus Daejeonella. The sequence continues at coordinate 895 of NZ_JBASJU010000379.1, forward strand.
GCTTATTCTATTACTTTGCCGACTGCATCTTTTAACCTTACCAGCGGCCTTAATACCATGGCAGTGGGTTCGTTTACAAGCACACCATCTGCTAACGGAGCATTAGTTGCAGGTACTCAGAATGTGAATGTTGGCGCTACCCTTACTGTTGCTGCAGCTCAGGCCGCAGGTTCTTATACCAATACTGCGGATCTGAAAATCATAGTTAATTATAACTAAACTATCATCTAATAGAATAGAAAAAGCGCTGCAAATAGCAGCGCTTTTTTTTTAACAATAATTACATCTATATCATGTTTCAAGCGCTCCTCTTCATCTTTCCAGACTATTCAAAACTATTTATTTCAGGGTTTATACTTTTCCTGTTCACCTCTTCTGAATGTGTAACTGCACAGGGAAACCTGCTGATCACACCTAAGAGAATTGTTTTTGAAGGACAAAAACGCTCGCAGGATATTAACCTGGCAAATATCGGAAATGATACCGCCCGGTACGAGGTTTCTTTCATACAAATAAGGATGAAAGAAGATGGAAACTTCGAACAGATCACCCAGCCGGATTCCGGGCAATTTTTCGCTGATAAAAACCTGCGTTTATTTCCGCGGGTGGTTACTTTAGGTCCCAATGAAGCTCAGCTTATTAAGATCCAGGTAAGTCATGCTAATAAATTATCACCTGGAGAGTACCGGTCGCACCTTTATTTCCGGGCTGTTCCAAATAAAGATCCCCTTGGTGAAACACCAGTTAAAGCGGATACGGCCGGGGTATCGGTACGTATTGTTCCCGTGTTCGGAATAAGTATACCTGTAATAATACGCGCAGGCGAATCTACTGCAAAAGTAAGCCTCTCGCGTCTTGAGCTGGAAGGGCTATCCGACTCCCTTCAGGTGATGAAAGTCAGGTTTAACCGGACAGGCAACTTCTCAGTTTATGGTGATCTGAAGATTGAGCATATTTCAGAAAATGGCAAGATTACGCAGGTAGGGCATATCAAGGGGATTTCTGTGTATGCTCCCAATTTAAAAAGGGATGTGAAGGTTAATCTGGATCATAAGCCTGGCGTAAATTACAGATCAGGTAAGCTTTTAGTAAGCTATGCTTCTTCGACAGAAGGGCAAACAGAACCAATGGCATGGGCTGAGCTTCTGTTAAAATAAGTTAAATGTTATCGGGAGGAATAGTGATGAAAGATAGGATCATCAGATTTTTAAAAATGTTTTCTGCCAGATATGTCGGATCTGCGATGATATTAATCTCATTGCTTTCTGTTTTCTCCAATACAGCAAACTCCCAAATAACTGCATATACCGTTCAGGGAATCAGTTTTGGAACTTTTTACCAGGGTAATTCAGGCGGAACAGTTGATATTTCTTATACAGGAGCCCGGTCATCGAGCGGAGATGTCGTTCTGATCAATGCCGGCTCTTCATATTCCCAGGCTATTTTTGAGTTGGAGGCTCCTCAGGGCTCCATCATTTCCATACTTAATGGCCCGGATATTAACCTGACCGGAAGTAATG
>NZ_JBASJU010000380.1:0-1508 GCF_049655485.1 Daejeonella sp.
TTAACTTCCCCGGTCCTTGCTCCTTACTCCTTGTTCCTTGCTCCTATCAAAATTTCAGCGTCGCCGGTAAATACTTCGCCACTAACTCTTCGTAATACGGCTTTAGTTTCTTCCAGTCAGGCGGCTCGGGATTTTTGGAATACAAATCATATGGATTGAAAAGCCTTACCCATTTCAGCATTTCCCTGTCGTGATCATCGAGAAGGTATTCATACTCATTTTCCCGGTGCCAGGCATAAAATGAATGGTAGCGGAGCATGTACAATCCTTCTTCCGGAAGATGATCTTTCAGCATCTGATAAACATATTCATCGTGGCCCCACGACATGTCTACATTGCGCAGGCCGCAGCCTTTTTCATATATTCCGTATTGAGTCTGGTATTCTGGAATGGAAAAATCAGTATTGTATTTGAAAAATTCGGGATAGACAATTTTATTAGAGTAAGGACATCCGACCGGGAATGTATCGCCTACAACCGCCCATTGCGGCTCGCCGAACAGGCATAATACTTTGCCCATGTCGTGCATGAGCCCGACCAATACCATCCAATCGGGATGGCCGTCGCGCCGAATAGCTTCCGAAGTTTGCAGCAGGTGCTGAAATTGGTCAAGATCCGTATCCGGATCAGAATCATCTACCAACTGGTTGAGAAACTCGAATGCCTCCCATACGGGCATTTCTTTTTTGTTGAAGTTTAAATAGTTGTTGCGCTTTTCCTGAACAAAATCAAAGGTTTGATACGTATGGTTCAAACGGTAGAATTCCTTGACGGTGTCTCTTGCCGGTTCTTCATAGTTCCGGTATTCATCCGTGGTTCTCCCTTTAGCGATTGTATCAGGTTCAGGGTATCTTTGAAGCACATCATCTTCCCACACATCGAGGCTTGACAGGGGATTTAATTCTTTTTCGGTGAACTTTTTTTGATCAGGATTCATTTGAATGTTTTTAATACTCAGAAATTGCTATCCTAAATTTATTATTTTTTCCAGGATAGTATTATATATTAAATCAGATTTTTGCGAAATCGTTTTTACAAACGTCTATCTACAAATTGAATTCAAATGTAAATTCCACCCCTTCATCCACCGCACTTAGCAATTCAACCTTCCCCCCTAAGATCTCCGTTTGAGTTTTTATCATAAAGAGGCCTACACCCTTTCCTTCGATATCCCGGTGGAAACGCTTATACAGCCCGAAAACATTATCACCGTGTTTATCCAGGTCAATCCCTCTGCCGTTATCTTTGTATCGTATGGTTAATTTTTCATTTTCCGTGGAACTGTCGATGGCAATTTTAAGCAACTGATTGGGACGGCGGTATTTAATACTGTTTGTTACCAGGTTCAGAAAGATGCTGTGCATATAGGATCTCAATGAATAAATCTCATCGACCTGGATTCCGCTCAGGTTGAAATCTACATTTTCCTGTTCTATGATGTTTTTAATACTTGTCCGTATTGTAGAAAGCAGGGCTGTTAAACTTACCGGTTCTTTTAGTTCATTTAA
>NZ_JBASJU010000381.1:0-9516 GCF_049655485.1 Daejeonella sp.
CATGTCTCAATTGAAAACATAAGGAAAACAGGCATTTAAGCTATAATAACGGCAAATTGATGTTAGAATTGAATGGTCTGAAAAACGGTGAGGATTACTAAAATTGCGTTATGAGTCTTCTACTCTAACCAACTGAGCTATGGGCGCTCATTCCACCAAAAGGCAGCATGATTTGAGGTTGCAATTTTACACAAATCCATTTGAAATCTAAAATAGTATTTGCAAAAGTTTGGAACTAGTGCCTCTAGATAGAGATTTAGATCTCTATATACCAAATTCTGGGTATTGTTTGGACTAAAGCAACCAAATAGCTTTGTTAATTACAAGTAACCTTTTTTAAGATAATATTATGGGAACAAGTCTTAACTGTATGAAGAAAATTTTATTATTATGCCTGCTCACATTTTCATTGGGAGCGTGTAAGAAAACAGAGACTGTGGCTGAAATTCCAAAGTCTTCAGACAAAACGATCACCTCTGTGACACTTTTAACAGCCGACAACCCTGCACTACCAGGGGACGTTACGGGTCTTGTCAACGCCGGCACTGTTAAGTTCGACATTCCAGGAAACGTAATTGAACGTGAATTCGTTTTGACCTTCAAGTTGGCAGCAAAATCGAAATTATATGTAGGTACCGTGGAACAAATCAGCGGTACAACAAAAGTTAACTTCGCAAACACAGTAACTTTCACGGTGAAAGCAGAGGATGGCACTAGCTCTGACTACGCTGCTCAAGTTATTAAATTGGGAATTTCGCCCTTGGCCAATGTGAATAATACAACTTCCTATTATTACAAATCCAATGCTAAAACCTGGATCAATTATGCTACGAAGGTGCCCCAGACATTGAAATTTTATCCCGGGGGATATCTGGCGAGAGCTTTTTATGACTTTGATAAGGATGGCGATGAGGATCTTTTAATGGGGAATTTAAGTTACATTGATGGAGTAGGTCTATCTAGTACTCCTAGACCGATCAATTATCTATCGAATGATGGCGGGGTATATGTCGAAAAATCTTCAAGTAAGCTGGTGGGCACACCTGGCCTTGTCCATCCACGTAAAGCCATTTTAGGAGATTTTGACAAGAATGGCTGGATGGATGCAGTCTTAGTGGGCCATGGATATGACAAGCCGCCCTTTCCTGGTGAAAAGGCGAAGCTGTTGATGAACAATAATGGGGTGTTCACCTCCTCAGACATGGGATTTGAAGGTAGTTTTTATCACTCTGCGAGTTCGGGTGATATAGACAATGATGGAGACATTGATGTATTCTTCACGGATACTAAGGGTGTTTCGAAACTTTTTACCAATGGAGGTTCGGGAAACTTTTCACTCAATACTGATATTTTCCCTTCAACTGTATCTAATCTTAACTATTTTACTTCGGAAATTTATGACCTTAATAAAGATGGCTACTTAGATCTTGTAATTGCAGGGCATGAACACGAAAATGCGAAAACTACTGTGTTTTGGGGTAGTTATTTAGGTAAGTATTCAACTAGCAATTCCAATGTAATTACAGGTATCTCACAATGGGGAATCGTTATAGATATTAACTTTATAGACGTTAATGGGGATGGAAAAGAAGATATTATTTTGGACAGACAGGGAGATGGTACGGGTGCCCAAAAAATCTATCATGGTTTGAATATTCAAATTCTAACTCAAAATGCGAATGGCTCTTTCACTGACGCAACCAGCTCACTTATTACCAATAATATTGTGTTAACTGATAGTAGGCTAAGCTGGTTTTGGGTTGATTGGTTAAGGTGTTTTGATATAGATAATGACGGAGATAAAGACATTGTAACAGAGGATAAATACTATAATTTACAATGGCGAAATGACAACGGTAAATTTGTGAAATTTTAACTCTCACAATACAACCTAAGTTTTTACACCACCTTGGGGACCTTTTAGGTTCTTTAATTAATTGATTGACTAAAAGAAGGGAGATAGATTTCTCCCTTCTCAATTGTTGCCCCTTATACTGCAGTCAGATAGGAGCTAGGTTTTTAATATTTATATACCCACTATGTGATATTCCAAGCTACCTTTTTTAAGGCAACATCATTGGCCTTTTAAAGGAATAAGGTTGAGTTAGAACCAAAAAATCCCATCCGTCCAAGTGTCCTAAAATATTCGTAACGACTCCTTTTAAGGGGAAATGCAAGTCATTTCGTAAAAAAAGGACATATCATAATCATTAAACCCGGACTTCACTCCTCCATCAAGCAGATCGGTGAGATTAGTTTCAGATTAAAAAGTTTGTTGTTGAATCAAGGATCGATACAAAGTTAGCGAAGGTCAGCTAAGCTACAAAACAACAGTAAAAGCTTCAGAGCGGCCAAAGATCAACCAATCCGACGACTTGCATAGGCTGCTCCTAGAGAACTGGAATAACCAAGTGAACAATCATCGCTCATTTCCGCCTGGGGCGGACTGATTTGAGGATGAAATTTTACTCTTGCGCTCCTCAACCGACTACGGCTGAACTTTTGGGGCCATACTCCGAATTTTAAGTGCTTATTAAAATCATTTGCGGCTTATAAATAATTGTTAAATTCATATGATATAATGGAGACCAGCGACCATTCAAAAAAACGGGGTGCCACCGAAAAACCACACGAGTAGGAACTAAGATTTGAAAATATGCCAAAATATGTAATTGAAAGAGAAATTCCCGGAGCGGGAAAATTGACTGCCGAACAATTAAAGGGCATTTCGCAAACTTCTTGTGGTGTCCTAAGTAATATGGGACCTCAAATACAATGGCTTCAAAGCTATGTGACAAATGATAAAATCTACTGCGTCTACATAGCACCAAATGAAGAAATGGTTCGTGAACATGCAAAACAGGGAGGCTTTCCAGCGAATTCCGTAAGTGAGGTAAAGATGATTATTGATCCAACAACTGCGGAATAATGCAAGCGCGTAAACAGTGAATACCCGATTACTCATGTCTGCGAGTGCTTTCTTTCTTGGAATAGTTGGAATAACACTTTCATTACTTCCCCAGGAAGTTGAAAATTATTTTGACTTACCTGCAGGCAGTTCTATAGTTCTACAATTAGGCGGGGCTCTTTATTTTGGCTTCGCGATGTTGAATTGGATGGCCAAAGGGAACTTAATAGGCGGTATTTTTAGCAAACCAGTGGCTGTCGGAAACTTTGGACACTTCTTTGTTGCAGGATTGGCTTTGCTTAAATACACCTACAGACTTCCGAGTATATCTTATATCGCTATAACGGCGCTGGTTATATATTTGGCTTTTGCATTACTGTTCGGCTATGTGGTTTTTGTTAATCCTGTTTCGAATGTCAATCCAGCATCAGGTAAAAAGTAAAAAACAAGTATTTTCGTCCTGCAAGGGAATAAGGAAATAATGTAAAAGCTGAAATGCAAGCGAACGGAATTACAAAACATGGAACAAATATACATCACCGACAAAACCTTGGAAAAGTCTGATTTTAAAAGCACTCCACCAACAAAAGGAGAATATGAGGATTGCCGCTTTCTCAACTGCGACTTTTCTAATTTGGATCTTTCCGAATTCAAGTTCAGTAATTGTGAGTTTTCAGGTTGCAATTTAAGTCTGGCTAAACTAACGAAAACCGCATTGCGGGATATCAAATTTCGGGATTGTAAAATGCTGGGATTGCATTTTGAAGGTTGTAACGAATTCGGACTTTCCTTTAGCTTTGAAAACTGTAGTTTAAATCATTCGGTGTTTTACAAGCCAAAAATCAAAAAAACAAAGTTCAGCAATACACAATTACAGGAAACGGATTTTACAGAGTGTGACCTGACCGGTTCGCTGTTTGAGAATTGCGACCTGACTAGAGCAACTTTCGACAAAACGATTATTGAAAATGCAGATTTTCGAACGTCCTATAACTATTCAATAGACCCGGAAATTAACCGGATTAAAAAAGCCAGGTTTTCAATTCATGGAATTTCGGGACTTTTAGAAAAGTATGATTTAATAATTGACGGCAATGTATAATGCAACACTGAAAAATTTGGAAGGAAAAATTGGAGACCAATCCGACAGAAATTAATAAAGTTTAAGCCGCCTCTTTCAAATCAATACGTGAACGTCAATCTTCCATAAACACCCCGCTCAATCTGTCTTGGTGACGGTGCAGAAGGAATGAACTCACGGTGTTGATCATCAAGTAGATTCTGGCCCACCAGATTGAATTCGAAAAAAGTCAGGAATTTCATACCCAGCCTTAAATCCAGACTGCCATAAGCAGGGACATAAGGCCTTGGCAAATTATCGATATAACGGTAAGTAACGCCTAAATCGAAGCGCTCGCTAAACTTAAAGTTTGACTGGAATTGTAACTGGTAACCGGGATCGTTGCTCTCCGCTGATGCTTTATTTAAGTCACGGCTGGTTGACTTCACTTCAAGTTCTTTACGGAATAAGGTGTAGCCACCCTTCAGATACCACCAATCGTTTACTTTATAAGTACCAGCCAACTCGGCTCCATAACTTATTCCTTTTACTCCGTTTCCGAGTGTAATATTAGGACGGACAGCAGGCGGAGTTGGCGGCTCAGCGCTCCTGATAAAATCATACTGATTATAGAAAGAAGACAGCGATAAAGACAATTTATCTATCAACTGGCCCCTCCATCCTAATTCGTAGGCCACGACAGTCTCCGATTTAAAATCCTCTCCCCCACTTAAAAAAACTGTTGTTGGATCTGCGTAAATCACGATATCTTCATCTAAGCGTGAAGGGGTTTTAACCGCCCTTGAAACCGCTCCCCAAATTGTCTGGTTCTTCGCGGCTGAAATGCTTAACCTGGCGCTTGGCTGAATCTCAATCCCGGTGAAGTTGTTATGCTCAACTTTTGATCCTATGGTGAACTTGATTTTATCTTCAGCAAATGAAATCTGATCCTGTACAAAAACGCTGTATAGATTCAAAAAGCGTTCAGCAGGCAAAAACTTAGAAAGCGGCAGATTATCCACCTCATGGTCCCGTATCCGGATGTTTGCACCAAAAGAAAGGATATGCCTTTCGCCTACTGAAAGACGGTTATCCCAATCGAGATCATATATTCTCAATCGCTCTCCTAAACCGGTTGGATAAAGTCGTTGCGTATAATCATAGTATGCCTGCAACTGGAAATCATATTTATCGCTGCTCTTTTGGTTCCATCGGAGTATCGTGTTATCGCCTATAGCCTTGCCTTTAGTCGCAATTGCATTCGGATTAGGCCTCGTCTTATAAATATTTTGCTGCAGGGATAAATTGGTTTTTGCCGAAGGTGCCCAATCTACCCGAAAGCCCCCATGCATGCTCGACCATTTGTCTTTGGATTCCAATCCGGTATTTGCTTCAATTGTATTCCCCATTTTAAACCCGGTACCAAATAACCTGAAGGTAACATTCTCGTTTAAGTTTCCTCCGTAACGCAGGCTGCCAAGGCCTTCTACCGTATTGCCGGTGACAACTTCCGCGAATATCCCTCTGGTGTCTCTTGAGCTTTTAGTAATAATATTGATAACTCCGTTGACTGCATTTGCACCCCATTGAGTTCCTCCTGGCCCACTGATCACTTCAATCCGTTCTACATCTTCAAGTATCAGGTTTTGAATATCCCAGAAAACTCCTGCATACAAAGGCGTGAATACGGTCCGGCCATCGATGAGAACCAACAGCTTATTAGCTAATACATTAGTAAATCCACGCGCACTAATTGCCCACTGGCTGGCGTTGACCTGCCCAACCTGTAAATTGCTTGCCAAACGTAAGGCCTCAGGGAGAGTTTTAACACCCGAATTACGAATATCTTGCTGAGTGATAACCTGAATGGCAGAAGCAACTTCACGTATGTCTTCCGGGCGTCTGGAGACTGATGTAACTTCTATATTCATCAAATCTTCCAAACTTAGTCTCTTTATCTCAGCGGCTGACAAAGTGTCCTCCTGGGCATAAATGGAAGCTGGCGCCGTCAGTAATGCGTATAAAAAGAATATACAGTAAGCGAATTTATTTTTAATTAGTATAGTGCTATCTTTCATCCTAAATCTCAACAGCCGATGCGCTAATTAAACATCAATTGTTGTACAATGCCTTATTTTTAGAAATGTATATTTGCAAATATATCATTAAATGGAGATTGTGACCAACAATCCGTCAGTCAATTTGTCTTAATTAAATAGATGTTTAATAGTTTTGATTTGCTTAGGCAGGGATTCGGTATGTTTAAAGATGACTGGCTGACACGATTAAAGAGTTGGCCAATAGCTATTGCTATAATCTTTTTGCTCCCATTTGACTTGGCTGCGCAAACACCGTCAGCGACCGAATATCAATTAAAGGCAGCTTTTATTTACAATTTTACCCGGTTCGTGGACTGGCCTCCATCACCTACCCCCCGCTCAAATACAGCACCCTTTGTAATCAGCGTGCTCAACGAAGATCGTTTAGCCGATAGAATTCTCGAACTGGTAAAGGGTGAGCAGCTGAATGGCCGGCCTATTATAGTCAGACGCCTTGACAACAGGTCTGAAATAACAAATTGCAATATTCTCTATGTTTCTGTCCGGGATGCATCCGATATGAAAAATCAGCTTACAGCCATAAACCGTCGGGGTATACTTACAGTAAGCGACAATCCAAATTTTGCCCGCTGGGGCGGATTAGTCAGGTTTTTCAAAGAAGACAACAAACTGCGAATGCAGATAAATATCGAACAAGCCCGGGCGGCTAGGTTTAGCATGAGTTCCAAACTTCTGAGCATTTCAAGTATTTACGATTCAAAATAGTCTATGACATTTAAGGACGTATCGATAAAGCAGAAAGTCATGCGGAGTATATTATTTACTTCGACAGCCGCCCTGCTTTTAATGTCAACATCCTATATTATCTTTGAATACCTAAGTTTTAGGGAATCCACACGGGAAAAAGTCTCTACCCTTGGCTTAGTAATAGCGTCCAACAGTTCCGCAGCACTTGCTTTTCATAGTAAAGAGGACGCCATTGAGATCCTCAGCGCACTTGATGCTGATAAGTATATTAATGCCGCCTGTATTTACGATGCGGAAGGGAACGTTTTTGCTAAGTATCCTGATACAGCCAGCGATACTACTTTTCCCTCCAAGCCTGAAAGCAATGGGTACTCCTTTAAAACCACTTCTATTGAGGGTTTCGAACCGATTAGCCAGGAAAAGTTGTTCTTAGGCACATTATATATACGCTCGAGCCTGGATGGACTCAATGCTCAACTGCGCTTTCATATCCTGGTGGCTTTATTTCTTATCGTCCTGACCTTGACGCTTGGATATTTTCTATCCAGGATGTTCGAAAAGACTATTACAGACCCGCTCATTTCTTTGGAGAATACTGCCAGGAGTATTTCCGTAAAAAAAGATTACTCAATTCGTGCTGATAAATGGGGCAACGACGAAGTAGGTTCCCTAACAGATGCGTTTAATTATATGTTAAGCCAAATTGAGGCGCAAAATGAAAAGATTGTAAAGAATGAAGAACACTTGCGTGTAGCTACGCAATCGGCCGAACTGGGTACTTTTGAATTTGACCTTAAATCAGGAGAACTAAGCTGGGACCAGCGCTGCAGGGAACTTTTCGGAATTTATACTAATGAACCCGTAAGTTATGATGGAAATTTTCTGCCTGGGCTTCATGAAGAGGATAGGGAACGAGTATTAGTGGGGATACAGAATGCACTTGACAAGGAACTGACAGGTGGCGAATTTGATATGGATTACCGCACTGTCGGAAGTACTGATAAGCGATTGCGATGGGTCAAAGCAACAGGAAAGGTGTTTTTTGATGAACAAAATAAACCGGTACGTTTTATCGGCTCTGTACTTGACATCACACAGCAAAAGTTGGATGAACAGCGGAAAAATGATTTTATCGCAATCATCAGCCACGAGCTGAAAACCCCCCTAACCAGTATCAAATCGTATGTGCAGCTTGTCTTGAGCAAAACCAAACAAGGCTCAGATGCTTTTGTGATAAATGCGCTAACAAGGGCGGACATTCAGGCCAGCAAAATGGCATCTATGATTAAAGATTTTCTTAACCTGGCCCAGATTGAGCAGGGGCAACTGAAACTTATAAAAGAAACCTTTGACCTGAGCGCCCTCCTTCATGAATCCGTGATTGAGGCAAAACTATTAAACAGCTCACACCATATCGAACTGGATTCATGTAAAGATCTTCTGGTAACTGCTGATAAAGACAAGATTGGGCAGATTCTGATAAACCTCATCAGCAATGCGGTAAAGTATTCCCCTAACAAAACTACCATAACCGTGGGCTGCGGAGTTGAAGGCTCCATGGTAAAAATTTTCGTCAAAGACCAGGGCCACGGAATTAGCTTTAATGACCAGAAGAAATTATTTACCAGATTCTACCGGGTGGAGAATGAAAAAAGCAAGACTATTTCCGGATTTGGAATAGGGCTTTTTATCGTTTCTGAAATACTTCGGTATCATGATAGTAAGATTCAATTAAATACGGTGGAAGGCAAAGGTTCGGAGTTCTATTTCTATCTGCCAAAACTTTCCACAAATGCTTTAGAAGCTTAAGTCAGATATTAAGGTTCTATTCTATAAGTTGTAGCTTGCAGCCATCAAGAACCTTTTTCAGAATAAGGAATGAATACTCAAAATATTAAAAACATCATTTTCGATTACGGTAATGTAATTTTCCGGATCGATTTTAAACGAACCCAGCACAGTTTTACCGAACTTGGCATTGAAAACGTCGAACGTTTTTTTGCACACACAGGCCACGACCCTTTATTTGATGAATTTGAACAGGGCCTTATCTCGTCGCAACAGTTTCGGGATGGCATCCGCAGGATCACAGAGAAGCCCGATTTATCAGATGAAAAAATTGATTTGGCCTGGAATACACTTCTGATAGGCGTTCCGGAAGGTACACACGAGCTCCTTTTGAAAGCCAAGAAAAAATACCGCACCTTCCTCTTGAGCAATAATAATGAGATACATTATAAATGGATCATGGAGTATCTTAAAAATGAATTCCATCTTCCCTCAAATGAAGTTTTCTTCGAAAAGGATTATTATTCCCATCTAATGAAAATGCGGAAACCTAATCCCGATATATTCCAGTTCGTCCTGGACGCTCACAATCTTGACCCGGCAGAAACCTTGTTTATTGATGACAGTCCGCAACACATTAAAACAGCGGTTGGTTTGGGGCTACATACACATTTATTGACGGCGGAGGAAACCTTGGATGGGTTTTTATACGGAACGGGACTTTTGGAAAGGGAATAAGTGTTCCAAAAAACAATTCCATCCCTCCCACTGTTATCCCCATATGCCAAATCCAACAGAACAGCCAACACTTGTGGGAACATTAAACAAGTTGAAAGAAGAGGGATTCACTCATGATTTCAACATCCACAATAACGAGCTTAGGAGTGGTGATATCACTCTGAGCCCGAGAGAATTTGAAATAGTTAAAGTATATCGTTTTGAAGGCGCAAGCG
>NZ_JBASJU010000382.1:0-3222 GCF_049655485.1 Daejeonella sp.
AATTACCTGCCATTTTATTTGCATGTAGTCTTTGGACTTTTAATCTCCGATGTTTACATGTACTGGTGGCACCGCCTGAATCACGAATTGCCATTTTTATGGCGGTTCCACCAATTCCACCACACAGACACCAAACTAAACACTACCAGTGCCGTTCGCTTCCACTATATCGAGCTGCTGATTTCTTACCTGATTAAGATCCCGGTTTTTATTCTTCTGGGGGTCAGTCCGCTGGTTGTTTTACTTTACAATTTCATCTTTTTGCCGATTGTCATCTTTCATCATTCAAACATCCGGATAAGCCCTTTCGTCGATCATGTTCTGCGCTATTTTGTCGTTTCCCCTCGGATGCATCGTACGCATCACTCAGTTCTGGTTCAAGAAACAAATTCGAATTATAGTTCTGTATTGCCTTATTGGGATAAGATTTTTGGAAGTTACAGGAGGGATCCTGCTAAGGAAATTGTGTTTGGGATAGAGAAGGAGGAGAAAGCGGGACTCACCCGGGCAAATTTGGATTTATAATGAAAAGAATAATACTAATAGTAGCTTTTTTCTGTAGTGTTGCCTGTGCGTCAGCCCAAAAAAAGAAAGCAATTTTTATCATCATCGACGGCGTATCAAAAGATGTCCTTGAAAAAGTATCAACGCCTAACCTTGATGCTATCGCAAAAGAAGGTGGCTTATTAAGTGCGTATCAGGGGGGAGAGTTAAATGAATACAATCAAACACCGACCATCTCCGCGCCGGGTTATGACAATGTGCTAACCGGGGTTTGGTTTAACAAACATAATGTTCCCGATAATTCAATTAAAAACCCAAACTATCACTATCCTACTATCTTTCGTTTATTTGAGGATCAGTTCCCCAAAAAGAAGACGGCCATTTTCTCCAGCTGGGAAGACAATCGCACAAAGCTGATTGGCGAAGGACTGGAGCAAACAGGTAAGATCCTGCTTGATCACCATTTCGACGGACTTGAACTGGATACGGTAAAGTATCCGCATGACGAGTCGCGTAAGTTTATGTCGGCCATAGACCAGGCTGTTACCGATGATGCCGTTCGCTCGATCAGGGAAACCGCTCCCGACCTGTCCTGGATTTACCTGGAGTTTACGGACGATATGGGACACATGTATGGTGATAGCGAACAATATTACGACGCTGTTAAACTTGCCGATCGACAAGTTGGTCAGGTATGGGCTGCGATCAGGGAGAGAAAGGAAAAATATAATGAAGACTGGCTGATCATGGTAACCACTGATCATGGACGCGACTTAGAAACCGGCAAGGATCATGGCGGACAATCAGAACGCGAACGGGCTGCGTGGATAGTCACCAACGCAAGCGGGCTTAATGATTACGCGAGAGAGTCGAACCAGGTAAGCGTCGTGGATATTTTACCAACAATTGCTCGTTTCCTTAAAGTAAAGCTTTCCTCGGACAGGCAACGTGAACTGGACGGAGTAGCAATCACTGGCAAGCTATCACTGACCAAGCCTGTGGCCACGATGGTCGATGGCAAAATCAATCTCTCCTGGCTTCCCGCCGAAAAGGAGGGAAGGGTGAAAATTTGGGTTTCCACCACCAATAATTATAAAGAAACAGGAAAGAGCGACAAATACTCCCTGGCTGGTGTGGTCCCGGTCAAGGATGGAAAATTTACCATCGAACTAGACCCTAATACATCCTCGGATTTTTATAAGATTGTTCTGGAAGGTAAATACAATACTGTTAATCGTTGGATAGCTGCTAAATAGGTTTATGCAGCGAAATTTGTTGTTCGGGTATGACTATAATGTCACTTTTATCGCGCTAAGCTGAGTACTCAGCCTGTTCAAAATCGGTAATTCCTGAACATGTCGCCACGGCGAACTTAACCAGCTTTCTTTTTTCTCCCCCTCTGTAGTTATATATAAATCGCTTTCGTGTACAAGAAAAGTTAAGCCTTCGCTCTCGTTATAGGCGAATTCACTGACTTCTGTAGATGCCAACTTATAAAGGTGGCCTTGCTCTGTAGAATTTTTTGGTTTCAAACGGAAGGGCATGTTAGCCCCATATTCCCTTGCTTCAGCACATTCAAACGGTTCAACAAGCAATTGTTCAACACCATTTGATGCCCAGTATTTTAAAATGTCAAAATCGAATTGGATGTATCCGGTAGTCATTGGTTGAGAGCTTTTAATTTTTATCTCATTACGGAAAGGTATGGGAAAGGTTACGAATATTTCTACAAAAAAAACTTTTAGCAGAGTCTTTATACTTACCGCCTCTTTCGCGTTCGGTGTACTGCCTGGATCCTCGGCTTCACCATACTAACGGCACCATTGGGGATTTGAACCCTAACTGTAATGCACCAGCCAATTTAACTGTCGATATTCTAACCGGGTCTTACCCGGATATCCGTACGTGTAAGCCCGGAGGAGCTCTTGTTGCTTGATTCATGTTTAAACTAATGAACGTACCTGGCTACCTTATATATCGATCGCGTAAGCCTCCGCTTTCGGTAAACGCCATCCCCTTCGCGGCTTCCAAGCACGTTCGTATTCCCCTCCACCGTATTCCCCTCCACCGTAGTCAACCATTGGTCATTCCATTCGTCAATGAAACCGACATGCGCAATCCGTCCCTTTTCGGGAAAGTAGAGACCGAAGATGTCGGCTGTGCGGGGCGCCAGTGGGGGATATGCACGGCAACCTTTCACCGGGACTAAGCTTTCACCTTTCACCTTTCCTTTTTCACCTTGAGTCCATATCACCCTACCGGGCCCAAACAAATCCGGTGTCCACCCACTACGAGGATTGACCACCCCGGCACGACCATACACCCAGCACACAAACGCCGCACACCAGGGATTTCCTTTCGGGAGATTTACATACCTCAGGTATTTCTCTACTTCTGCCCCTGAGTTAGCATGCTTCTCCCGAACACCAATCTGGCTGGTATAGATTTCCCTGACTGCCTTTTGCCTGGCTGTCTGCGCATTCGCACCCATCACCAGCATCAGGAAGTAGATCAGGAGAATACCGATGCAGAGGATCCTCATGATCGTTTGAGGATAAAGATTTCTAGTCTCTTTCATAGTCGTCGATTTTAGGGACCAGTACATTGCCCATATAAGAGCTATTGGAATTGCTCCGCAGATCGGCGGAGCGGTAAGCCAGCCAGACGTGCACTTCGTGGCCCTCGAATTCCTGGGGGGCATCGACTGTACAGAACCCA
>NZ_JBASJU010000383.1:0-3298 GCF_049655485.1 Daejeonella sp.
AATTATAAAGAGAACCAATGGCATGAGCAGGTAAGAGATAAGGTTGTAGAGGACATTGAAATTATGAGATCGGTCAAAGCATCGGGATATCGGGGAGAAGCATTACTTGCGAACGGCTTTATATTCTGCAGAATGTACGGCAGTTTCAGGGAAGCATTTCAGGGCTTCAGTAAGAACTTCCTGGCGGGATTCAACAATAATATATTCGGCTTATCTTTTTACTTATTATTAGTAATTCTTGGCCCCTTAGCCATTGCATATATTTTAAGCCCGGAACTGTTATTCTTTGCCTTATCATTAATAATTTTGAGCCGTGTGATGATTTCCCTGATGTCTGGCCAGAATGTGTGGTATAATATCCTTTTGCATCCCTTACAGTTGATTTCCATGGTCTTTATCGCAGTTATCTCAGTCAAAAAATATTTCACTAAAACAATAGTCTGGAAAGGAAGGCCGATCAGGAATTGATGTTTAACAAAACCAATATTTGCAGTTTAATTGTAATACTCTTCCACTGTGTGGGATTATATGGCTTCCTGAATCCGGAGCTCAATGATTTTTTTATCAAGCTCGTCCCTTTTCATTTGCTGCTGATGCTATCGCTTATGATCGTTTCAGGCTATGATGGCACCCGAGATATTTTATTATTCGCCCTGATGGTATATGCCGCAGGATTTCTAGTTGAAGTTGCCGGTGTAAATACTGGGCTAATTTTCGGGTCATATACTTACGGGTCTACTCTGGGACTAAAACTCTGGCAAACTCCGCTCATGATTGGTGTGAACTGGCTTATTCTCGTATATACTACCGGAGTTTTGTTGCAGCCTATAAAGATTAATAAATACGCGCTTGCAGCCCTTGGTGCAGCTGTGTTAGTAAGCACCGACTTTCTGATCGAGCCCGTGGCTATAAAATATGACTACTGGAGCTGGCAGGGAGGAGTGATTCCGATGCAGAACTACATAGGATGGTTTATTGTTGCTTTCATCATGTTCCTTTTCTTTAACCGAATGAATTTTAGGAAACAAAACCCTGCGGCCATCGTTCTCTTTGTTACACAGCTCGTATTCTTTATCGTTCTAAACTGGTGGGCTAGCTAAGAAAGAATTTCGTATTTTTGTAAATGCTTGTATAGAAGCTCAATCAATTATTCTTTATGAACTATAATCTTCAGGTAACGATAGATCAGGACTCCGGCTTTTGCTTCGGTGTTGTCTATGCCATTGATATGGCAGAAGAGATTCTTGCGGAAGATGGATACTTATACTGCCTTGGGGACATCGTGCATAATGATGAAGAAGTTACCAGGCTCAAAGAAAAAGGCCTGCGTATTATTTCTCATGAAGATCTGGTAGAAATAAGGAACGAGAAAGTGTTAATCCGGGCCCATGGTGAGGCACCGGAAACGTATAAGATTGCCCTGGAAAACAATATTACTCTGATTGACGCATCGTGTCCTGTGGTGCTGAAGCTTCAAAATCGCATAAAAAATACACACGACAGCAAAGAGAAGGTGCTGATATTTGGCAAACACGGCCACGCCGAAGTTATAGGGCTACAGGGGCAGACTAACAACGAAGCAATTGTATTCCAGGACATATCTGAACTGGAAGATGTTGACCTTCCCGAGAAGTTTACACTTTACAGTCAGACGACCAAAAGCACCGCTAAATTTTACCAGATAAAGGAAGAACTCATTAACAGGGGTTACGACATAAAAGCCAACGATACGATTTGCCGGCAGGTCTCGAACCGGGATGAAGAATTGCCTAAGTTCGTTAAGAATTTTGATCACATAGTATTCGTTTCAGGCAAGAAATCGTCGAATGGTAAGGTCCTGTTTGAAGTTTGCCGCAAGCATAATCCCAACACGTATTTTATCTCTAATGAATCCGAGTTGAACAAGGAGTTGTTTAATCCGGGCGACAAAATTGGTATTTGCGGAGCGACATCTACTCCGATGTGGCTGATGACCCAGGTAAAGAAGACACTTGAAGCATTCTGATAGACGCTGAAATGTCTGGACTAAAAACATATTTTGGCGTCCTTGCCGCTATCGCCGTCATAGGTGTATGGCTGATTTCAATCATACTCCTGATGAATTGGGAGATCCGATTCGATAACCCGTTAATATATATCATGGTTTTAGTGCAGATGCACTTGTATACGGGGCTTTTCATCACCGCCCATGATGCCATGCACGGTACGGTATCGCGGAACAGAACGCTGAATGATATTATTGGACAGGTCTGCACCTTTTTATATGCCTGCTTTCCTTTCAAAAAACTCTATACCAAACATCATGAACATCATAATCATGTTCATACCGAGAAAGATCCTGATTACCATGACGGCAGTTTCCTGATGTGGTATTTCAAATTTATCAGAGAATATATCTCCTGGTGGCAAATAGTGCTGATGGCTATTATCTTTAATATCCTGAAATTGTGGATCGCTGAGGAAAATCTCCTCATGTTTTGGGTTCTGCCTTCACTGCTGAGCACTTTACAGCTTTTCTATTTCGGGACATGGGTACCTCATCACGGTGAGCATGAAAATAAATATCAGTCACGTACATTGGCCAGGAACCACTTTTACGCCTTTATTACCTGCTACTTCTTTGGTTACCACTACGAGCATCACGATTCACCGGGTACTCCCTGGTGGAAGCTTTGGAAACTCAAGGAGGCAAATCCTTAATTGTTGTATTAAAGTCAAATCGGCAGGAGGACTTTCAATTAAGCCCTCTCAAAGTTATATTTGCCGCTCTCGAAAAGTATATGAATAAAAAAGGCGTTTTACTTGTAAATCTGGGCACTCCCGACAGTCCTTCAACTTCTGATGTGCGGAAATATCTTGATGAGTTTCTGATGGACGAACGTGTTATCGATGTCAATCCCATTTTACGGACCTTTCTTGTTAAAGGAGTAATCGTCCCTTTTCGTGGCCCAAAATCTGCCAAATTGTATAAAGAGATTTGGTCTGATACTACGGGTTCGCCTTTACTCCACTACAGTATCCTGCAAAAGGATTTGCTGCAAGCTAAAATAGGCGATGATTATCATGTCGAACTGGCCATGCGTTACCAGAGTCCTTCGATTGAATCTGCACTGGAGAAATTGAAAGCCGCTCAGGTTGATAGTATAAAAGTGATTCCTCTGTTTCCGCACTACGCCTCAGCTAGTTCGGGATCAGTGCTTCAAAAAGTGATGGAATTGGTCAGTAAATGGCAGACGATCCCCAATATTTCATTCGTGAATTCTTTTCATGATAATGAATTAATGATCCGGGTGTTCGC
>NZ_JBASJU010000384.1:0-4867 GCF_049655485.1 Daejeonella sp.
AAATCCTTGAGCAACTCCGGGTTTATACTATTACCATCAGTTTTAACCAGGAAGGAAGTTTGAGCTTTAGGAGCATTTCTAAATATTTCATCATTGATAAACGCTTGAGCATTTACCATTGAAATAATATCTCCTGGAAGCCCCAAACAGCGCTTTACATAATGTATTCGCATATCTGTCGGATTATTTCTCGCGTCAGGGGGGTAATTGAAAACCACTACGTCGCCCCTTTCCACATTACCGAGACCGGGTAATCTAAAATAGGGAAGCTGGATGACATCCCAATAAGTCTTAAATTTCGACTCCCCAATTCTCGATTGCAAAAAGGGAACTGATATTGGAGTTATGGGCATGCGCGGACCGTAAGAAATCTTACTGACAAACATATAATCGCCAGTTAAAATAGTTCCTTCCATTGATCCGGTAGGGACCGCATAAGCAGAAAACAGAAGGCCTCGAATTACTGTTGCGGCAATTACGGCGAATAATAAAGCATCGAGCCACTCTCTTGATTTGCTTTTAGTTTTTGAAGTTTCGCCATTCGCGAAAAACTTATGGCGGGCGAGAAATGGAATTTTCATAACCTAGCTTTTGATTTATATGATGCTTGGCTGAATATATTGTTACATTTTCGGCAACATCCAAACTGTATAAACCTTCCGGTGTTGTATTTATCAAGCTGCGAAATGAAAAACTCTCTATTAAAATTCACGCCGACCAGTATATATTGCCCGACAGCAGAAATACATATCGATCCGTGGAAGCCTGTTGACCGTGCAATTATTACCCACGCACATAGTGATCACGCTAAGTTCGGATGTAAACATTATCTGGCTCATAAAGATTCAGAAAGCATTTTACGCCTCCGTTTAGGAGAAGATATTTCCCTCCAGACGGTCGAATATGGTCAAGAATTCAACATAAATAATGTCAAGTTTTCCCTTCATCCTGCAGGCCATATTTTAGGTTCTGCCCAAGTGAGGGTTGAACACAAGAATGAGGTATGGGTGGCCAGCGGTGATTACAAGCTGCAAGACGATGGATTTTCTGCACCCTTCGAGCCGGTAAAATGTGATGTATTTATAACCGAGTCTACGTTTGGGTTGCCAATTTATAAATGGCCGGAACAAAGAATCGTTATGGACGACATACGTGAATGGTGGCTTCAAAATAGATTAAATGATAAATCGAGCATTTTGATGGGCTACTCACTGGGTAAAATGCAGCGCCTGATCCAGAATCTCCAGCCATTTGACGGCCCTGTTTATGCACATGGAGCTACATTCAACATGAACGAACGGTTAAGAGCCGCTGGACACGATCTTCCGTTTATCCCTCTGATTACGCGTGATACAGACCGGAAACTATTCAAAGGCGCGCTGATCCTTGCGCCCGGGTCGGTCTTGAATACCAGCTGGATCAAGAAGTTTGAACCCTATTCAACAGGCTATTGTTCCGGGTGGATGGCCGTAAGGGGTGCAAAGAATAGAAAATCCATTGACCGGGGATTTGTCTTGTCTGACCATGCCGACTGGAGCGATTTAGAAACAGCTATTGCTGAAACGAACGCGCAAAAGGTTTATGTTACACATGGATATACAGCAACCTATTCCCGATGGCTCAATGAAAAAGGTATAGAAGCCGCTGAAGTCAAGACCATGTATGGGCAGGAAGAAGAAAATGCAGAGGAAGAAATAATCATTACGACATGAAGCGTTTTACTGAACTTTTCCTTCAACTCGACCGAACTAACAAGACCAATGAAAAAGTTGAACTTCTCAAGGGATATTTTCTGTCGGCATCTGATGGAGATAAAATCTGGGCACTTGCGTTATTCACTGGAAGAAGGCCACCTCGAAAGATTAAATCCGCACAAGTACAAGAATGGGCTCTGGAGCTGGCGGGGATACCGCACTGGCTCTTTAGGGAAAGTTACGCGAGTGTCGGTGATCTTGCTGAAACCGTTTCGCTAATTTTACCTCAACCTACGGAAACTGGAGATGAAAAGACCCTGGCGGAATGGTTTGGAGCACTGGCAGCACTTAAAGACGCGACCGATGAAGAAAAGAAAAAATTTATTTTAAATGCATGGATGCAGCTTTCGGCCTTTGAAATTTTTGTATTTAACAAACTTCTCATGGGTAGCTTTCGTATCGGTGTTTCACAAACATTAGTAACCAGAGCCATTGCTGAAATCAGTGAAAGCACGCCGGCAATTATATCCCACAGACTTATGGGTTCATGGGAACCGGGCAGCACTTCTTACAAAGAGCTTATTCATCAGGAGAATCCAGCCGACGAACTTTCCAAACCCTATCCTTTTTACCTTTCATATGCCATCCAGGGAACAGTGGATGATCTTGGAGAGCACCACAAATGGTTCGTGGAATGGAAGTGGGACGGAATCCGGTCGCAGATGATTTACCGGAACGGCGAATTGTATATCTGGTCGCGAGGCGAGGAATTAATAACCGATAAATTCCCTGAACTTCTTATACTAAAAGATCATTTGCCTGAGGGAACTGTCCTTGATGGAGAATTAATATGCTTTGGGGATACCAAACCTTTGTCGTTTAATGTGTTACAAACGCGTATCGGGCGTAAGAATCTCACCAAAAAGATTCTCGAGGAAGCGCCCGCGGTTTTCATAGCTTATGATATCATGGAATTCGAAGGGGAAGATGTTCGAAATAAGGAACAGCAGGAACGACGAAAAATCCTTGAAAACATTGTTGATTCGGCTTCCATTCCTGCTGTGCTAAAACTATCGCCTCTCATCGAATTCGATCACTGGCGAGAACTAAAAGAGCTTCATTTGCGGGCCAGGGAATTCGCTGCTGAAGGATTCATGCTAAAGCACAAAGAAGCAAAATATCTTACAGGCCGTAAAAAAGGCGATTGGTGGAAGTGGAAAACAGATCCACTCAGCATCGACGCTGTGTTGGTGTACGCTCAAAAAGGTAGCGGACGTAGAGCCGAACTGTATACCGACTACACTTTTGCAGTTTGGGATGGCGATAAACTCGTTCCATTTGCCAAAGCATATTCAGGGTTAACCGACAAAGAAATCGGAAAGGTCGATTACTTTATAAAGCGAAATACCTTAGAAAAATTTGGGCCGGTAAGAACGGTTAAGGCAAAGCTTGTTTTTGAAATCGGATTCGAAGGAATAAATGCATCGAGCCGGCATAAATCCGGCATAGCTGTACGGTTTCCAAGAATACTAAGTTGGCGGTTAGATAAAACCGTTCAGGAAGCCGACACTATTGAAAATCTCCGGATATTGCTGGATCAATTTGGATAAAACTAACACGTTTTCGAAGTGATAACCGTTATAAATTGAACGGGTTTTTTAATGATCTGTAATGACATACTCATTCAGGGTAATTAAGTTTTGAACCGCATCACCCATTGTATTGTTAAAATAGGCATAAACTGTTTTTCCATCCTCTAACCATGATTTAACGTATTGAGAATACTCATACAAGAAGTCTTCCGAATAAGAGCCACGGTAATTGCCCCCGGGTCCGTGAAACCTCAGATACACATTCGGCCCATCTTGTTCGATAAAATCCATTTGAGAACCCGCTTTATCATGTAATACGATGTTTGCATTATAATTTTCAAGCATCTGGTGGGTTTCTTCAGTATACCAATGTCCTTTCCGGAACTCCAGAAAAACTGCCCATTCAGAATCAGGATCCACCTCGCGAATATTAATGAGGAGTCTTTCTACCTGTCTAAAAGCAGACAAGCCCAGTTTGGGAGGAAATTGAACTAATAAACATCCCTTCTTATCAACAGCTGTATTTATTACCTGCATAAAGCGATGTACATCGTCATCTTTAAATAACAGGTCTTTAACATGGGTAATATCCCGCCAGAGTTTATAGGTAAATCTGAATCCACCCGGAACTTCTGCCGTCCATTTAGCAACGGTCCGTGCCATGGGAATTTTATAGAAAGAACTATTTACTTCAATACTATTAAACAAATGGGAGTAATACGCCAATCGGGATCCATTCTGAAATTCCAGAGGATATTCGGCCTTATTCGGCACTGGCAAGGCCATGCCACTAGTTCCTGAGTAAAATTTTTTTGGT
Source organism: Daejeonella sp. (assembly GCF_049655485.1). GTDB lineage: Bacteria > Bacteroidota > Bacteroidia > Sphingobacteriales > Sphingobacteriaceae > Daejeonella. Next base: position 4,104 of record NZ_JBASJU010000384.1, read on the forward strand.
AAACTCATGTGGTGATAACAGGGAGAGATGGGATATGGTTTCGATTTCCGAGGTTCCGTTTTACCAATACAGATTTAAGGAATGACTACACAAACCCGGTAAGAAATTCGGTCCTAAACTTTTAATTATGAATTTTGTTCTCCTTAGTGTATGCTTAATGAGGATAATGGAATAAAACCTGATGTGGAAAAGCCTTTTTTCTGGTTTAAAGGAAAGTGTAGGCTTTACTTTAGGCAGCCCGGAAACACAAAAGGTTAAACCACTGAGCAAGAAGGAACAACGGAAGTTGGAAAGGGAACAGAGAAAGAATGAGCGCAAGGAGAAAAAAAAGAGGAACTCCAAAACCGGGCTCCTCTTTATTATACAGGTACTTATTCCTCTTCTTAGTCCATTTTAACAAACTTCACCAAAGAAGGTCTGTCGTGTTGAATTTTCTGGCCAGTTGGCGTTAATAAACCGGTTTCCTGATCTCTCTTAAAGAAAATTATCTCATTAGTCCCCTGACTGGTAACCAACATCCAGTTACCCGATGGATCTATATCAAAAGTACGACAACTCTTACCTCCTATCGGCTGTCTTCCAATAACTGTTAATTTTCCAGTCTTCTTATCAATAGAATAGATGGCAATCTCGTTCAATACATTACGGGTATTTGCGTACAGGAATTTTCCATCAGCAGATACCTGAATATCTGCCCCATCCGGTTTACCGGTATAACTCGCATCGGCCATCTTGATCGTTTGGATTAAATCGATTTTTCCTTT
>NZ_JBASJU010000385.1:0-9157 GCF_049655485.1 Daejeonella sp.
CGAAAGGGCGTTTTTTGTACATTTTTCCGAAGGAATCTTAATTTCTATCGAAGAAAAGGTAATAATTTATATCGGAAACTGCCTTAGAGCCTGCTGGAACCGTGTTTTTGGGAACCTCAAAGGTAACGACTTAAAATAATGGCCCTGAACGAAATTTTTCTTCGGTTCAACCAAGTGATCATCAAGCAGTAGAAAGTTTCTCTGACGGGCTAATATTTAGCTAAAATGAGTATACTATTCTTTCTTCCCTGCTCCCATTAAAGTTCAGAAAAATATTTTTAAAAACTGAAAAAATTTTAAAATTTTCCAGGTGTGAGTTTTGATTAGGGAAAAAATCTTGAAGGAGGGGGGCAGCGATCATTGGAGTGAGTGGTAAAGTACACTAAGGTTTATACACTAGTGGAGCAAAGTTTGACGTCGTCTATATCTGTCCACCTATTTCATAGAAATTTTATACGTGTTCATTTTTACTGAAAAAATGAACATGACCAGCTATTCCTCAACCCCAATCTGAAGTCGGGAGTCTGAATACATCCTAAAGCCAGAAAAGAATTGTAAGAATGCAATAAGTTAATCGGTACATATTCGATTATCTTACCATATAAATACACATAATCTAAATTACTCTAAGAAGCGACTAATGAGAGCCTTAGAAAGAAGGAGCCTGCGAGTGGACGAATGTTCATGGGATTTATAAGGAGATCGTTCTCCAAGCCTGAAAGGCTTGAATAGCAATAACCGCGGGCGTAGCCCGTGGTTATTGCGGCACGTTATTCTCCAAGCCTGAAGGGCTTGAATAACAATAACCACTGGCGTAGCCCGCTGTTGTTATACTTCTCAAAAAGCCAAGCGACTATACAAATGCCGGAGCCATCAATTTAAATCCGCTGCCGATCAAATAGTGTAGTCCTAAGCATTACTTGTGATACACGAAAAATACCAAGTTTCTCTTGAGGCTTATTATATTTATAAAAAAGTCGATGCCAAAATGAAAAGACCACATACCCTAATCTTATTTCTGCTCAGTGCAGTTTTATTGCTTACTTCGGCACAAAATCCCATTACCGACGCTCCAGATACTGTTGCTCCCACTTCGGGGCGATATCTGTATGTAGCCGTACCCGGTATCCGCGATTACCTTGGATACGGAGGTCATGGCATCCTGGTATTTGATATCGACAATAACCACCGTTTTGTTAAACGGATCAGCACACAGGGCTTTCATCCTAACAAGAAACCATCGAATGTCAAGGGTGTAGCGGTTAGCGTTTCCCTGAACAGTATTTATATCAGCACATTGGAATCCCTTCAGCGGATTGATCTGAGCACAGAAAAAATCTTGTGGGAAAAACCCATTGAGGGAGGAGCCGACCGCTTATCCGTTTCGCCTGATGGAAAAACCATTTATCTCCCCTCACTTGAAAAGGAATTCTGGAATGTAGTGGATGCTCAGACAGGGGAAATCATTACAAAAATCGTCACCAATTCAGGCGCGCATAATACCATATACGGTCCTTCGGGAAATCATGTTTATTTAGCGGGACTTAAGTCACCTCTATTAAATATTGCAGAAACAAAAACCCATACGGTCACTAAACAAGTCGGGCCTTTTGCCTCACAGATCCGCCCATTTACAATCAACGGCTCTGAAAGCCTTGTATTTGTAAACATCAATGAATTGCTTGGTTTCGAGGTGGGAGATCTGTCTACAGGCAAAAAGATTGCCCGTGTGGAAGTCGAAGGATGGACAAAAGGGCCGGTCAGACGACATGGTAATCCGGCCCACGGCATAGGCCTGACACCCGACGAAAAAGAAATCTGGCTGTGCGACGGATTCAATATGCGTATGCATGTGTTCAGCGCTGTCGCACCTTTCCAGCAATTAACAACCATCCCGCTTCAGGATATGCCTGGCTGGATAACCTTCAGCTTAGACGGGAAATACGCCTATCCTTCAAGCGGTGAGGTCATTGATGTAAAAACAAGAAAAATCTTGTTCACACTGCAGGATGAATTTAATAACAGCGTGGCCAGCGAAAAGATGCTGGAGATTGATTTTGAGAATGGGAAGGCCATACGTGCTGGGGATCAGTTTGGGGTGGGGAGGGTGAAACGGTAAAGGGTGTCTCATGATAAATCAGCTGATATCCGATAAAGTAAACTCAGGGAGGCGCATTATTTCTCCCCCCTTCAAAGCGGATTCGTGAGCCAATATACCCACACATACTATATTAGCTGATGCAACAGCATTAGGGTATGGTTGCCGGCCTTCAACAAGGGCGTTCAGGAATTCATTTACAAGATGCGGATGAGATCCACCGTGCCCTGAGCCTTGAATAAATGAGAGATGCTGATTGTTGTCTGTATCATAAACACCGGCGGTTGTAAAATGCCGGATTTCTTCCGGCAATAAATGCGCGTAATCAGGGATTTTTACCCTTGATGGGGATTCTCCTGTGTGAATAACGCTATCTTCATGTTCAATAAGCGTCCATTCAAATGATTTCTTCGAACCATAAACATCAAAACTTTCGCGGTACTGACGGGCCGTATTAAATAATGATCTAGTAACCTCAGCAGAAAGATCGGAGTCTTTAAACTTAATATGGCAGGTTTCTATCGCAAAAGGGGAGTTGTATTTAGAAATAAGATCTGCATCAATTGTGCCGGAGCCGAAACATGAAACATATTCGGCCTGTGCTTTAGGAAGTGCCAGTACAGGCCCTACGCAATGTGTTGCATAATGCATAGGAGGCAAGCCTTCCCAGTAACCTGGCCAACCGGCCATCTCCTGCTGATGAGAAGCGCGCAGAAACTGTATCTTTCCCAGTTCACCTGATTCATGAAGTTCTTTTACAAACAAGAACTCACGGCTATAGATCACGGTTTCCATCATCATATACGTGAGTCCGGTTTCTCTAACGGTTTCAACAATTTGCCTGCACTCTTCTATGGTTGTTGCCATTGGTACGGTACAGGCTACATGTTTGCCCGCTCTTAGTGCTGCGAGGGAAAGCTCTGCATGATTATTTATCGGTGTATTTATATGTACTGCGTCTATTAGCGGATCTTTAAGAAGCTCCGCATAGTCGGTATATCTCTTTTCAATACCAAATGCATCCCCTATTTCATTCAATTTGTCAGCGCTCCTCTGACAAATCGCATACATATTCCCCAAAGGATGTTTCTGATAAATTGGAATAAACTCAGCTCCAAATCCTAAACCTATAATAGCAATATTGATCTTTTTCTGACTCATGAACATCTAATTTAAAGCATTTGCATTCGTAGTAATTCGCTGGTTTTTTTTTATATCCTCACCGGAGGCCCATCTTTTCAGGAATTGCAGTCCTTCTCCTGCAAAGCTATCCTGGCTTGCAGCGAGAGGATGCCATATACAAACGGCTCCCGCAAGTTCCTGTACTTCGGGTGTAAAGCTCTCTATTGATACAGCACCCTGATACCTGATCGCACTTAATCCCCTGAAATAAGCATCCCACCGTGTCTGGCCCGTTCCGGGTGTCCCCCGGTAATTTTCTGAAACCTGAAGGTGGATCAGCTTTTTCCCGGCCAGCAGTATTGCTTCTTCAATATCCGGTTCTTCGATATTCATGTGGAATCCATCTAAGGAAACTTTAGCTGCAGGATGATTAATATCGTCTATCAGCCGAATCACATCTTTAGCCGTATTAACCAGGTCTGATTCAAACCTGTTAAGCGGTTCAAGGCCAATCTCAAGTCCGCGCTCAGCAGCCATGATGCAAACCTTACGAAGATTGATGACCGCACGTTCCCATTCTATTTTCCTTTGCTCCGGGGAAACATGGCGGGCTTTGCCCACTGCAGAATACATAGGGCCGCAAAAGAAGGGCGCACCCAGATCCCTGCAGATATCCAGGCAGGATTGAATGTATTGTAAACTAGTCTGGTGATATAACGGATCTTCATGGGTGAGATCCCGGCTTGTACCAAATGCCCCGCATATCACCGGCTGGAGGCCATATTCTGAAAGAGCCTCCCTGACTTTTTTAACATCGATCAGAGTCGGATCTTCAACCGGAATTTCGACAATATCGTACCCCATTTCCTTGATTTTTGAAAAGAGGCCAATGGCTTCTGTGTTAAACGGAGAGGTCCAAAGCCAGGTGCTTACGCCGAACTTTATTTTTAAACTCATATAAAATCTAATAAACAGTTATTTAGTTACGCGCATAATTCCGTTCATAATTCGCCAATGTCCCGGAAAGGTACATACAAAAGGATAATCGCCGGGTTTGCCTGGTGCGGTAAACTGTAAGGTGAAACTTTCGTCAGGGTTTAACAGCTTGCTGGAATACAGCACTTCCGGCATTTGCGGCACATAATCTGTTTGGACTCCTTTCGGGTCCCTGGCTAATGCATCAGCAGCTTCTCCTACTTTTTGTAAAGTTCCGGGCATTATAATGACCAGATTATGCTGCATGAAATCAGGATTTTCGAAGCTGATCATTACTTTCTGACCTGCCTTTACAGAGATTATTGTCTTATCATATTTCATTACGTTTTGAACTGTCCTGATGACAATTTTAATAGCCGGATCTGCCTTTGCCGCAGGTTGAGCGGGATTTATTACAGTTGCTTTATCCGGTGTTGCGGATGCACTGACAGGTCGCTTTAATGTCAGGAAAGCATTTTGCATATTCCCGGTAAAGGGAAATGCGCCTTCGTAATCCCCTATCTTATTTTCGTTATTGTAATCGGAAGCAACACGTACTCCCTCCGATAAAGGACGTGTAAACAATGAAGGTGCTTTTGCCTTAGCAATCTGGGTTTCATTTATTCTCAACGTTATTTCTCCATCACTTGCCAACCGGGCAAGCAGATCAAATTTTTCAGGCAGGGGGTCTGTTGATGATGCCATGTATCTTTTGCCATTTTGTATTACAAGCATATTTAACTTCCCATTCTGAAAAAACAATCCATATCCATCCTCATTTCCACCGTGCGCCATAATAACACCATTTAGCTCCTTATCAGCTTTATCCAATGTTGCTTTGATAATAATTTCTTTCCCTGCAACATTGGGAGGAAACAATATGGGGTTCCTTCTGTCCAGTTTGTATACTTCTTCATTCAGGCCTTTAAAAGCAAGCTGACTCAAACTCAAGCCCTTGACTTCTATATTGGTTAAATCAGTGTTCTTAGGATAAACATTTAGAAAACCGTTTTGATGAGTAATAATTGCAGCAAATAAAGCCTGCTGAAGTAATTCGTCTGTGCGATTTTCGGGTTTAAGACTCGCCTGGTACAACAATTTTCCCATTTCAGCAGAGGGTGGCATATCTGAAATAACCAGCATAACAGCCATGCGGGTACGCAGGTCCGGATCGTTTATCAATCCCGATTTCTGGATTGATTCTAACGTTTGCAGGCTCTTAGGTAAAACCTCTGCGGCGGCTTTTCTTACTCCGGCAGCGGGATGCGACAAGGCCTTGAGTACTGTATTTAATGCTTCTTTATTCGAATCATTCAAAACCCCCAGTCCATGCATCGTCCACAAGGCATGAACAGCAGGACTATTCAGTCCGATTTCATCAATTTTTTGGTTATTGATTATCTTGTAAAGTCCCGGTAGTACCGTTTGATCCTTTGATTCTACCAGCAATCGCTGAGCGGTGGTCCGCCAGAACATATTGTCATTCTCTAAAGCAGTTAGCAAACCTCTGGAATCGTTTACAGATAACTTTATAGGCGTATACTTTTTTGCATTCTTATAAACGACCCTGTATATCCGGCCGCGCTTAGTGTCGCGCAAAGGATTTACGTAAGCATTCCCCTCACCGTTTTGTGCCTGGTATCCACCTCGTTCAGTTGATGGAGTTGGATTATGCTGAATTATAAAATCATACCAGTCGGCAATCCATACCGCCCCGTCCGGCCCTACTTCGGCGTGAACCGGACCAACCCATTCATCAGAACTGGCCAATAAATTCCATCCATCTTTTTCCAAAAATCCACTTCCATGAGGTTCAAGTACAGCATTGTGAATAAGTCGGCCCGTAGGTTCACTAATAAAAGCAATACGGTTCCAGTATGATTTCGGAAAATTCCTGGCAGTATACAAATTATGCCCGGCGGCTGCGGTAAACCCCCCAAAAACGTCAACCTGCCTTAGATTTGGAGTCATTGAATGCATCTCATAATGACCGTCTATTTTTTTCACCGGCTGTACAAGTAAACCCGGCAAAACTCGCTTCATATATTGGTTAGACATTGAAAAATAAGCGCTATGCGTGTTATTAGCTGTAGAAATGAACACATCATTTTCCTCAGAGAAGCCCAAACCCCAGGTATTATTACTGGTACTTGCTAAATATTCCAAATTATTTCCATCTGGCGTAAAACGATAAACGCCCTGGTTAAACCTCATCGCCTTGTTACCTACCGTACCCTCAAAACCTGAGTAACCCAGAACTCCCCATATTTTATTGTCAAATCCATATTTCAGATTTGAAGGGCCGGCGTGGGTATCCTTTTTTCCCCAGCCGCTCATAATATTTTGTCTTATATCCGCTTTATCATCTCCGTTAGTGTCTTTCAGAAATACGAAATGAGGTGCCTGGGATATTATTATCCCGCCATTGCTAAATACGATACTGGTTGGTATATTCAAGTTATCAGCAAAAACAGTGAACTTATCCGCTTTGCCATCGCCATCTGTATCCTCGCAAATTTTTATCCTGTCATCGCCTATTCCGTCATCCTTGCTGATCGTATTCGGATAATCTACTGTTTCAATGACCCATAAACGCCCTCTCTCGTCCCAGGCCATTGCAACTGGATTGGTAATATCGGGCTCAGCTGCAAAAAGCTTTACCTCAAAATCAACAGGAACCTGCATTAGCTTCATGGATTGTTCCGGTGTGAACGCATGCTGAAATTTAGGTGCCGGATTACGTTTTTCGTAGTTTGGAATTACAGCTTCTTCATATATAGGCACAGGAGTATTTAGTTGTACAATCTGCTCATTTACTTTATCCCCAATCGCCCAAAGGACACCATTTTCTACCAGTTTCAGAAAGCCTGGCTTCGTCCAGGTGCTGTCGTTATGGCCATAAGCAGTATAAAATACACGTCCTTTTCCCTGGTTACGAACCCATGTCCAGGGTTCGCGAACAGAACCATCTACACGTTCCTGCAGAATGGTTATATCAGGATTAATGTTGCTATGCACATAAGTCTCATCCCAAGTCTCAAACTCAGAAATTCCCTTCATAACAGGATGGATTGTATTAACATTTTTAGCTGTAAAATCACCTGTTTTATGTGATTTAAACTGAGCCCCAACTGTTTGAGTATACCAGGCAGAATTGGTGAAACATGCGGATGCAGAATGCAGAGGAATTAAACCTTTACCACCTTCTACAAAATCTTTAATGGCTTTTTCCTTAGCAGCTGATATGGTGTTATAATTTGAGTATATGATCAATCCATCATATTTACTTAGGTTTTCGGCATTCAGATCATTTGTATCGACCGTATAGGTTAAGTTAATGCCTGCTTTAAATAAAGCGATACCAAGCCAGGGGGCATATTTTGTGGAATTATGATGTTTACTCGTATTGCCCAAAAAAAGCACTTCAGCTCTTCTTGCAGTTTGTTGTCTTACGGCACTTTTTAAATTATCGCCGATCAATAAGCTCACTTTATTTGCAGCACTATTAAATAACAAGCTCGTAAAAAGAAGTAAAAAGAATATTTTTTTCATCTGTTTTTTATTGTTTTTTAATGGTGATGAAGTTATCAGCTTAAGCTTTATTTGTTTTTGACATGATGTGATTTTATAAGCCGGAAACAATTTTATCCTTTGTTCCATTAAAAAAAAAACCTTATTCTATCCAATGTTGATGTTTTTATATCCTTGAGTTCAAGCTTTTGTCTATTTTTAGGATAAAATCAATAATCTGATGAAACCTGCATGAGCTTACCGCTCACATAACGACTTGAATATAAGCTCATGCCTGCCTGAACGGTAGGCAGGCAAGCTTCATCACCTTAAAAAAAATATATACAGATGAAAAATAGTATTCCAAAAGTGGCTATCCCCGACACAAAGGTCTTTGTGGCCAAACAACTGGAAGCATCCTATTTTGACCCTGTTTTTCATTTTCACCAGGAATACCAGTTATTTTTGGTCTTGCAGGGAAAGGGCACCCGCTTTGTTGGCGACAATACGAAACCCTTTGAAAAAGGGGATCTTGTTTTCACCGGACCGAATCTTCCCCATGTATGGCGCAGTGACGATTGTTATTTTGATAAAAAAAATAACCTAAAAACCAGGGGGATCGTTATCTATTTTAAAGATAATTTCCTGGGAGAAAGCATCTACCAGAAAGAAGAGCTGGAAAATATTTGTCATTTGCTGCAGAAGTCTGTAAGGGGGCTAGAAATAAAGGGGGGCACCAATCGAAAGGTCAGCAGAATGATGATCGAACTGCTGGAAATGAAGGGTACTAAAAGCATTATTCAATTGCTCAAGATCTTAGATATCCTCGCAAATTCCCCCGAATGCCATTTTATTACGCATAAGCATTACGTCCCTATCAATACCGAAGCAGAAACCACCCGGATGAACAAAGTTTATGAGTATGTCATGAAAAACTTCAGGCAGAAGATCATGCTTGATGATGTAGCAGCTATTGCCAGCATGACGCCGACGTCTTTCAGCCGGTATTTTAAATCGCGGGTAAATAAGTCCTTTTCCGATTTCTTAAAGGAGATCCGAATTGATTACGCCCGTAAATTACTTAGTGAAGAAAAAATGAACATTAACCAGATTGGATATGAATGCGGCTTCCACAACATTTCTAATTTTAACAAGCAATTTAAAAAAGTCACAGGTGACCATCCGTTTCATTACCGGATTGAATGTTTGAAGGTACAGATGGATGTGGATGGAAATTTTTGATTATTGAGCAGATTTACTACGGACGGCATCTTTAAAGGTTTGCTTAACTGACCATCTCCTGTTTCATTTAAAAGAGCCGAGCACTTTTTCTCGTTCTCAAAAGTTTTCTTTTATGTCCATCGCATATTCATTACCCTAATATCATTCCGATCTTGACGTGTTTATTTATGAATTTTTTCTACTCACCGTCAAAGATCCGAAGGATTAATT
>NZ_JBASJU010000386.1:0-1689 GCF_049655485.1 Daejeonella sp.
CAGCACTATACCGCCGGTTAAGTAAGTATGATCTGTAGTGGATAAAGTTAGATTAAATACCCTCCTCCGCACTATTGGGCTATTTGTAACGTTGAGCCTGTCCGCGTACCTGCTGATTAAGGAAATGTATACTTATTCCCTGATGTTGGGGCTGATTAACATTTATCAGATCTATCAAATCTATATTAAACAGCTAAAGCTTTATAAAGAAGTAGATCAGTTTTCAAAGGCTCTGCATTATCGGGATTTCTCAAGGAATTACAATACCCATTCTGTTTCGGAACTCCAGCCTCTTTACACCAATCTTAATGATATCAGCCGCATATTTCAGCAAGTATCGCGGGAAAAAGAAACACAATATCAGTACATGCAGAAGATTCTTGAATTGGTAAATACGGGTATTCTCTCTTTTGAATCCGATAGCGGCGAAGTAATCTGGATGAACGAAGCCTTGAAAACAATGCTTGATCGGCCATATTTGAAAAATATTCAATCGTTATCAAAGCGGGATCAAAATCTCTATCTGGACATATCATCCCTACGTCCCGGCGACTCGAAAATCGCAACGATACTTACCCGAAAAATGAGCGTCAAGACCCTGCTCTCAGCTACGGCGTTTCAGACAAACGGCATTAAATATCAGCTTATCGCATTTCAGAATATCAATGAAGCCCTCGACGAAACAGAATCAAAGGCTTGGCAGAAATTATTAAGTGTCCTGACACACGAAATCATGAACTCGATCGCTCCAATATCTTCATTGGCAGACACGATAAAAAACCGTCTCGGAGCTTTGGATAAGCGTCTAGATACAGAAAACAACCTCTTCGATCTTGAATTAGGTATCAGTACTATAAAGAAAAGAAGCGAAGGCCTATTAAAGTTTGCAGAAACTTATCGAAACCTGAATAAAATAACTAAACCAAATCTACAGACGCTGTACGTGCGCGACCTATTCGAGAATCTTCATTCACTCATGCAGCCAACGCTAATACAAAAAACTATTGAGCTGGAGATAATTCTCAAAGATCCGAATCTGATGTTTGAAGCCGACTTGGCTCTCGTCGAACAGGTATTAATTAACCTGCTTGTAAATGCAATAGAAGCTCTGAAGGGCGTGAGTAAACCCAGGATCATTCTTTATGGGGAAAAAACTAACGAAAAAACCATTATTAAGATTATTGATAATGGTGTTGGGATTGAGGAGGAAGTACTCGACAAGATATTTATACCATTCTTCAGCACTCGTAAAACGGGAAGTGGAATCGGTTTAACACTATGTAAGCAAATTATGATGCTACATGGCGGTAGTATTCAAGTTCTTTCAAAGGCTGATGTAGGGACCAGCTTCATCCTGCTGTTTTAAACGAGGCCACTCGGCAACAGGGTCACAAGCATTTCAATTTCTTTACAAACATTAATCAGCGAAATTGATAATTCAACTATTGTACCTATGCTATAAATCGGTTCCAAGTTTCATAACTACTTTTGTAATTGAAAAACTATATATATATAGTTCATTATCGAACATACAGTGTATCGTAACCGGACAACAGACAGCTAACATCTGGCATAACTAGTTGGCAAGCAACGCGTTAAAAACATGGTACATAGTTAGTATTACATGCTGATAGAAATCAAATTTCTTTAAAGATGAATTTTAAACTAGCAATTCGGAGTATTTCACGC
>NZ_JBASJU010000387.1:0-1606 GCF_049655485.1 Daejeonella sp.
GTTTAGAAGGCACTTTTAAAACCTTTTCGGCGGCACGTCCAAATCCGTTACCTAAAGTACCTCCGCCAAGCAGAACCTGTGCGGCGGGAACAACTTTACCTGCTGCCTTGAGCGAGCTGCCATGAAAGCCGATTTGCGCAAGGCCATGCTGACCGCAACTGTTCATACAGCCGCTGATCTTAATTTTAATATCCTGATTATCGACCAGATCTTCATACTCGTCGGCAATCAGATCTTCCAAAACCCGCGCTAATTCCGTGCTGTTGGAAATTCCAAGATTACAGGTATCTGTACCCGGGCAAGTAGTGACGTCCGCAACACTATCAAATCCAGGCTTTGCAAAGTCCAGATCCTTTAACCGTTCAAATAATAATGGAAGGGCTTCAGGACGCACAAATTTCAGCAGTAATCCCTGGTTGATAGTGATCCGGATTTCATCAGCAACAAGCCCTTGAATCGCGTCAATAAATTTCCTTGCTTTTGCTGTTGGGATATCGCCGGTAGTAACTTTTATATAGACCCCATAAAATCCTTTCTGCTTCTGCTCAAAGACATTGGTTTTGAGCCATAATTCGTAGTGAAGAGGATCTGATATAATGACATCAGTTTGAGTGGTAGCCTCAGGTATCTCAGGAAGTTGAATGGTTTCGCGGTCAATCACATATTTCTTCGACTTATTCGCAATTTTCTCCTCTTCAATAAGTCTGAGTACCTCTTCAAGCCCCAATTTGGCAACCAGAAATTTCATCCGGGCCTTATTCCTGTTGTTACGTTCACCATGTCTGTCGAAAACCCGGAGGGTACTTTCTATATATGGGATTAAATCGTCTTCATGCAGAAAATCATTGATTAAATGAGCGATTGCCGGCTGGGCACCTAAACCTCCGCCAAATAGTACTTTAAACCCGCGGACCTCTTCACCATTTTCAATTCTAACTTTCGGAATAAATCCCAGGTCGTGAATGTAGGTAAATGCCGTATCAGCGTCCGTTGCCGAAAAGGCGATTTTAAACTTTCTACCCATCTCCTGGCAGATCGGGTTCCGTAAAAAATATTTAAAAGTAGCATGCGCATATGGAGCCACATCAAATGGTTCGTTTGGATCAATACCTGCCGAAGGTGAAGCCGTCACGTTTCTCACCGTATTTCCACAAGCTTCGCGGAGGGTTATATCGTCCTGCTCCAGCTTCGCCCACAGTTCCGGAGTACGATCAAGACTTACGTAATGGATCTGAATATCCTGACGGGTAGTTAAGTGCAGATTGCTGCTTGCATACTCATCCGAGATATCAGCGATCCTTAGTAATTGCTTGAAAGTTACTTTTCCGAAGGGCAGTTTGATGCGTATCATCTGAACGCCCGGTTGTCTCTGACCGTAAATTCCGCGGGCTAAACGAAGACTGCGAAATTTTTCATCATGTATTTTCCCCTCACGAAATTCCCTGATCTTTTTTTCAAGATCGATGATATCCTTCTGAACGATCGGATTTTCTAACTCTGTTCTGAAACTCTCCATGCTGCTTTTGTACAAAAAAAACCTCTTCTACCGTGGTTGAAGAGGTTATGTATATTATTTTATTCTATATCTAATCTTCTCCAATTATCC
>NZ_JBASJU010000388.1:0-1699 GCF_049655485.1 Daejeonella sp.
TTGAACGGGAGAATCTGCAATCTATGGGCGTGGTTACTGCCCGGTTAGATAACCGCGATCTGGGTAGCGTGATAAAAGATATTCAGCTAAACGTGGGAGCAAAAGTACATTTGCCTCCTGGTTATCACATTCAATATGGAGGGGCTTATGCAGAACAGCAGCAGTCTTTCAAAGAATTGTTCACTATATTGATTACATCCAGCCTGCTGGTTTTTGGGGTTATTCTCTTTTTATTCAAAGAATTTAAAATAGCCTTTCTGATTCTTTTAGTTGCAATTTTAGGGATTTCCGGAAGTTACTTGGCTTTATTCTTAACCAATACCCCATTAAATGTTGGAAGCTATACAGGCTTAATTATGATTGTAGGAATAATCGGTGAAAATGCCATTTTTACCTATCTACAGGTTAAGGAATCATTGCACACAAAAAGTGTTGATGAAGCGATTATCTTTTCGATTTCTACCCGTTTACGCCCCAAATTAATGACAGCCCTGGGAGCCATTATCGCCCTTTTACCACTCGCCCTTGGAATTGGTGCTGGCGCACAACTTCATCAACCGCTAGCTATTTCTGTAATTGGCGGCTTTCTGGTAGCATTACCATTGCTGTTGATTGTGTTACCTACTGGGATGAGGCTCGTTCAACGACGAACTGAAGTTTTTGAAGCTGCTAACTAGGTTGTTCGTTTATTAAGTTGCTATGCGTGAAAGTTTTCAGAAAAACTCATTGAAAGGTAGCGGTAATCCCGTACTGATAAACCCGGATGAGCCATAAAATATGAGGAAGTAGCAGCAAACTACTTTGAACAAACCCATGGCGAAGCTTTGGAGACTTTATTGCGCATTCACCTTCAGAAAATCCTCAGATTTGGATATTATTTTGCCAAATACTTATGAAATGTCGTTATGTTGCGTATCCTCTTTTTAATCGTCAGTTTTTTATTGCTATCTGATATATCGTTTGCTCAAAAAACTCTGCATCTAAAGGACAGTATAACTGTAAGCGTAGTTTCCAGATATGACAGCGTTTCCGGACTTCACCGAAAGATTTTTGGAGAAAACTATAGAAAAGAATGGGCTGCTAATACCAGACTGCCGGTTATAAAAATCTCGGAAATAATGGGGGGATTAGTACCTACTGAACTTGGTGGGGGTCATCAATCGCGTTCATTACGATTAAAAGATAGTTCCGGAAAAGAATGGGTGCTTAGAAGCGTAAACAAATATAGCGAGGGACTGGCGCCTGAAGTAGTAAAAGGTTCAATATATGAAAAATGGGTCGATGATAATTTCTCCGCTCAGCATCCATACTCAGCGCTTATTGTTCCTCTATTGGCTGAAGCAGTCAAAGTCCCTCATACAAATCCTGTAATTGGTTTGGTTGCGCCTGACAAAACTTTAGGAAAATTTGAAAAGGAATTTGCCGGTACCATTTGTCTTTTGGAAGAACGTGAACCCCTGGGAGAATCAGATAATACTCCTAAAATGCTTGCGGAACTGGATGAGGATAATGACCATAGGCTAGACAGTGGAGCGTTCCTTCGCGCGCGCCTGCTGGATCTGCTGATCGCTGATTGGGGAAGGCATGAAGATCAGTGGAGATGGGTAGACACCAAAAAGGGCGATGGAAAAGATTACCTCGTTATTCCAAGAGACCGGGACCAGGTATTTTACGTCAATGAAGGGATATTGCCTAAGGC
>NZ_JBASJU010000389.1:0-28910 GCF_049655485.1 Daejeonella sp.
CAGCGTGCTGCACCCGCCGGAGTACCATTAACAGTCCCCATAAAATGTGTTGATTCCTCTTCAAACTCCCACTCTAATTCTGGCGGACAATTCTGCTCTTCCACAAAAACTTTTCTCCGTATCGCGAAAACTTTGTCAAGTTCCTCTGGGTTGGATACCTCTTTAACAAGGATGTTATTCTCATTCATCTATTAGGTATTTTTCTATTCTGACAAATTGAAATTGTATGCTGATCAATTACGTTAAAAAAAAATCCAACCCGAAGGTTGGATCTGTTTCTAATTGTTACAGTTTATCATTTGCATTAATGCAATTCAGGTCTTCATAAGCCTGAGTCAGTCGTTTTACAAAGGTTTCCTCTCCCTTACGAAGCCAAACACGTGGATCGTAGTATTTTTTATTTGGTGAATCATCCCCATCCGGGTTTCCGATCTGGCTTTGAAGGTAAGCTTCTTTCGATTGATAGTAATCTTTTATACCTTCCCAAAACGCCCATTGCATATCCGTATCAATGTTCATTTTGATCGCCCCGTATGATATCGCTTCGCGTATTTCCTCTTTCGAAGAACCAGACCCTCCGTGAAACACGAAATTGACCGGCTTTTCCTCTTTTCTATTAAACTCTTGCCGCACAAAATCCTGGGAATTTTTAAGGATAACCGGTTGTAATTTCACGTTACCGGGTTTGTATACACCATGGACATTCCCAAAAGCCGCAGCCACAGTGAACTTATCACTTACTGTACTTAAAACTTTATATGCATAAGCGACTTCTGATGGTTGAGTATACAGTTTAGAACTGTCAACGTCAGTATTATCGACACCATCTTCCTCACCGCCTGTTACACCAAGCTCAATTTCAAGGGTCATACCCATGACTTTCATCCGCTCCAGATATTTCTTGCTGATTTCTATATTCTCCTCTATAGGTTCCTCAGAAAGATCCAGCATATGTGACGAAAACAAAGGCTTACCGTGCTGTGCAAAGAATTTCTCTCCATGTTCAAGTAAGCCGTCGATCCATGGAAGTAGTTTTTTAGCTGCGTGGTCTGTGTGAAGAATAACTGCAACACCATATTGCTCAGCTAAAAGATGAACGTGGTGCGCTGCCGAAACTGCTCCAAGTATAAACGCTTGCATCGTATCATTATTCAGGGATTTGCCTGCGTAAAATTGGGCTCCGCCGTTTGACAATTGTATAATTACCGGAGAATTGACAGCTTTAGCTGTTTCCATCACGGCATTTATTGAATTTGTTCCAATGACATTTACTGCCGGAAGAGCAAACTGGTGTTTCTTTGCAGCTTCAAATAATTCCTGGACTGCATCGCCATGAAGTACTCCTTTTAATTGCTTTAATTCCATTCGATTTGATAATATTAAGATTCGAAATTAGGAAATTTCAGTTCAAGATCAAGTAAATTTCTACGAGATTTCCAATGTTTATCTTAACATTTCATTCAATAGTATTGTGTGACCTTCATTTCTTAAAATTTTTGTTTCTTTGTATGTTATACAGATATCCAAATGGCCTGGTTCAAGAGAGAAAAAAAAGGGATAATTACTTCTACCGAAGAAAAAAAAGAAACACCTGATGGGATGTGGAACAAGTGTCCATCGTGTAAAAAACCATTGCATTACGCAGAACAGGTTGAAAATAAATATGTATGTCATTATTGCGGATATCATCTCAGAATAGGATCTAAAGAATATTTCGAAATTTTATTCGATAATAATCAATTCACTGAGCTGTTTGCAAATATCCGCTCAGGCGATCCGCTTGACTTTACCGACACCAAAAAATATACAGAACGACTTGAAGAAAGCTATATAAAAACGGGATTAAATGATGCAATTCGTTCGGCTACAGGAAAATTAGGCGAACAGGATCTGGTTATAGCGTGTATGGATTTCAATTTTATTGGTGGATCGATGGGTTCAGTTGTAGGAGAAAAAATTGCTCGTTCTATCGATTACAGTATAGCGAACAAAATTCCCTTTATGATGATTTCTAAATCGGGTGGGGCACGGATGATGGAAGCTGCTTTCTCGCTTATGCAAATGGCTAAGACGTCAGCTAAGCTGGCGCTTTTAAGCCAGGCAAAGTTGCCTTATATTTCCTTACTCACAGATCCTACGACTGGTGGTGTTACAGCTTCTTATGCAATGCTCGGTGATATTAATATTTCGGAGCCGGGCGCTCTTATTGGCTTTGCCGGGCCGCGTGTTATTAAAGAAACAATCAAAAGAGATCTGCCGAAAGGCTTTCAAACTTCCGAGTTCGTTCTTGAACATGGATTTCTTGACTTCATTGTAGACAGGAGACAAATGAAAGCAAAATTAGCGTCGTTTCTGAGAATGATAAAATAAAGCGCCGTTAAGGCGCTTATATTGTTCAGTAAATCGCGGTTTTTACGAGGAAAGCTCGTCATACGCTGCAGTAAGGCTTCTTTCTATACCTTGCCCTTTGAAATCTTCAGCACCTGGGATGACCGTTGCCTTTAAGATCTCTTCTTTTTGTTTTCCAGCTTTTTTTGCGTTCCCAACAAACAGAAGAAGCTTTTCAAGATAATTCTGCATCGCTTTAATGTCCTCTTTGTTTCCGGTTAACTTTTCAGGGTCAAGAGAATGGCCGAAAATAAAAAGTGTGTCGGAATCAAAAGTGGAAAGAGTTTTATCGAGTACCTGAATCCAGCTTCTTATATTAGCACCAGCCGCCCGATCTATGAACGGGAACCTTCGGTTAAACATCAAATCGCCCATATGAGCGATATTTGCATCTTCAAAGTGAATAATTGCATCTCCATTGGTATGTCCTGCACCAAAATACTGTGCGTGAATGGCTTCGGAACCAACCTTTGTTTTCCACCGATCATTAAATACGGTATCGGCGAATAGCTGCTTTTCTTCGCTTTTCTGTGCCAATGCAGTTGCACGGTGATTAATTAAACAATTAGCATGGGCAATAACATGGTCTGAAATACCTTTGAACGCAATATTCCCACCGGTATGATCTCCATGATGATGTGTGTTTATCAGATATCGGAAAGGTTTGCCCGACTTCTTCTTTAATTCTTCGATCACATGGGCAGCGGTATCAGCAAACTGTGAGTCAACAACCACAATGCCCTCTTTATTTACCATCCACCCAATTGTACCACCCCGCTCTGTAAACATCCCTACATCTTTCCGAAGCAAGGTCATTTTGTACGGACTTTGTAACATCGAGGCAATTCCCTGATTCTGTAAAAGGGCCATCATGCCCAGTGACATCCCCGCGCCTTTAATAAATGATCTCCGTTTCATACTATTGTTTTTCCTAGATTAATTTTTTAGATTTAAAATAAAAATCCCGCTTTCGCGGGATTCAACTTATAATGTTCCGGGTTCATGGTTATACCCTATTGAATGATGATTAACTCTTCCGTGGGAATGGTTACTAAAACTAAAACCACGAGTCAGGTGAAGATTTTGATGTTTCTGTCTGGGCTTTTCTGTTAATTCATCTTTAGAATTGGTTTCATCTTTAGCCCGGGAAATGGTTTTTGTTTTCATAACAACCTCCTTATAATTTATTATAATGAAGATACGAAAAAAACCAAAAAAAACAACAATTTATACTGTACCTGGCTCGTGATCAGGTCCCAGAGAACTGGTAGTCCTTCCATGCGGTCTGGAGCTAAAATCAGCTTTATCCAAGTCTACAGGAGTAGTGGATCCTTCGGCGTCTGTAGTTTTAACAATCGGTTTTTTATTTTGGGCGGATTTCTCGTTTTGGGCCCTTTTGTCTTTTTCTGACTGGCTTTCTTTGTTCGTTTCCATAATAGCTTAATTAGTCTACTATAAAAAGGAAGTGAAGGCTTTTTTGTTTCGAAAAAGTGAAATAATTGAAACCTTATTGTTTAAACTTTACAGATTTCCTTGACTTTAGCGACCACATAATCTATTTCTTCCTTCGTGTTGTATTTACTGAAAGAGAATCTGACTGCAGGACGTGTCGGATCTGCTTGAATCGCGTCAAGCACGTGCGAGCCTATGTTGGTACCTGAACTGCATGCGCTACCGCCGGAAGCGGAAATACCTGCGATATCCAAACTAAAAAGAAGCATTTCGGCCATATCCATGGCAGGAAAGGACACGTTCAACACCGTATACAAACTTTTTTCTGGATTAATCTCACCATTGAAAGCAATTCCAGGTATATTTTCCCGCAGCTGAGCTATCGTATACGATTTCAAGTCCTGAATATATTGCTGGTGGTGGTCCATTTCAGAATAAGCAATTTCCAAAGCCTTTGCCAAGCCTACAATACCATAAACATTTTCAGTTCCACCCCTCATATTGCGTTCCTGAGAACCGCCGAATAATATGGGATTTATCTTGATTTTATGATTGATATATAGAAACCCTACTCCTTTTGGTCCGTGTACCTTATGGGCGGCGCATACCATGAAATGCACCTTCAATTTGGTGAGATCGTGCGGGTAGTGCCCCATAGTCTGCACAGTATCACAATGAAAAATGGCATCGTATTGTTCACAGATTTCCCCGATCGCTGCAATGTCCGTAATGGTTCCTAATTCATTATTTGCATGCATTAGTGATACAAAGCTCCTATCCTCTGATTTCAAAAGCTCTTCCAGGTGCCCGGTGTCTACATTCCCCTTATGATCAATGTTGACATAACTCAGTTTAATTAACCCTGTTTTTTCAAGAGACTGAAGCGTATGAACAACAGCGTGGTGCTCAATCCTGGACGTTATCGCATGTTTTATATTGTGATCTAGAATTCCCGAGCGAATAGCCATATTATCGGCTTCAGTACCACCGGAGGTAAAGAAAAATTCTGCCGGTGAAGCATGAAGTAAGCCAGCAACGGATTTCCGTGCCTTTTCTATGATCGTACGAACTTCCCTCCCATGTGCATGAATGGACGATGGATTCCCGTATTGAGTTTCCATGACCTCGTACATCGCCTGCAATACCGCCTTATCTACCGGAGTTGTGGCAGCATTATCTAAGTATACCCTCATCACTCTCAATTTAAACGAAGGATTTCCTGTATATCAGAAATGATCTTCTGGGCAAGGTTATTTGCAGCTGTTTCCGAACTTCCTTCAGAGTAGATTCTTATGATGGGTTCAGTATTTGAACGTCTTAAATGTACCCACTGCTTATCAAATTCTATTTTCAATCCATCAATTGTACTGAACGGATGGTCTTTGTAACGTTTTTCAACCTCAAGCAACAGTGCATCT
Organism: Daejeonella sp.; assembly: GCF_049655485.1. Classification (GTDB taxonomy): domain Bacteria; phylum Bacteroidota; class Bacteroidia; order Sphingobacteriales; family Sphingobacteriaceae; genus Daejeonella. The sequence continues at coordinate 5,259 of NZ_JBASJU010000389.1, forward strand.
ATATCCATGTCCGGAGTCAAAGTGATTTTGTTTTTTGAGATAAAATAAGCTGGATAACTGGCTCGGAGTACAGATACTGTTTTTCCGGTTTTTGCCAAATGGGTTAGGAATAAGGCTATTCCCACTAAAGCATCTCTGCCATAATGTGACTCAGGATAAATAATGCCTCCATTGCCCTCACCACCAATTACAGCATTCGTTTCCTTCATTTTATTAACCACGTTCACCTCTCCTACCGCTGCAGCATTGTAAACTCCATTATTGCTTTCCGTAACGTCTCTCAGAGCACGGGTGGATGAAAGATTTGACACTGTATTTCCAGGGGTATTCTGCAAAACATAATCAGCTACAGCTACCAGCGTATACTCCTCTCCGAACATTGAGCCATCCTCGGAAACAAAACATAAACGATCAACATCAGGATCAACAGCAATACCCAGATCAGCGTTTTTTGAAACTACTTCATTTGAAAGTGCCGTAAGGTTCTCTGGAAGCGGTTCGGGATTGTGTGGAAACTGACCGTCAGGTTCGCAATAAAGCTCGAATATTGTTTCAACTCCGAGCGCACGAAGCAAGGCTGGGACAAATATCCCACCGGAAGAGTTAACACAGTCTATAGCAATCTTAAAGTTCGCTTTTCTGATGAGTTCCACATCGACAAGTGGTAAAGCCAATACTTTAGCGATATGCTTCTGAAGATAGGTTTCATCATATCTAACTTTACCTAAGGAATTGACATCAGCATACTCAAATCCGGGTTCCTCAGCCATAGACAATACAAGCTGACCATCAGCATCTGTTATAAACTCGCCCTTATCGTTCAATAATTTTAATGCATTCCATTGTTTAGGATTATGGCTGGCAGTTAAGATAATTCCACCTCCAGCATTTTCATCGGGCACCGCAATTTCAACTGTCGGTGTTGTTGATAGTCCGATATCAACCACGTCGATTCCTATGCTCTGGAGAGTGCCAACCACAAGATTGCGCACCATTTCTCCTGATATCCGGGCGTCTCTCCCTATAACGATTTTATTTTTCCCAGTTTTCTGAATCACCCAACGCCCATAGGCTGCGGTGAATTTTACGATATCTGGTGGCGTTAAACCTTCACCTGCTATACCTCCTATGGTACCTCTGATTCCTGAAATTGATTTGATTAAAGTCACGGTCAATAATATGAACGTCAAAAATAACAATTACATTCTATACCCATACTGTAAAACACTAAATGTCTATATTTGCCATCAAGTCCAGATATCTTATATGCCTAAAAAGTGGTTTCAAAACTGGTTTAACTCACCGTATTATCATATCCTATATCAACAGAGGAATGACGAAGAAGCTGAATTTTTTATCGACAATCTTTGCGCATACTTAAAACCAGGTTCCAGCTCGCGGTTGTTGGATATCGCCTGTGGCCGTGGCAGGCATGCTGTTTATCTTAACAAGAAAGGTTACGATGTAACAGGAATTGACCTGTCATTTTCCAGTATCCGGTTTGCCCAGCAGTTCGAAAATGAAAAATTGCATTTCTTCGTCCATGACATGAGATACTTATTTTACATTAATTACTTCGATATCGCATTCAACCTTTTCACAAGTTTTGGCTATTTCGAAACTGAAAAAGATCACATCAATGCCTTAAAAACATTTAGGAAATCGCTTAAGAAAGGCGGCATTTTGGTATTAGATTATTTTAACAGTGAGAAGATAATGCGCAACCTTACTCAACAGGAAGTCAAACGGGCGGACGGCATTGATTTTTACATCAGCAAAAAAGTAGCCGGTGGGAAAATAATCAAGAGTATTTCATTTGAACACAAGAATAAAGATTTTTCATTTAAGGAAGAAGTAAAAGCGTTTACATTCGCCGACTTTGAAAATATGTTTGAAAAAAGCGGATTCAAAATCTTAAATTATTTCGGCGATCATTCTTTAAACAACTTTGAGCCTACACGTTCTGATCGCCTAATTTTTATATGCAGTAAAGCCGATGCTTGAACAGATTAATCAGCTCGATCAGGAAATATTCTTTTTCATAAACAAAGGCCTTTCCAATGCATTTTTTGATTGGCTGATGCCGCTATTAAGAAACAGGTATTTCTGGATCCCTCTTTATCTCTTTATGGTCGTATTCTGTATCAGAAATTTCGAACGAAGAGGATGGCTAATACTGGTTTTTATGGGCCTTAGCTTTGGTGTTGCTGACTATTTCTCCGCATCCGTTCTTAAGCCTTCCTTTGAGCGTCTCAGGCCTTGCAACGATCCCAGAATAAAAGGGGAAATTAACAACCTTGTACCTTGCGGGACCGGCTACAGCCTTCCTTCATCGCATGCAACAAACCATTTTGCCCTCGCAGTCTTTTTAATAACTATTTTCTATACCAAATGGAAACCGATACTTCCTTTAGCTTTGCTTTGGGCTTTCTCCATTAGCTTTGCCCAGGTGTACGTCGGCGTTCATTATCCCTTTGATGTTACTTTTGGTGCCTTAATTGGGGGTATCCTAGGCTTCGTTGTAGGCGCTCTTCTACTTCAACTCAAAATTTTTAAAGGATGGAATACTGGGAATTAATATTGTTATTCTGCAGTGCTTTTTTCGGTGGGCTGAGTGTATTCCTTTTTAAAAGCACCAACACAAACCGCCTAAAACTCGTACTATCCTTTAGCGGAGCTTATCTTTTCGCCATCACAGTCCTGCATCTGATGCCAGACGTTTACAGTTCCGGCGACCACAACATTGGGCTGTTCATCCTGGGCGGATTCCTGCTCCAAATTCTGATGGAACAGTTTTCAGAAGGTATTGAACATGGGCATATCCACATACATGATCATGGCCACTATGCGTTTCCAATTGGGATTATGATCAGTTTATGTCTCCATGCATTTCTGGAAGGTATGCCATTGGCTAAAGGACAGCACACGGAGTTGGTGTACGGAATAGCGCTGCACCATATACCTGCTGCATTTGCACTGGGAAGTGTGCTGTTACATGCCCATCAATCCAAAGTTAAGACCATCGTGCTGCTCGGCATATTTGCTTTAATGAGTCCGATTGGCTATTTATTAAGTGTTAGAATCGGCGAAGGGACTTTCGGAAATATCGAAGCTTATTTCGACAGTATTATGGGACTTGTCATTGGAATATTTCTTCATATTTCAACAACAATTCTCTTCGAATCAAGCGTTGATCATAAGTTTAATCTAAAAAAGTTTGTGGCGGTTTTATTGGGAGTGGGGATTGCGTTGGTTGGGTATTTTCTACATTGAGTTCAACTCCCTACCCCCGCATTTTATCAAGCAGCCTACTCAACATCCCCGCCTCTTCATCAGTAATATTATCCCACAAAATATCCTTCGACGACATCTCTTTGTCTAATTTCTGAAGTATTTTGAGGCCTTCCGGACTTATCCGGATATCTACTGCACGTCTATCCTGGTCGTTTACACACCGGTCCACCAATTTCTTTTGAACCAGGCGCTCTACAATTCTTGATGCGTCCGACATCTTGTCAAGCATCCGTTCTTTTAGAAGATTAATCGTTGCGGGTTTAGGGCTTTGACCTCTTAAAATTCTTAAAATATTATATTGTTGTAGGGTTATTTTGTGCTTATTAAGGCGCTGTTTGAGCAAATTTGTTATCCATCCGTAAGTATAGATCAAATTTACGATGGCCTTTTGATGATTATTTTCAAACTTACTGCTAACAATTTCTTTTTCTATTTCCATACCTGAATGGTCATTTTTGCTTTGACTGTGTTACCTTTTCCTGTCCGTATGCCCATGGGCAGTGCCGGCATTTATTCTTACAGCAATATCCTCTTTTTAGATGATATTTTTCTGTAAAAACCATATTCCCATTCTCATCAAGATAATAATCAATATGTTCGGTTAACATGCGTTCAACAATTTCACTGGTATTTGGTCTATAAAATGCTCCCTCAAATATTTCCCGTTGCCGTGGAGGGTCCACACCTCTTTCGGTTTTACTTGATCCATCATGGCAAGGATATCATTCCAATCTACATGGTCAGAAATCAAAAGCTGCACTCCATTGTTTACCTGTAATCTCTTCCACCCTGAAGCAAAAGCCCTCACTACATTTTTTGCTCTAATATAACTATCAAACGTGAGAGGAGGTACAATATATACGAGATTCTGCCCCGCTTGCTTCATCGACTTGCGGGTATACAGCTCATACTGGCCCGGTGAATAACCAAACGATTCATAAATCTTATTTAAAGGCAATATAGAGTGATGGACTAGTACAGATCGTTGAGGACAATGAGCGTTTATCAAACTGATTAACCTTTGCGCCTTTCCAAGAGAATATGAACCGAGAAGTACATTGTGGTCAAACTCATTCAGCTTACAGATCTCTTCAGCCGCATCGGGATGCTGCACGGCCGGATCGGCAAATGTGGATTCTGTAATGAGCACATCTGCTTTAACAAATTCAATAGGCTCACAAGTTGGATCTTCCTGGAGTTTATAATCACCCGTGTACAGATATCTTATTCCTTCATACTCCATAAGTATTTGGGCAGAACCTATAATATGCCCGGCCGCATAAAACGTGACTTTAATTCCGTTCAGGGCAAAAGAAGAATGAAAATTTTTAACCTGGAAATTCTTACCAGCATTTTTTTGATAACGATGGACCATAATCGACTGCGTTGGTGCAGTACAATAAATTGTATCATTACCTTTTACCGCATGATCGCCGTGAGCATGCGAAATAATTGCTGTTAACACAGGCTTAAGGGGATCAAGATAAAAATCACCAGTCCTGCAATACAAACCATTCTCATTTATTATGAGGAAATCATCAATGATCATGAGAAATGCTTATAAAATACTTATGCAGGTCCAGAATTTGGGGAATTAGCAGAGTTTGTTCAGCATTGATAATGATATGATCAGCAAGTTTTTCCTTTTTCTCATCAGAATATTGCCTCTTCATCCGCAACTTTACTTCCTCCGCTGTGGTTTGATCCCTATCAACAATCCTATCAATTTTGAGGGCTTCGGGAGATTTTACCAGTACAGACCGGTCACACATTTTAAAAGAATCACTTTCAAACAAAAGCGCAGCTTCTTTCAAGACATATAAGGCGCCTTGCTGTGCTTTAGCCCAGACTTCAAAAGCTCTAAAAACAGCCGGATGAACTATCGCATTGAGTTTAGCAAGTTGTACATTGTCATTAAATACAATTGCGGAAATATGCTTCCTGTTAAGCTCACCTGAGGGCAAATACGACTCTCTGCCAAAACTCCTCTTAATCTCATCCCGTAACAGAGGATCTTCGTGCATGATCAATTTTGCGGCTTTATCGGCATAAAAAACTGGAATGCCTAACACTTCAAAAACCTTACAGACCGTTGTCTTTCCGCTTCCTATACCTCCGGTAATTCCAACTTTTAACATTATTTCTGAATAATAAAGTCAACGGCCTGGGGTTCAATCCTAACCAGTTTACAAAAATCAGGAAAGCGTGTAAGCATAACAGGTAGCTGCTTATAAGATTTAATTGTCCAGTTATCGAGGTCAACGGAAGCTTCAAAATAATCGCGATCGATCCGGGAATAATTTCCAATGGCAGTCATGAAAGTAATTTTTACTTTTTCAGGTAAGAAGTTGATGTCCCTGTAATTCTTGTTATTCAAGACCGTAATTGGGACCTCAATGGTCTTTTCAGTAAACTCCTCTACAGGCAACTTTACTTCGGTGTACGATGGGTAGATATTTATATTCGCCAAAGAAGGGCGTTTAAACGGAATCCTGGTGTTGATGATGCCACTGACATTTTCAGCGCTAAGGGTATCAGTCTTCCAGCTCTGAATTTTGGCGAGATCAGCCTTTGGGCCGGTTATAGTTACATAAGCGGGATTTAATATCACTGAATCTGAGATACCATACTGCTTCTCAAATTGCAGGTTGCTCACCAATTCAACCGGCACCTTCTTTATAGCCCGGGATGAGAAATCGAAATATAAGGTATCAGGCTGCACATAAATTATTTTTTGTGTTGAGCTGAATTGCTGATTGATATATCCCAGCTGATCTGACAAATTAACAAAGGTTTGCTTTTTTAAATCCTTTAAATCAATATTTATAGACTGGGGGCTGATGCGCAATTTAGAAAAAAGAAGCTGCCATCCGGTACCTTCGATTTGCAGCTTAACCGTATCAGACTGAAGGGAATGAAAAGCCTTGTTTTGAGGAAAATTAACAAATCTTACGACTGTACTTGCCTGATAAACATAGCTATTAGATAAGGCAAAAAACAGCCATGCTCCTAATGCAAATGCCAGGCACATGAAAAATACAGAGATTCGACGACGTTCGGCCTGGCTGAATTTTATAAATGGCATATCGTAATCATATCAGCAAAAATAATCAAATAAAAACGCCGCCTCAATTGAAGCGGCGTAAGGCAGTTCTGGCAATAAAGGCTATTTCGTAGCCGGTGTATTAAGTGCTTTTGATGCTTCAAGAGAAATTGATGATTTCTCAAACCGAATCTTTGTTCCACTATCTACATCCACAAGAAAAGTAGTGTCGTTCATGTCCACTATCTTACCATGTATGCCCGAGGTGGTAATAACCTTATCCCCTTTTTTCAATTCCTCAACATATTTCTTGTGGTCTTTTGCTTTTTTCATCTGCGGCCTTATCATAAAAAAGTAGAAAACTACTATGATAAGAAGCATTGGTATAAAATTCTGTATCTGTTCCATTTTGTTTTATTATTTGCTTGCAGTAGCAGCGCCAACTACATTCCCGAGTATATTCAATTGAGTAATTTCAGGAACAGTATTTGCCGTAATTGTGACAATTTTATTCTGCATTCCTGGTTTGCCAGTGCTGTCAAAAACTACTTTAATAACACCTTCGGCACCTGGCGCAATTGGTTCCTTAGGGTAGTCAGGTACCGTACATCCACAAGTAGCAGTCGCGCTGGTAATAATAAGCGGGCTATTGCCAATATTTGTGAATTTAAAGTCGTGAGATACTTTTTCACCATCGGTAATTTGTCCAAAATCAAAAGATTCGGATACAAATTTAAAAGCTGGCGCATCAGCTGAAGCCGTTTCTAATGTAGACGACACCGTTTCTACTGATGTTGATTCTGATTGTTTCGGTTCCTGATTGCCGCATGAAGCTAAGATTGCAGCGCATGCTAGTGATAAGATGATTTTTTTCATGTTTTTTTATTCTATTAATCCTCTGCCAGTCTTCCGGACTTTACCAGTTGCTTTAAGATCGGCTAAAATTTTATCTAAAATACCGTTTATAAACGAATTACTTTTAGGAGTACTAAATTCTTTCGCTATTTCTATATATTCATTCATGGTCACTTTTACCGGGATTGAAGAAAAATGCACCAGTTCTACGATAGCCATACGCATCAGTAGAGTATCCATAACCGCAATCCTTTCGGCTTCCCAATTTTTTGTCTTTTGCGAGATCATTTCCTGATACTCATGTTCAAAGGCAATTACTTTGTTAAACAGATCTATTATAAAAGGCCTGTCCTCGTCCCAGTTCGGACAAATCTGAGCAAGATGGTTTTCTTCAGGTTCAACACTTGAAAAGTTCTTAAACGTTTTGGCCACCAATGCTTGTAACACCTCTTTATCAACCGGCCAGTTAATAAATTTTTCTTCAAACACTTGTTCTATTCCTGGCGACTTAAGTATTAGTTTTTTGAATATAAACTTAACAATATCCTTATCGGATTTGATGGTATGATCCGTTTGATCAAGGAAACCTTTGTATTCGGCAGAAGTCTTCAAGGTACTAAAAATTGACTTCGCGATCTCGGGATCAAAATCCCATGAAATCTTGTATTTTTTTACTGCAGTGATATACTCCTGGTTTTGTTGCAATGCTGCTATAAACAAATTGCCTCTCAGTTTGTCGCTGGCATTAAGATCATCTTCTGATGGAAGATGTTTACTGGCGCGTCCTTCTACATCGATAACACTGTAATCTGCTACTTCGACGAGCAGAGAAAGCAGCCAAACGTACATCTCATAAACCCTGTCGACGTTTTGAAGCAAAGCTTTCTCAAACGGCCGCATGTCCCTGGATTCGGATTGCTGATAGGAATATAATACCTGTAACACTTTCACCCTCAGGTGCCTTCGATTTAACATGTATAAGAACGATTTATTGTTATAAAGCCTGATTACCAGGCCGCTTTTATTTTTCTAATATCTTCGATTCGCTTTTCGGCAATCTTGTTTGCCGCTTCGTTTGTCGGGATATTTTCTTCTTTAGATTTTCTTAAAACTCTTCGGGTGGCTTCGTAAATATTTTCCGCCATTTGCAGAGTTTTCTTTTTATTAAAACCAGCTATTTCAGAGTAGCAATTAATTAGTCCCCCAGCATTGATCAAATAGTCAGGTGCATATAAAATACCTTTATCAAGGAGCATCCTTCCGTGGACCTCCTCGTCTGCCAACTGGTTATTAGCTGAGCCAGCTATTATTGAACATTTCAACCGATTGATAGTTTCGGTATTAACTGTCGCTCCCAATGCACAAGGCGAATAAATATCAATATCCAGGTCGAATAAGCTATTGGTTGAAATCGCTTCAGCACCATACTTCTGAGCTACCTGCCCCAAACGTTCCTCATTTATGTCACTAACGTAAACCTTGGCATTTTCATTCCGGAGCAGGCCAACCAGGATTTCTCCAACTTGTCCAATACCCTGAACCGCAATTGACTTCCCAGCGAGGCTGTCATTACCAAAAAATTCCTTTACAGAGGCTTTAATACCCATATAAACGCCACGGGCTGTTACAGGTGAAGGATCACCGCTGCCGCCGATGGATTCCGGAATACCCGTCACATACTTGGTTTCCATTCGGATGTATTCCATATCACGCGGACTGGTACCCACATCCTCTGCTGTAATGAAAGAGCCGTTAAGGTTTTCAATAAAACGCCCAAACCGTCTCATAAGAGCTTCACTCTTATGCAGACGGCTGTCTCCTATAATAACTGCCTTTCCCCCGCCAAGGTTCAAACCCGTTATTGCTGCTTTATAAGTCATGCTTCGCGACAAGCGCAGCACATCATTCAATGCTTCTGTTTCAGTTTTGTAAGCAAACATTCGCGTACCTCCAAGCGCAGGGCCAAGTGTGGTATCATGAATTGCAATAATAGCTTTTAGTCCGGTATCCGGATCACTACAATAAACCACCTTCTGATGGCCTGATTTTTCAAGCTTACTAAAAACGGATTGTTCATCAAACTGAGATAATACCATATTTTACTACCGGGCTTTACCTCACAAAAGTAGTAAAAATTCCCTATCATGATGAATAACATAACAGTCTTATATGCTGATGCCCAATAATGATACAATACCCGCGGCACGAAATAGAAAATATCACACGCCTGAATAGAAATGACAAATTCTATCTATTTTTGACACACATAAACCTCATGAAAGAACTCGCCTACCTTAATAAGTTTTTTTATAAATATCGATGGAGATTTATTCCCGGGGTTTTATTCGTCATCATATCTAACATTTTCGGTGTACTACCTGCCCAGGTTATCCAGATTTCATTTGATCTTGTAAACGAAAACATCGCTGTTTACAGACTTTTTAATGGGTTTGAACGACAAGATGTAGTAAACGAGATATTCGGACACACATTAATGCTTTTCGGGCTTATCGTTTTCATTCTGGCCCTTCTCAGGGGCGTCTTTCTCTTTTTTATGCGGCAAACCATCATTCTGATGTCGAGGCACATTGAATATGACCTGAAGAATGAAATATATAATCATTACCAGCAATTGTCAATGGCGTTCTATCGCCGTAATAATACCGGCGACTTAATGAACAGGGTTACAGAAGATGTTAGCCGCGTGCGAATGTACCTTGGTCCCGCCATTATGTATACCATCAACACTATTGTGTTATTTATTATGATAGTGGCATTTATGTTCAGCGTAAATGCAAGGCTGGCTTTGTTTTCATTACTTCCATTACCTCTTCTTGCTATCACTATATACTATGTAAATACGATGATTAACCATCGGAGCGAGAAAATACAAGAGCAGCTTTCTGAACTGTCCAATTTCGTTCAGGAAACCTTCTCAGGTATACGGGTCATAAAAGCCTATGTGCGGGAAGCTGATGTTCGGAATAGATTTGATGCAGAAAGCGAGCACTACAAAACACAATCGATGGCTCTGGTGCAAGTGCAGGCCTTATTTTTTCCCATCATATTGTTGCTGGTAGGGTTGAGTACAATTATTACGGTTTATGTGGGCGGCAAAGAAGTAATGAGGGGAACAATCAGCGCCGGAAATATCGCTGAATTTATAGTGTATGTTACCCAGCTTACGTTTCCGGTAATGTCTTTAGGTTGGGTGACTTCGCTGATCCAGCGTGCTGCGGCTTCGCAAAAAAGAATTAATGAGTTTTTGCACACACCACCGGAAATAGTTTCAAACAAAACTGAAGCTAGCAGCCTGAAGGGGCATATAGAGTTTAGGAACGTTAGTTTCACCTACCCGGATACAGGCATCGTGGCTCTTAGAAATGTATCGTTTGAAGTCCGGCCCAGCGAATTTCTGGCCATTATCGGACGCACGGGTTCCGGAAAATCCACCATAGCAAACCTTTTGATGCGGATGTATGACGCCGACAGCGGAGAGATCCTGATCGATGGTAAGCATCTTCGGGAAACTGACCTGAACAATTTCCGACAGCAAGTGGGCTTTGTTCCGCAGGAAGTGTTTTTATTTTCCGACAGCATTAAGAACAATATAGCCTTCGGAATTTCTGATCCGGACGATGAAAGTGTTGAAAATGCAGCAAAAAATGCGGCAGTATATCATAATATTAAAGAATTTGAAAAAGGATTTGAAACTCTTATTGGCGAACGCGGGATCACACTCTCCGGGGGCCAAAAACAGAGACTTTCAATAGCCCGTGCTATTATTAAACAACCACAGATTCTGATCTTTGATGATTGCCTGTCAGCGGTTGATACCAGAACCGAGGAACAAATCCTGAATAATTTGGGTAAGGTGATGAAAGGAAAGACCAGCATTTTAATTGCCCATCGCGTTTCAACTATAAAGAACGCGGACAAAATAATGGTAATTGATGATGGTGAGATTATAGAGCAAGGCAGCCACAAGAAACTGTTAGCAAAAAAGGGAATATACTTCGATCTTTACGAAAAACAACTCCTTGAGGAGCAAAGCGCTTGATCCCATTTCAAGTAATGGGCAAAAAGGCTTTGCAAAACTGCATTTAATCCCACACAGGAGAGCCTCAAAAAAATCAATTTGTAACTTTCCGAATATCTATTATATTTACCTCAACATAAAAACATGAAAATGGGAGATTTCGACAACAAAGAAAGAGAAGAGGTTTTTTCAAAAAAGGTAAGAGCGGGTAAACGCACGTATTTTTTCGATGTAAAGGCAACACGCTCTAACGACTATTATGTTACTGTAACAGAAAGTAAAAAACGTTTAGAAGATGGTGTGTTTATCAAACACAAAATCTTCCTTTACAAAGAAGATTTTGAGAAGTTCGCTGAAGGCCTGAAGGAAACCATAGACTACATTAAGGCTAACCAGGAAGTTGTTGAGAAAAGGTATGAATATTCCGAAAATCATACAGAAACTGCAAAAATCGGAGACGACTTCTCGTTCGAAATCTAAAATATAATATAGCGATATTGCAAGCTGTCCGTTTTTATGGATGGCTTTTTTATTTTATAGCTAATAATTAAAATGGTCATGTGGTGATAAATATGGTTAAGCCAGCGACATTTTAAATTAACTCTAATTTTTATTTTGGCTTTCGTAGAATTAGAAATTCAATGTACAGATGAAGAACAAAAACCCTTTAGTATCGCGCAGGCATTTTTTAGTCACTGCCGCAACCGCTGCCATAATAGGGCCAATGATCCTTCGGTCATCAGCGAAAGCCGCAACCCCAGCCGGCAAACTTAATCATGCCTGCATCGGCGTTGGGGGAATGGGATGGGGAGATTTGCAGAATTTTAAAAAACATCCAAATTTGCAGATTGTCGCTATATGCGATGTAGACGAAAATAATTTAAAAAGGGCATCTGAAGCCGTCCCAGGTGCACGCACCTACACTGATTGGCGTGAACTCCTAAAAGTCGAAGGAAATCGAATTGACTCAGTCAATGTAGCCGTACCAGATCATAATCACTTTGCCATTGCCGTACAGGCTATTCGTTCCGGCAAACATGTTTATTGCCAAAAACCTTTGTGCCACGACGTAGCTGAAGTTCGCATTCTTACCAATGAAGCGGTCAAGGCCGGAGTCATTACCCAACTTGGAACCCAGGTTGCATCAAGCATTGGTGATCGTATAGGCGTACAGTGGCTCAAAGAAGGTGTAATCGGCAAAATCAAACACGCATATCTTTGCTCCAACCGCCCGGGTGCAGTTGCCCGATACCGGCTTGAAGGACCACGTCCCGCTCAGGGGCAAGAACCACCATCTACTTTACACTGGGAGAATTGGATTGGTACAGCACCCATGCGGTCTTATGTACCTGAAATCTATCATCCAACAACATGGCGAACATGGCAAGATTTTGGAACAGGATGGTCGGGAGACATAGGCTGCCACATATTCGATGCCGTTTGGAAGGGCCTCGACTTGAAATCTCCAAATTCTGTTGTAGCAGAAGTTCAGAAATCCTGGCAAGACTCGCCTGAGCGCCGGGCGGACACCTGGCCGCAAGGCAACCATATCTCGTGGACGTTCCCGGGAAATAAACACACCGAATCAGACGTACTTCCTGTGGAATGGTTTGATGGGGAATTTTATCCTCCAGAGGAAGTGAGGGCTTTATTCTCAATCGAAGATTATCCTGCTGAATCCGCAATGATAATTGGCACTGAAGGCGCTCTACTTATACCGCATGGCAAAATGCCTAAACTATTGCCCGAAAGCAAATTCAAGGATTTTGAATTTCCGGAACTAAAGGAGCGCAATCATTATCATCACTTTGTAGATGCTTGCCTCGGCGGTGATAAGACCGAATCACATTTCGCTCAGTCTGGCCCAATGACTGAGGCTATATTACTCGGAACAGTCGCAATTCGCGTTCCTGGCCAGGTGCTGGAATGGGATGCTGACAGAATGAAGTTCCCCAATTACCCACAAGCGGAAAAGTTTTTGCGTCGCAAATATCGAAAAGGCTGGGGTGTGAAAGGAATATAGGTTTTATTCTAAATAGCTACGCAATACAGTCGTAAATATTGCTGTCCAAACATTGATTCATTTGTAAGAGTGGAGCATTAATTGAATTTATGCTCCACTCTTTTTTATTATTATTAATTGTATAAATTGCAGTTAATATCTTATGAAACATCCTGAACATTTAGCTCAAATATCGTAATTGAGTATACGTGCTTCCAATATGCAAGATGATATCCTGTAGAGCCCATATGTTAAGAATTTTCAAAGCAAATTAATTTGGAATTATGAGACTTCTCCAAACAGAAATAACACCATTTACCAATAATAACCTGCATATAGAATTTAGAGATCAGGCCTATTTTTTTTCCCCTATTCACGGCCGACCGTGCTACCATTCACATCCGGAGCTAGAGTTAGTATTTATCGTTGAAGGGTATGGCAAAAGAATTATTGGCGATAAAGTCAGTTATTACGAATCAGGCGATATGGTTTTTATCGGCCCTAATGTTCCCCACATTTGGCAAAGCGACCCCGCATTTTATAAAAAAGATTCAACCATGCGTTCCAAAGTAATTGTCATGTATATCAATCCGAAAATCTTTGAACCCATGGTTGCTTTTGCTACCGAGTTTGATGGGGTCAAAGATATGCTACAACATGCAGCTAAAGGAATTAATATTTTCGGTGAGACCAGGAACTCAATATCAGAAAAACTAAAAGGTCTGGCAACAAAATCAGGTTTCGAAAAAGCAATAGGGTTTCTGCAGATCCTGCATATAATATCCATTTCAAAAGATCGAAATTTCATACATGATGAACTTCATCCCCATGGCGGTCAAAATTCTGATAGGCTAATTGATGTGATCAAGTTTATTAAAGAAAATATCGATAAGCCTATTTCGCTAAAAAAAGTTGCAGAAGTTGCATGTATGACCTTGCCATCTTTTTGCCGTTTTTTCAAGAGCAGAACGAAAATGAGATTTACACAATATCTCGCCGATGCACGGATGACCCATGCAAGGAAACTGTTGATCGAATTAGATAAGCCTATTTCTGAAATAGCCTTTTTGTGCGGATACAGTTCCGATTCACATTTTTGCAAAGTATTTAAGCACCATACCAAGCAAAGTCCTTATCAATACAAATGCAGTATCAATGAATCTGCGAATTGACCTATTCTACCCCAATCATTTTATTTAAAAAGCCTCAATCAAATGATCAGTGATTAACGGCTGTTAACCGGCTTATTGACTTTGCCATAATAGGGATAATAATTTTATACTTTTTGTAAAATTCAGGACATTTTAATCTCCAAAGTGTCCATAATTTTAGCATTACATGATTCTATTCCTTACAGAAAGCTAATCAGCCTTACTATCTAAACACTGTCCATTTTATAACCAAATTCCATTCAAATGAATTGCTTAAACACTAAAAATCAATAAATGAAAAAACAAACTACCTCATTCACCAAAATGCGATTTAAAAGAAACTGGAGGATAAAAAGCATGAGCTTATTATCTGCCGCTCTTCTTATGGGCTCCGGTATCCAATCTGCAGAAGCGGCTTTGGAAAATAATTTCAGTTACCCCTCCATAAAGCCAGCCAGTATAAAAAACCTGGGCAAAGATGCTCTGGCGGATATACCTGTGAAAGGAACAATTACTGACCAGAAGAACCGTGAAGCACTTATTGGAGTTTCAGTAAAAGTTAAAGGCAGCAACACGGGAGTTTCAACGGATGTAAACGGGAACTTCTCCTTGGACGCTCCAGAAAATGGAACTCTGGTTATTAGTTATATCGGCTATGAAACAATAGAAGTTGCCGTCAATAGCAGATCGACGATAAATGTAGCTATGACGACGTCTAATACGTCGTTAAATGAAATCGTTGTAATCGGTTATGGTTCTCAAAAAAGATCGGATCTGACCGGCGCTGTAGGGTCGGTTAGTGAAGCAAAACTGAAGGAAAGGCCCGCATCATCACTTAACCAGGCTCTATCCGGTAAAGTTTCAGGAGTGCAGGTTAACACGAACTCCGGCCGTCCGGGGGGAAGAACCAATGTCAGGATCAGGGGTTTCAGTTCGATAAACTCCTCAAACAACCCTTTATATGTTATAGATGGAGTTATGCTCCCTATAGGTAACCAGGTTCAGGCAAGTCAGGCCATTGACTATATCAATCCAAATGATGTAGTATCTGTCGAAGTATTGAAAGATGCTTCATCTACTGCAATATATGGGGCAAGAGGTGCCAACGGAGTTATATTGATCACTACCAAACGTGGTCAGTCAGGGGAAGGAAAGGTAACTTATGATAGTGATTTTAGCGTCCCTACAATAGGTCCAAATCCCACAAGAGTGTTGAACACTGCGGAATACATGGCAACGGAAGATCTAGCGTGGAAAAATATGGAAAAATTCGATCCCACCGGATGGGCTGCTGGAAAATGGGCGAGTTTGAATCCCAAGCTGCGCCGTACAGATCCACGATTATTCGACAGTTCAGGCAACCCTCTTTATGACACTAACTGGCTTGAAGAAACAACACAAAATAAACTTTCGCAAAATCATCAATTGGGCTTCACCGGTGGTAATGAGCGGAACTCTTATTCTGCCTCACTCGGTTATCGTGATGATCAGGGACTTTTGAAAAACTCTTACCTTAATCGTTATTCTGGAAGGTTTACCATAGATGATCAGATTAAAAAATGGTTAAAAATTGGCGGTACACTCAGCTACACTACTCAGTCTGAAAATATAGTGGATCAAAGTGATGCTGTAGGACGCCAGATTGTTGAAGATTTCCCGTTTCTTCCTGTAAGATATGCTGACGGAACATTTGCTAATAACAGGGATTTTCCACAGGCAGAAGGATCGTTCAGTTCAATGCATCGATTATCGGGCACCAAATTTATACTAAATACTCAAACAGCACTAGGCAGTATGTATTCAAATATAAATCTGGCTAAGGGCTTAGAGATGCGTACTATTCTTGGTGCAAACATCCTTACGCAGGAACAGAATACCGCTGTAACCCGGACATTAGCCATAGCTCAGCAAGGAACTGCATCAGCAAATAACAGGAAAGAAAGATTCTGGTCATTGGAAAATTATCTAACGTACAATAAAAAATTTGCGGATATCCATTCTTTTACTGGCTTACTTGGTGTGTCATGGCAAGAAACTAATTTCTTCAACATGTCAGCCAATATTCAGGGATTTGCGACAGATTATTTCGCCTTTAATAATCTTGGTGCAGGAAGTTTATTACCATCTGTAGGTTCGAGTGCATCCAGAAACGCCTTCAACTCTTATTTTGGCAGGATCAATTACAGTTTACAAGATAAATATCTCTTAACCGTTACGGGAAGGGCTGATGGCGCTTCGAAGTTCGGTGAAAATCACAAGTTTGCATTCTTCCCATCTGCAGCACTAGCCTGGAGAGTGTCTGAAGAAAGTTTCTTAAAAGACAACCCAACCATTTCCAGCTTAAAGTTGCGCGCTAGCTTTGGATTAACAGGTAACTCTGAAATCCCTGCTTATTCATCTTTATCGCTTCTCAGTTCAAATTATGCAGCTGTTTTTAACGATGTACGTGTAGGTGGAACAGGAATCAATCGTTTGTCAAATCCGGATTTACGTTGGGAAAAAACTGCTCAAAGTGATATCGGTTTAGAACTGGGTTTATTTAAAGGCAGAATTTCTTTTGAAGCTGACGTTTACTATCGTAAAACGACAGATATGCTTTTGGATGCTCCCGTTCCACGTACAAGTGGCTTCGCGACTATCAGAAAGAACGTAGGATCGATGGAAAACAAGGGTATTGAACTTGCACTTAATACCATCAACTTTGAAGGCGATAACTTCTCATGGAATACTACCTTCAATATTTCAATGAATAGAAACAAGGTACTTTCCTTAGCTACTCCTTCTGACATTTTTGGTATTGGGGGACCTAATTTCACCAATCCAACCAACATTATACGTATTGGGGAAGCTGCAGGATCATTCTGGGGATTAACTAGACTAGGAACTTGGAAAGAATCTGAACGTGCGGAAGCTGCAAAATTTGCCAGTTATCGGAATGGAATTACCATTCTTCCTGGCGATATTAAATATAAAGACGTAAACGGCGATTATGCCATTACGGATGCCGACAGATCGATTATTGGAAATGGTAGCCCAAAAGCTTGGGGAGCATTCCTAAATACATTCAGGTATAAAGCTGTTGATCTGACGCTGGAACTTCAATATTCATATGGCAATGATGTGCTTGACATGACTCTGCATTCAAGTGAAGACAGGGTAGCGCTTGCAAATAGTTATGCTACCGTGTTGAACGCATGGACACCAGAAAATCAAGACACTCCTATCGCTCAAATCCGCGATACAAGGGCAGGTTATGTAACCAACGTCGACACTCATTGGATAAAAGATGGATCGTTCATCCGCGGAAGAAATCTCTTGCTGGGTTATACCTTCCCATCAAGCACTACTCAAAAACTTCGTTTAAACAGACTTAGGGTATATGCTACAGGTCAAAACATTTTCCTAATCACTCATAAAGAGCTTAATGGGGATCCCGAAACAACACCGACCGGGGGTTATGCAAATGATGGCAATAATGTGTTCTCTCAGGGCATGTTCTGGCACAGTTATCCAAAACCTACAACTTTCATGTTAGGACTTCAAGTTGGTTTATAAATTATTTAAAAAGACATCCATATGAAATTTATTAATATATCAAAAGCCCCAATCAAAGTGATCCTGTCGGTAGGACTGTTGCTCGGGACGGGTTGTAGCAACTTCCTTGATGAAGCAGCTCCTTCAAACCTGACTCCGGAAAACTTTTACACGATCCCGGATCACGCAGAGGCCGCTATTGCCGCCGTATATGACAATACCAGATTTATTGGAGATGGCGCAGGAATTTTTTCGTCCAACTGGCAATTACTTGAAGCACCTACTGGTACCTCGACTACTGAAACAGCCCAAAATTCGGATTTGAATAATCTTTATTCACTGACTTATGATGGGAATACCCAACACATTGTTAACTGGTGGAATGGAGTTTATCGGGTGATCGCTCAGGCTAACCTCGTGTTAGATAAAGTACCCGCAATTACGCCTATGAATGATGCTCAGAAAAAGAAAATTTTAGGAGAAGCACACTTCCTTCGTGCCTGGGCATATTTCTACGCTGTTAGATTATGGGGTGATGTGCCAATTGTAACAAAACCTCAAAGCGTGGCTTCTGAAGACTTCAGTCCGTCAAGAAGCAATCAAGAGGCCGTTTACAAACTGATTGTTGAAGATCTTCAGGCAGCGGAAGCAGCTGGTCTTGCATGGATGGACGTCAGCGGACGGGTTTCAATGGCCGCGGTAAAGTCACAATTAGCGAAAGTTTACTTAACAATGGCGGGGCAACCACTAAATAAAGGAGCTTCACATTATAAGCTGGCTGCGGATAAAGCCAATGAAGTTATTGTCTATGCCAATGCTAATCCAGCAAGCATCAACCTATTCCCGACTTACAGTGACGTGCACAAGGAAAGCTTGAAGAATAGAGTTGAACATATTTTTATGCTTCAATATAATACTCTGGTTGCTGGCAATCCAATGGGAAATATGCTCCCTAACTTTAAACCTGTAACGTTTGCTGGTCCGGGCGGTACTGGAAGTACTGTTCCTACTCCTGCTTTTTACAATTCCTATGCAGCTGGCGATTTACGTGCTAAAAATCAGGAAGGATACTTCTATACCAGCTACTTTACCAATGGCAATGGTGCACCATTTAGCTTAGGCGCTCCTTATATTTTTAAGCACTTTAATACTACGGCATTCGGTTCTGCGGGAGTTGCAGGTACACGAAATAACAACCTGAATGTTCCTTTAATCCGATTTGCAGAAGTACTATTAACATTTGCAGAAGCCCAAAACGAAGTTGGCGGTCCTACAATGGATGCTTATAATGCATTTAAACGAATCAGAGACAGAGCAACATTAGTAACCCCAGCCTTCGGAACCTATAACCAATCCACCTTCAGAGAAGCGGTATGGAGAGAGCGCTGGCACGAACTGTGTTACGAAGGCATCACCTGGTTTGACATGGTCCGCCTGAGAAAGGTGTATAATGAAACTACGAATGGCTTTGATAATTTCGTGGGACACATCAATAAAAGTTCCAATCAAGCTTTGCAGACTAAACATCTTTTATTCCCATTAGGTGTTCAGGAAATGAATAATAATCCGAATTTAAAACCTCAAAACCCGGGTTATTAAATTAAATAATTACATTAAATCCCCATTTGTATTGCACAGATGGGGATTTTTTATACACTTTGTATTTGAACCTTTAAAAAATAAAGCAGAATGAAACAGGCATTACGCAGCCAGCAATGGTTTGGAAAAAAAGGCAAAGATGGATTCATTTACCGGGCCTGGATGAAAAATCAGGGGATTCCTGCAGATGAATTTGAAGGAAAGCCGGTTATAGGGATATGTAACACATGGTCTGAACTCACCCCTTGCAATTCCCATTTTAGGGAACTCGCCGAATCAGTTAAAAAGGGAATAATTCAAGCAGGGGGTTTCCCAGTGGAGTTCCCTGTCATGTCACTGGGGGAAACACTGATCAAACCAACAGCTATGCTGTACCGAAATTTGGTTAGTATGGATGTGGAAGAATCCATTCGAGCAAACCCTTTAGATGGGGTAGTATTGCTTTGTGGCTGCGATAAAACCACCCCATCTTTGGTAATGGGCGCATGTAGTGTGAATATCCCAACTATAGTAGTTTCTGGCGGCCCTATGCTGACCGGTAAATATAAGGGTAGAGATATCGGAACCAGTGATATATGGCGCTTTACGGATGACTTGCGTGCCGGGCTGATGACGGAGGAAGAACTAAACATGGCGGAAGCTGGAATGTGCCGGAGTCATGGCCATTGCGCTGTAATGGGTACTGCATCCTCAATGGCTTGTATGGTAGAATCATTAGGCCTTTCGCTGCCCGAAAATGCAGCCATTCCCGCTGCTGATTCCAACAGGAAAGTTCTGGCACAGCTCTCCGGCAGAAGGATAGTTGAAATGGTGAAAGAAGATCTTAAATTATCTGATATTCTAACTAAAAAGGCTTTTGAAAATGCCATTAAGGTCAACGCTGCAGTAGGGGGCTCAACCAATTTTATTATCCATCTGTTAGCTATTGCCGGAAGAATAGGTGTTCCGCTCGACATCACTGAATTTGACCGTCTATCCAATTCCATTCCCCTGTTGGTCAATTTGCATCCTGCAGGAAAGTTTTTTATGGAAGACTTATATTATGCCGGCGGGCTACCTGCCGTGTTAAAAGAGCTTGACACCATACTGAATACCGATTGCATCACTGCAAACGGAAAGACATTGCAGGAAAATTACCAAAATGTAGAATGCTATAACCGGGAAGTAATTGCCGGACTTAATAAACCCTTTAATAATGCCACAGCATTGGCAGTTTTACAAGGGAATCTATGTGAAAATGGAGCCGTTATAAAGCCCTCAGCTGCAAGTCCGCATCTTTTTCAGCACACTGGGAAAGCGGTTGTTTTTGAAAATATTGAGGATTACAAATTACGCATTGATGACCCCGACCTTCCTGTAGACGAAAACAGTGTATTGGTATTAAAAAACGTTGGTCCGAGAGGATACCCGGGAATGCCGGAAGTGGGCAATATGACACTTCCCGTAAAACTACTGGCACAAGGGGTTAAAGACCTCGTCAGGATTTCCGACGGCCGCATGAGCGGAACAGGTTTCGGAACGGTAGTCCTGCATGTTTCTCCCGAAGCTACCCTGGGAGGTAATTTTAGTGTGCTGCAAACCGGCGATATGATTACTCTGGACGTACCCGGCAGAACTTTAAACGTGGAGCTTTCGGAAGAAGAATTATCGCGAAGGAAAAACCAGTGGAAGCCGCTCCCTCCGGACATTGAGAGAGGTTATGTAAATTTGTATGTAAATAACGTTGAACAGGCTCATTTAGGAGCAGACTTCGGCTTTTTAAAAGGAAATTCGGGAAGTAAGGTTTCAAGAGATTCCCATTAAATCAATATTTAAATGATCATAAAAGCTTTCGACAGCAAAGTAGTTATAGTGACAGGTGCGGGACAGGGTATCGGTTTCGAAATATGCCGGCAAATGGCAAAAGAAGGTGCCGTGGTCTTACTTAATGATTTGGATGAATCACTTGCCCGCCATGCGGCTGAAACTATTCAAGAAGAAGGGGGAAATTGTATTGCCTATGCGGGCGACTCAAGTAATCTGACTTTTATTGAACATCTAGTAAATTCGGCAGTCAGCAAATTCGGCCGCCTGGATATAGTTATTGCGAATGCCGGTATAACCCTCTTCGGCGAATTTCTCAGCTATCCCCTGGAATCTTTTATGAAGGTGATGAACGTAAACCTGGCTGGAACATTTTTCCTGGCCCAGGCTGCTGCCAGACAAATGAAGAAACAGGCATCAGGGGGGTCTCTACTATTCACTTCTTCAGTTACCGGTCATCAGGCACATAAAAACCTGGCCGCATATGCAATGACTAAAGCAGCAATTGAGATGCTCGCGAAGAATCTGGTAGTGGAACTTTCTCCATATAAGATAAATGTGAACACGGTGGCACCCGGCGCTACAATCACGGAAAGGACGGCGAGCGATCCTGATTACGAATCTACCTGGTCAAAACTTACCCCAATGGGTAGAGCTGCTAATACTACGGATATAGCAAAGGCTGCAATGTTCTTGGTATCTGACCATGCAAAACAAATAACCGGGCAAAGCCTGATCATTGATGGAGGCTGGTCGTCTATCAGCCCGTCGCCGTTTTAATAACCCAGCCCAGATTTACCCTTGTCAACCTATGCTGAGCGATCGAACTTCAGGACATCAGAAGAGATAATCCGCTTTTGGGTGGATATGAATATTAGCTCCAAAAGATAAAATCAATTTCTATCTTTGCGGCCTTAATAGTATCAAGTATTAGTAAAACTTAACAGTGACCAGTAAACGGTAATCAGATTCAACTGTCAACTGTCCACTCTCAACTTTCAAATAAAATGGCATTACAGTGCGGAATAGTCGGCCTGCCTAACGTAGGAAAATCAACATTATTTAATTGTCTATCAAATGCGAAGGCACAGGCGGCTAATTTTCCTTTTTGTACAATCGAACCAAATATTGGGGTCATCACCGTGCCAGATCCCCGGCTAACCAAGCTGGCAGAACTGGTACAACCACTTAAGGTACAACCCAATACAATTGAAATCGTAGATATTGCCGGGCTTGTAAAGGGCGCTAGCAAAGGTGAGGGACTCGGGAATCAATTTCTCGGAAATATTCGAGCAACAAGTGCGATCATCCATGTTTTGCGTTGTTTCGATGATGACAATGTTATCCACGTCGATGGATCTGTAGATCCCATCAGAGATAAAGAGATCATCGATACCGAACTTCAGCTAAAAGATCTTGATGCCATAATCAAAAGGATCCAGAAAGTTGAGAAAATGGCTAAGACAGGCAATGATAAAGATGCCAAAAAAACCTACGAGGTTTGTAACGTCGTAAAGGCCCACCTTGAATCTGGAAAATCTGTCCGCACCGCTCCTTTAAGTTTAGAAGACAGAGAATTCATTGCTGATCTGTGGCTTCTTACCGAGAAGCCCGTGCTCTACGTATGTAATGTTGACGAAAAATCGGTCACGAGCGGTAACAGCTATGTAGAAAGAGTTCGCGAAGCAGTAAAAGAGGAAAATGCTGAAGTTCTGGTTATTTCGGCTCAGATCGAAGCAGAAATTGCATCTCTGGATAGCTACGAAGAACGGCAAATGTTCCTTGAAGATCTTGGTTTAACTGAGTCGGGAGTAACAAAGCTTATACGTGCTGCTTATAAATTATTAAATCTGGCCACCTATTTCACTGCTGGTGTACAGGAAGTTAGGGCGTGGACTATAACTCAGGGTTTCACCGCACCTCAGGCCGCTGGTGTGATCCATACCGATTTCGAAAAAGGTTTTATCCGTGCGGAGGTAATTAAATATGATGATTTCGTAAGCCTGGGATCAGAAGCTGCATGTAAAGAAGCCGGAAAATTAGGTGTTGAAGGCAAAACGTATATCGTGCAGGATGGAGATATCATGCATTTCAGATTTAATGTTTAAATCTTGCCACTGAAAAGCGAATAGCTATATTTGCCAATAATGTGCCCATAGTTCAATGGATAGAATTGCAGATTCCGGTTCTGCTGATGGGGGTTCGAATCCCTCTGGGCACACTTTCAAGCCTGTTACCCACCTGCGGTAACAGGCTTTATTATTTTAATGAGGCATTTATTTATTTTTTTTCAAACCATATGGTATGGTCTTTGGTAATTATAAGTAGTTAC
>NZ_JBASJU010000390.1:0-20184 GCF_049655485.1 Daejeonella sp.
AGTTTCTCCCGGGGGCGGTCTTCCTCCGCCCAGTGTTTGATGGTAATTTTCTCGTCGTATGTCCGCATAAAATAAATTTAAGCGGAATAGCATAAAAACAACAAAGGGGTACCGATATGCTCGGAACCCCTTAGTTAAAGGTCATTATATAAGCTATTATTTTAAACCGTTAACGAACTTCGTCAGTTTCGATTTATTGTTGGAAGCTTTATTCTTGTGGATGATGTTCTTTTTAGCCAAACGATCAAGCATAGAGATCACCTTACTCAAAAGCGGAGTTGCTTCTGATTTTTCAGTAGTTGTACGCAATCTTTTGATAGCACTTCTGGTAGTTTTCGCCTGGTAGCGATTACGTAAACGCTTAGCTGCGTTTGATCTTATTCTCTTTATCGATGATTTATGATTTGCCATTTGTTAAGCTTGTTTGTTCCGTCCTTCTTTTAAGGACTGCAAATATAGGATGTTTATTTTAAATAAAAAACTCTATTTAAAAATATTCAATTTATGGCTTAATTCAGAACGATTTACCTTTTAAAGCTATAATGACCAATGATCCGGTAGCGAAATAAACAATCTTCTAAAACCTGCCCGGCACCGATATTGTGAACGACGAGAAATCCCTTACCGTCTGCAGATTTCCGGTTAACAACTACACCGATGTGAGACCGTTAACTCGAAATTCCATACATATCGATAGTAAATAATAAAGCTTAAGTAACTTTAGGTATGCGGCTATTATTCATGATAACTCTAATTTTCAACTTTACCTTCTGGGGATTCTTTGCGCATCAGAAAATAAATAGGCTGGCAGTTTTTACACTTCCTTCCGAAATGATTCGTTTTTATAAGAATAATATCACTTTTATAGAAGGACATGCAGTGGATCCCGACAAGCGCAGATATGCTGATACTGCCGAAGCACCGAAACATTTTATTGATGCCGACAGATATGGCAGCGCCCCTTTTGATAGCATCCCGCAAAGGTGGAAAGATGCAGTGGAAAAGTATGGAGAGAATGTACTGAATGAAAACGGAATAGTTCCCTGGCAAATTGAACGGACTTATTACTCTTTAATTAAAGCTTTCCAGGCGCGGGATTCTTTACGGATCCTAAAGATTTCGGCTGATTTAGGGCACTACATTTCGGATGCGCATGTCCCCTTACATACTACGGAGAACTATAATGGACAACTGACAGGTCAGATAGGAATCCATGGTTTCTGGGAAAGCCGTCTTCCGGAGTTGTTCCACAATGAATATGACTTTCTGGTCGGCAGGGCTCAATATATTTCTAATCCTTTGAAAGAAGCCTGGGCAATAGTAAAAAAGGCCCAAACCCACAAAGATTCTGTCTTACTCATCGAAGCGGATTTAAGCCGGAATTATCCTTCAGATAAAAAATACACGTACAGCCAGCGTAACGGACGTATTGAGCGGCAATATTCCGAAACATATGCAAGAGCCTATCACGAACGAATGAATGGAATGGTTGAAGCACAAATGAGATCCTCGATTATTAAAACAGGCAGCTTCTGGTACTCTGCATGGGTGGATGCTGGTCAGCCAGACCTACGGGATCTATTAAAAATTGAACCCGATACTAAGGAAAAACTGAAAGAAGAAAATGAGCAGCAATCTTTTGCAAAAGGAAAGATCATCGGGCGAACCGAAAATTAAACATCTCCTTCGGTCATCGTTCGGCGTGCTTTAATTGCAGCGAACACGGCTGGCAGAATAGTTACTACTATGATCACCAGCATCACGTAAGTAAAGTTGTCTTTTATAAAAGGAATGTTTCCAAATATGAATCCTATACCCAGAAAACTAACGATCCAGAAGATCCCGCCTACCACATTATAATAGGTGAACAAACCAAAGTTCATTTTTCCTATTCCCGCCACGAAAGGGGCTATTGTTCGAAAAATGGGCATAAAGCGGCTTATAACCAGCATACTGCCACCCTTCTTCTCAAAGTAACTCTGAGTTTTATGATAGTATTCTAATTTGAGCACCCGGTTCCCCGGCTTAAAGACTGTTTCGCCGAAATAATTACCAAGGAAATAGTTGACGGTATTTCCCATAATAGCTCCTGCTATTAACAAAGCGCCCATGATATAAATATCAAGTCCAGTATCCCCTTTTGCAATAAGAGCACCTACAGCAAAAAGTAGAGAATCTCCCGGAAGAAACGGTGTTACCACGAAACCGGTTTCTGCAAAGATGATCAGAAAGATAATAAGGTAGGTCCAGGTTTGGTAATCACTAACTAACTTGACGAGGTATTGATCAATGTGAAGAATGAAATCAAAAAATTGCGTTATAAGTTCCAATGGTGTTTGTAATTGAATTAAATGGTAATGAGAATAGCTATTCTAAAGCTCTGAAGGCTTTTTGCGGCTTCCACGAATCAGTTCTATAACAGGAGGAAGTATTGAGAGTATGATAATTCCGAAAATAACATAGGTGAAATTATCCTTAATAACGGGCAAGCCGCCGAAGAAGTATCCAATGAATAGAAACGAAACCACCCAGACTACCGCACCGACCACATTGTAAGAAGCAAAGCGGGCGTAACTCATTGTACCAATACCAGCTACAAATGGTGCAAATGTTCGTACAATCGGGATAAACCGGGCATAAATAATGGTTTTCCCCCCGTGCTTTAGATAGAACTGCTGGGTCTTCTCCAGATAACTAGCCTTAAGCCATTTATATTTACCACTGAACGCTTTAGGGCCAATATAATTACCGACGTGGTAATTAACAAGGTCTCCCAATATTGCCGCAATAATAAGCAGAAAGCACATCAGGAAAATATTGAGCCCGCTCTCAGGTTTGGCTATTATCGCACCGGCAGCAAACAGCAGTGAGTCTCCCGGAAGAAAGGGTGTTACTACTAGCCCTGTCTCAGCAAAGATGATGAAGAAAAGAATCAGGTAAGTCCAGGTCTGATAGTCCTGTACAATTTCAATTAAATGCTTGTCGATATGGAGTATAAAATCGAGTAGCTGCTGTATAAGTTCCAAAAGGCGTGATTTTTTACAAAAATAGAAAACTCAGGCTAAAAGACCTGAGTTTTCTGTTTTATTGCAAATGAATTATATTAATTCGTACGAAAAAACAGCACAAATAAAGGAATTAGAATTCTGACGCTGTTAAAGAAAGCTATCAGGCATATGTGTTTAACATAACCGGCATCACCAGCATCAGCACATCTTCCTGATCATCGTGTGTTTGAGGCATCAATAATCCAGCACGGTTGGGAGTACTCATTTCCAAAAGCACTTCTTCACCTCCCAGGTTATTAAGCATCTCAATCAAGAACTTGGCGTTAAAGCCAATCTCCATATCTTCACCTTCATACTGGCAAGTCAGGCGCTCATGCGCTTCATTAGCGAAATCAATATCCTCAGATGAAATATTCAATTCGCTGCCCGTGATTTTTAGTCTAACCTGGTGGGTTGTCTTATTAGCAAAGATTACGACACGTCGAAGGCAATTCAGGAAAAGGGCACGATCAATTATAAGTTTATTCGGGTTATCCTTAGGAATAACTGCCTCGTAATCAGGATATCTTTCGTCAATAAGGCGGCAAATCAAGTTGATGTTACCGAATCTGAAAAACGCGCTGGTGTTATTGTATTCAATGGCAACGTGCACTTCATCTGACGGAAGCGACGACTTAAGCAAAGTCAGCGCTTTCTTAGGCAAGATAAATGTAGTTGCAGAGTCAGATTTAGTATCAAGCCTGCGGTACCTTACCAATTTATGAGCATCGGTAGCAACAAAAGTGATGTGCTCAGGGCTCAGCTGACAGTAAACACCTGTCATAGCCGGGCGGAGTTCATCGCCGCTTACTGCAAATAGCGTTTTATTGATTGCCTCTGCAAGTACTGATGCCGGCATTTCTACTGACGAGCCATTTTCAACTACAGGAATTTTAGGGAAATCTTCTCCATTTTCACCGCTTAGCTTGTATTTACCATCGCCGGCACTGATCTCAATTGAGAAAGTTTTGTCGTCTACGGAAAATGAAATGGGCTGATCAGGTAGTGTCTTCAGTGTTTCCAATAAAATCTTTGAAGGGATTGCCACTTTGCCATCCTCTTTTGATTCTACAGCCAGTGAGGTTGTCATGCTCGTCTGAAGGTCAGTAGCAGAAACTGTCAGTGTCCCATCTTTGATCTCAAATAAAAAGTTCTCGAGAATTGGCAGGACGGTGCTGCTGCTCGATGCGCCATTAACAGCAAGCAGCTGCTTTAATAAGGTAGATGTAGAAACTATAAATCTCATATTCAATATGTCTGAAAGCAATGATAATAAAGCTTTTTGGTTTTCCTAATGGTTAGCATTAGAGAATAATCAGGTAGATTAATCAAAAATACTCCGTAAAAATATACAATTTAACGAGCATACTTCCTAATACGGAAGTAATGTTGAAAAATACCGCAGGCTATCAACATTATTAAAGGCAGGCCCAGATTTAATGCTTGCCAGAACGTCTTTTCCATGCTTATTTTAGCTTTATCCAATAGCCTCAATTTTATCTCTTTATTACGCAATCCAATAATACCTGAATCGTCAAGCAGGTAGTCCGCTGCGTTTAAAAGGAAACTTTTATTTGCAAACTGTTCTTTGGTATAACGGTCGAAACCTAATGGGTAATGAGAACCATCGGAAGCATTGACCTGATTCTTGAAAATATCTCCATCAGAAAGGATAATCATTTTACCAGTCTTGCTTTTCTCTGGCAAGCTAGAGGGTGGAGTAATTCCTGCCGGGACTGGCCTGTTCTTAAATACCGAAGGAAACTCTCCTTCCAGCAGCAAACCGGCGATCTTTACTGAATCCTGAAACAACTTCGGATCGGGTGTCTGTTCAACCATTTGCAGCGAAAGCATCGTTGGTACCTCAATTTTTCTGTTATATGGTGAAGAAGATAGAATAACCTCCCCCTTCACCCCATTAATATCGATGAGATCGATCGTTGATGGAAATTCAGAACGTATCCCGTCAAGGTTTTTAACCAGGGGATGTGTGGAAACTGGGATGAATATAGGGTAGAACAACCATGGTAAAAGCTGGATCTGAGGCTGGCCGGCAACAGTGCCCACGTTCAAAGGTATCTTTGCACTATTGAGATCGGCAATCAGGTCGTAATTAATCCGCGCTCCATACCGAAATAACATGTCATCAAGATTAAGCTTTTTTGCGAATGCTAGCTGCTCGCCCGCACCTCGCAAACTATCTAGTTCGGCACTTACCTGATCGATAGACCATAATACACGGCCGCCTCTCATCACAAAATAATCGATCTTGTACTTTTCGGCTTCGGTAAACTCCTTCTCTGGTTTTGCAATAATCAGCAATTGTAATTTATCCAAGCCTTCGAAAGGTATGGTGGCAATATCCACCCGTCCCACTTCCGACCAGTCAGCCAGTGTATTCATTGCATCGCTCAACTGAAGGTCGGTTAGTTCTCCATGACCTTCAGTGAAGCCTATTCGTTGACGTCCTCCTGAAGTTACTTTCTTTATAGTACTGGCAAAGGCATACTCCAAATTCTGAATGGAGTTATTTAAAACCTCCTGCGGATCTACTCCGGTTTGAGTTTGCAATAATTTAACCGGGATCTGCACGCCCTTGTAGGTAACCAATGCTGCCGGGAAAATAATCTTCTGCGAATTTCCGCCTTCGGTGGTCACATTCAGATTCGTTGGTTCGATACCTTTTTCAATGAGCATCTGATAGTTTGCCTGCTGGGCTTCATCGCCACCATCCATCGGATTTACGAAATCAAAGTCCAGTTTATTCCCGGAGTATGCTTCAAAATCAGTCAATACATCGAACGTTGAACTTCTTAAACGCTTAAATCCAGCTGGAAAATCATCCCCTTCAAGATAAACAGTCACCTGCACCCTATCATCCAGATTGCTTAAAATATTTTTAGTGATTGGAGAAAGTGTATATCTCTTTTCGCTGGTAAAATCGAAACGGGTAAATAATTGCGATGAGATCACATTAACAACGATAATAATCACCAAAAATGTAATGAGATATACCAGGTCCTTTTTCTTCTGCCCTACCATTTTCGACCTCCTAATACTGTTTTAGTTAACAAAAGAAACACAGCGCAAAAACTCAGGAAGTAGATCAAGTCACGTGTGTCCAATACTCCCCTGCTAATCGATTGATAGTGCTGATTGATTCCCAATCCCGTAAGGAAACTGCTAATGCCGCGCAGCGAAACAATTTGGCTGAAGGAGTCAAAGCCGTTAAAAAACAGAAAGCAAAGAAACACGGCTATAGTAAATGCAATGACCTGGTTTTTTCCTAAGGAAGATGCAAAGAGGCCTAAGCTTACGAACGCTGATCCTAACAAAAGTAAACCGATATAGGATCCGATAACAGCACCCGTATCTACATTCCCTTTAACTACTCCCAGCTGGTAAACTGTTAAATAGTAAATCAATGTAGGGATCAAAGCGAGGACGACAATTGTAATTGAAGCCAGAAACTTCCCTAAGACAATATCCCAGTCTGTAATGGGCCGTGTGGCAAGGAGTTCAAAGGTTCCGTCCTTTCTTTCTTCGGCAATCGAACGCATAGTAATAGCCGGGATTAGGAACATGAAAATATAGGGTGATATATTGAAAAAGCTATCTAAACCGGCATATCCATACTCCAGTATGCTGGATTCGGGAAACACCCACAGGAAAAGCCCGGTAACAATGAGGAAAGCAGCGATGGTAATATACGCTACTAAGGAGCTGAAAAAACCTGATATTTCTTTAAATAGTATAGCTAACACGTTGTTCTAACCTTTGTCATTCGTTAATCCTATAAATATCTCTTCGAGGCTTTTTCCTGGATAAGTTTTTCTCAATTCGCTTAATTCCCCATCTGCCACGATCTGTCCTTTATTGATAATGATAACCTGATCACAAACCGCTTCAACTTCCTGCATGATATGAGTTGAAAGGATAACCGTCTTAGTTTTTCCCAGTTCCTTAATTAGGTTGCGGATGCCTACTACCTGATTCGGATCCAATCCTGAAGTAGGTTCATCCAATATCAATACTTTCGGGTCAGGCAGGATCGCCTGAGCTAAACCCACACGTTGCCGGTAGCCCTTAGATAAGGCACCGATCTTTTTAAATTGTTCATCTCCAAGGCCGGTAAGTGCAATCACCTCGTCGATACGCTCTTTTCTGTTTGGTACCTGGTGGATATCGCAAATAAATTCAAGAGCCTCTTTTACATACATTTCCAGGTAAAGAGGGTTATGCTCAGGGAGATAACCAATGTTTTTCCGCACTTCAACAGGAGCTTCATTCACATCGTAACCACACACCGTTGCACTGCCTGCCGATTGGGGTATAAAACAGGTAAGGATCTTCATTGTTGTCGACTTACCCGCTCCATTAGGTCCTAGAAATCCAAGAACCTTCCCCGGGGCAGCTTCAAACGAAATCTCATTCACTGCCCGTTGCTGGCCATAATCCTTAGAAAGATTCGTTACCGAGATGCTCATGGTTCAAAGTTAAATATAGATGTGAGATATGAGATATGAGATATGAGAATTTTTAAAGTCAAAGTATAGTTACTTTATCCTATGTAACCTCATATCCCGTTTCTCGCTCTCGATTCTAACATCTCGTATCTCATATCTCACATCTCGTTACTATCTTTGTCACGTTATGAGCAAAAACAACGACGAACTTTTTAAAAACGTTATATCGCACACTAAGGAATACGGTTTCGTATTCCCTTCGAGTGAAATTTATGACGGATTAAGTGCAGTATATGATTACGGACAGCTGGGAGCTGAACTAAAGAACAACATCAAAACCTATTGGTGGAAAAGCATGGTCCAGCTAAATGAAAACATTGTGGGATTGGATTCTGCAATTTTCATGCATCCGAAGATTTGGAAAGCCAGCGGACATGTCGATGGTTTTGCGGATCCGATGATCGACAACAAAGATTCCAAGAAACGGTATCGTGCCGATAATTTAATTGAAGATAAAATTGCCCGTTATGAAAAAGACGGCAAAACCGATAAGGCAAATAAGCTGCAATCTGACATGGAAACGGCCTTGTCTGCAGATGACCTTCCTGCATTAAAGGCTCTGATCGAAGAGCATGAAATAGTTTGCCCGGTTTCTGGTACCAGGAACTGGACTGATGTGCGTCAATTCAATCTGATGTTTTCTACTCAGATGGGGGCCATGGCAGAAGATTCAGATCAGGTGTACCTAAGGCCTGAAACAGCCCAGGGTATTTTTGTAAACTTTCTTAACGTTCAGAAATCAGGCAGGATGCGTATACCGTTTGGAATTGCGCAAATTGGTAAAGCATTTAGAAATGAGGTTATAGCCCGCCAGTTCATCATGCGTATGAGGGAGTTTGAACAAATGGAGATGCAATTCTTTGTCAAACCAGGAACAGAAATGGAGTGGTATAAACACTGGAAAGAAGCGCGGCTGAAATGGCATCTTGCTGTAGGTACTGCTCCTGAAAAATATCGCTTTCACGATCATGTAAAACTGGCACACTATGCTAATGCAGCGGTCGATATAGAATTCGAATTCCCGTTTGGGTTCAAAGAAGTAGAAGGTATACACAGCCGTACAGACTTCGATCTGAGCCAGCACGAGAAGTTCTCTGGTAAGAAACTGCAATATTTCGACACAGTAGAAAATAAGAACTATGTCCCGTATGTTATCGAAACATCGATAGGCCTGGATAGAATGTTTTTACTCACTTTGTGCAATGCTTATGAAGAACAAGACCTGAGTACTGAAGAAAAACAAGACTCCCGGACAGTCCTACGCCTCCACCCTTGCCTTGCACCGGTGAAAGCAGCAATTCTGCCTCTTACAAAGAAAGACGGACTTCCCGAAAAAGCCCGCGAGATAATGGATGCTCTAAAACTGGATTTCAATCTGCAATATGATGAGAAGGATTCAATTGGAAAACGCTATCGCAGGCAGGATGCTATCGGCACTCCATTTTGTATTACCATTGACCACCAAACCCTCGAGGACAATACAGTTACCATAAGGCACCGTGATAGTATGGAACAAGAACGCGTGGGAGCTGAAGCGCTTGATCAAATAATCGGCAACCTGGTCAGCTGGAAGAATCTATTGAAATAATATTAATGAAACAATAGCGAAGCGCCACTCTAACAAGGTGGCGTTTTTTGGTTGTATGCAATTCTCAAAGGCACTATCCTTTCTTATTTAAAACATTCTATTTTCTTGAGTGTACTATTATTGAAAGCGATGGGAATTTCCCTGGTTAAACTCCAATCTGTTCATATCATACCTGATCTTTTTAGAACGAAGAAACACGATAATGAAGATAGCAATCACGGGTGCAAATGGATTTGTTGGAGCGGCCCTCTGCAGATATTTTTACAAGAAAGGACATGAGATTATTGCTCTCGGCAATCAAAAAAATCCCAGTCAGAACCTCTTAAAAATCGCCAGGTATATCTCTGCGGATATCACAGGAACCATAGATGAAATTTATGCTGATGTATGTATTCATGCGGCAGCTTTATCATCCGACAATGACACTTACAAAAGTTTAATTTTAAGAAACGTCGAAGGCACTTTAAACGTAGTTGAAGCAGCAAGAAATTGCGCGTTCTTCGTTCACATTTCTTCATCATCTGTCTACCAATTCAGCGATCATCCGGTCACTGAAGACGAAGCTTGTATTCAGTCGGACTTAAGTGATTATGGGGAAACTAAACTACTTGCAGAGGATATCGTAGAATTAGAGATACCAGCTCACCAAAAACGGCTTATTCTAAGGCCGAGAGCAATCTATGGTATGGGCGACCCGATACTCCTGCCCCGGTTATTAAGTCTTGTAAAAGGCAATTTTCTATTTTGCCCCTTCAAGTATCACACCCAAAGTTCGCTCACGCACGTCGACAATATTGGATATGCAATAGAACTCTACATAAAACAAGCAAACACTCCCCAATTTCAGATATTCAATATAACAGATGAAAAGCCCTACTTCTTGAGACAATTGGCTGTGGATTGTACGTCTGCAGTCGAAAAGAGAAAGTTAATCCCTGTTACATTGCCAGCCTCATTAATGAAATTGTTTTCGTTTCTTAACTCTTACCCAATTAAAAGCAGTAATAGTAGCAGACCAGTCCTACAACCTGTTGGAGACCATTCTGTCCTGGATATCTCAAGAATAAAGGAAGTGTTAAAATACAATCCTTCTAAGAACTTCTACAATTCATATACTGAGATTGCGAGCTGGGTCGACAGCTTTGGAAACTCAACAAGCTATCGAAAACGCCTTGCAGACGCCCCCTGGAGCGTTAGCGTATAGTACTCTTCTGTGACAATCCCTCGATCCAAAATTTGTATATTTGATTATACAAAAAAGGAATACTATAGAAAAAAATCATACTCTAGCTCTCGATAATAATCTTATAAACTGTTACGTTTAAGAAACAATAACTGAGTAAAATATGAAAATGAACACCGTTTATGCGTTTGGCGCATTACTTGCCATCAGTATACTACCCGCAATTAGCTGGGTATCAGCAAAAAAAACTCAATTAGAAGTTTTCGATGCACCTTCTGATTCAGCATCTGTAAAAATTACCCCAAGTTATTCTAATACACAGTTATTCGACCAATATGTTGAATCATCATACAACGAAACTAATCTTGCTGAGAGCGGACTGGATTCAGCTGTATATAGAAAAGCTTTAGTAGGTTACTTTAATCTTAAGAAAACTAATTTGGTTTCTCCGGAACGTCAAATAGTGACTATCATTGATTTTAATCGCAAAAGTTCACAAAAGCGTTTATGGATAGTCGATCTTGCTAGTAATAAACTTTTGTTTCATACATTAGTTGCACACGGACAAGGTAGTGGTGGTGATATGGCCACTAACTTTTCAAATACTGAAAATTCACATCAGAGCAGTCTTGGATTTTATATCACAAGTGAGACGTATTTTGGAAAACATGGTTTGTCGATGAAACTTGAAGGTATGGACAAAGGATTTAATACAAATGCAAGGGACCGTGCCGTGGTAGTTCACGGAGCTGAATACGTGAGCCAGGCGTTCGTTAACAAAACCGGCCGCCTTGGTAGAAGTCACGGTTGCCCAGCTCTTCCTGTTGATTTGACTAAAACAATTATCAATACTATTAAAGGCCAGACCTTATTATTCATCAATGGCCCGGCTACAAATTATAGCTCAAATTATCTTGATCAGGAAGTTGCAGTTTCAAATTTCCTTAACTCAGGAAAAACAGTTCAGGCGAGCATCTAGCTCTTAAGTAGACTTTATGCAAAGAGAGATATGAATAGTCATATCTCTCTTTTGCTTTTTATATCTTTGCATAGTTCATATGCAAAAACTCGAGAAGTTCCTCACCCTGTATCCTGAAAAGGCATTTTTCCTTCTTCTCCTGTATGCACTTCCGGCCTTTTTTATTAATCTGGGCCTTTTGCCTTTATTCGCAGACGAGCCTACGCGAGCGAATGTAGCTCTCGAAATGATCCTGTCGGGAAACTATGCTGTACCAACAATCGGGGGCGAATACTATTATAACAAACCTCCCCTTTACAATTGGATACTAGCTGGATTTTATCTGGTAACTGGTAGCTATTCAGAATTCGTTACTCGTCTTCCTGCCTTAATTCCAATGTTTTTGTTTGCCATAACTATTTTTTATTCTGTTAGTTATTTTATAAAAGACAAACGCATCGCTCTGGTCAGTGCAATACTTTTTCTGGTTAACGGAAGAATGCTTATATATGATTCCATGCTGGGTCATATCGATATTTTTTATTCCTGGCTAACTTTCGGGTCGTTTATGTTCATCTATTTCTTCTACGAGAAAAAGAGATGGTTCTGGCTTTTCTTCGTTTCCTATCTGATTACAGCACTGACCTTTCTGGCTAAGGGCCTTCCGTCAATAGTTTTTCAGGGGTTCACTCTTTTAGCTTTGCTCGCATATACAAAGAACATTGCGAAATTATTTAGCTGGCAGCATATCCTTAGCGGGATGTTCTGCCTGCTATTGATAAGTGCTTATTTCTTAAATTATTACAAGTACAACCCAAATCTGGAAGGCTACCTGAGTACAATATGGGATCAAAGCAGTAAACGAACTGCAACAGAGTTCGGCATTCTGGCTACAGCTCAATACATGCTGCTTTTTCCTTTCGAGCATATCGGCCACCTCTTTCCGGCAAGCTTGCTCTTACTGTTCTGCTTTCATAAGTATTTTATTCCCGGGATCATAAACAATCCCTTTCTGAAATACCTGGCGATTATATTGCTGGCAAACATATGGGTTTATTGGCTGTCTCCTCAAACCCGGCCAAGATACCTTCTTATGCTTTACCCATTGCTCTTTATAATCTGGAGCCATGCATATTATAGTTATCGGGACAAGCTTCCCAAAATAAATAAGGTATTTGAACGATTTATACTCATTCTGGCCATAATCGTAAGTCTTGTTGGGCCAACTGCTTTGTTTTTTAGCCTTTCCTCATACGTTCCTTATCTGGAAATAAAAGTCATACTAGTCTTTGTCCTTTCCGCATTGTCTACCCTATTTATATATCGCTCCCAAACTCAAAAACTATGGGGATTTCTAGCTTTCTTAATAACTGTACGACTGGCCTTCAGCTTCTTTGTACTTCCGCATCGCGCTTATCACAAAACAGAAAATCAATTTAAACAAGCAGCGATCGAAATGGGCACCATCACTAAGGGGCAGCCTTTTTTCTTTTACCAATACCATCCTCCTGAGTCACATATACCCTTCCACGACCGGTTAATTTTTTACATCGAAAGGACTCGTATGGAGAAGGTGAAATTCACTGAGGATTCGGCTAAGCCAGGTTATTATTTTACCTTTGACCGGGATTTAAACGACCCGAACGCTCATTTGATAAGAAAATATCAGGACCTAAAACTTTACCACGTAAGATGAGAGAACTCTCAGTTGTGATCACTGTTCTTAATGAGCGTGATAATATTGAGCCGCTGTTGGCGGAAATACGAAGTGCTTTAAGTACTATCGACTATGAAGTGATCTTTGTAGATGACGGTTCTTCGGACGGTACACAAAAAGAGATCCGAAAGCATGCTGATAACCGAAACAGCCTGGTTGAACTTCGTAAAAACTACGGTCAAAGTACAGCTATGACCGCTGGTATAGATCATGCCAGTGGAAAATATATTGCGCTAATCGATGGAGATCTCCAAAATGATCCTTCAGATATCCCATCTATGCTCCAAAAGCTAAAGGATGAAGATTGGGATGTGGTGGCTGGAAACAGAGCTAATCGCAAGGATGGGATGTTTCTAAGAAAAGTGCCCTCAAAAATCGCCAACGCCATAATCAGACGGATGACTGGTGTATACATTAAAGACTATGGTTGCACTTTAAAGATATTCAAACGTGAGATAGCTGAGGATCTGGGAATTTATGGTGAGCTTCACCGGTTTATCCCTGTTTTAGCTAAACTTCAGGGTGCAAGCATTACACAGGTAGATGTTAAACATCATGCCCGTATCCATGGTACTTCGAAATATGGCCTGGGTCGTACATTTAAGGTAATGGCCGACCTGGTCACCATGGTGTTTTTCAGAAAATATATCCAAAAACCCATGCATTTGTTCGGGACGATGGGTTTTATTTCATTCGGCATAGGAATTTTGATTAATGTCTATCTACTGATTCTTAAATTAATGGGTCAGGATATCTGGGGAAAACCAATATTGATACTGGGTCTCATACTTTTAATTGCAGGAATACAGCTTATTACTTTCGGGATATTAGCTGAAATCAACGTCAGGACTTATTTCGAAGGAACAAATAGAAAAACTTATCAGGTTAGAAGAATTTTTAATGGACAAAACGAAAAGCTGGAACATAGCTAAGCTTCTGTTAAAGATTTCAATTACAGGATTATCACTCTATCTGGTATCCCGAAAAGTTGAATTGAATGATCTGAAAGATGCTTTTAGTGAGTCGAACCCTCTTTTCCTGTTTTTTGCCTTTATCGCTTTTCTAATTTCCCAGATCATCTCCGCCTCCCGGCTCAATACCTTCTTTAAAGGCATTGGCTTAAATATCTCCGAAATCTACAATTTCAAGATCTACCTCTTAGGGATGTTTTATAACCTATTTCTGCCCGGTGGTATAGGCGGTGATGGATATAAAATCTTTTTATTAAGGAAGAAGTTTTCAATTAAAGGCAGGAAACTTTTTCAGGCAATATTTTTTGACCGTTTAAGTGGTCTCTGGGCATTGGGTTTAATAATCTCGACCCTAACTATTTTCATCCCATACCTGGGTATCCCAAACTGGATCCCAATTACGACCGTGATTACAGGAAGTATAGTGTACTATTTCGTCATGCGGCACTATTTTTCCGATTATAGCCACAATTTTTTACTAACACATGGTAAGGCACTTCTGGTGCAATCAATGCAGCTTGTCTCGGTAATAATCTTATTATACGCTTTAAATCACGAAGGAAAATTCGCACCGTATCTTTTCATGTTCCTGATTTCATCATTAGTTGCCATCTTCCCGTTTACTGTGGGGGGCTTGGGCGCAAGGGAACTGGTATTCGTATATGGTGCTCAATTTTTTCAAATGGATCAGCATTTGGCGGTTATCATAAGCCTCCTGTTTTATTGTATTTCAGCTATTTTATCCCTGAGCGGGATTTACTTCGTATTCTACCCAAAGCAGTTAAGGAAAAAGAAAATCGAACTGCGATGATCGTCATATAAGCAACCTTTAGGTTATTTAAGGTATTTTAATTTTGAACGTCGCGTGTTTTGAGATACCAGGAGTAGAAACTTTCAAGGCCAGTCTTTAAATCCGTGGAAGGATGGTAGTTGAGCAGTTTTTTCGCTTTCTGTATATCGGCGAATGTCTGGGGCACATCGCCGGGTTGTTCTGGCAATCGGTCAATAACCGCTTTTTTTCCACAGGACTCTTCTATTGCATCAATAAGTTCGCTAAGCATTACGGTTTGGTGATTGCCTAAATTTATTATTTCGAAAATAGATGCTTCATAAGATATGGCAGCCTCGATACCACTGACGATGTCATCCACGTAGGTATAATCCCTGCTGGTAGACCCATCTCCGAAAACCGGGATCGGCTGGCCATTGATGATGGATTTAAAAAACTTATGAATTGCAAGGTCAGGTCTCTGGCCCGGGCCATATACTGTAAAAAAACGTAGTGCTAAAAAGCGGATTCCATACAGATGGCTATAAACGTGTCCAAGCATCTCACATGAAAGTTTTGTAGATGCATAGGGACTTATAGGCAGAAGCTTATCTTCTTCAGACCATGGAACGTTTTGATTGATTCCATAAACACTACTGGAAGATGCGAACACGAACTGTGAAATATTTCTCTTCTTCGCAAATTCTAAAAGGTTCTGAGTCCCCCCTACATTTACTTCCTGACAAATAACTGGATCTTTGATACTCGGCCTAACTCCGGCCTTAGCTGCCAGATGTACAATTACATCAATGTCACCAAGTGCATCGAGATCAGACATATTCCTGATATCACCTTCGTAAAAACGGAAGTTATCATTACCCGCAAAACAAAGTATATTTTCTTCTTTATCAGCACGAGGATAAAAGGCATCAAAATTGTCCAGACCAATAACGTAATAGCGCCCATCCCGTAACAAACTGCCGATCAAGTTACTTCCAATAAATCCTGCAGCTCCCGTAATGAGTATTCGCTTTTTCATAATAACAATGGCGGTAAAAGTACAAAAATATACACGTTTTAGTAGTAAAATGGCGTTAATCAAAAACAAGAGCACGAATAAATCCGTAACTTTATATTTTAAATATTTTTAAATCAGACACCATGTCGAGTTTTAATGATTTTAATAATCCACAGGTAAAAGGGCTTCCAAAACACCTGCGGCAATTCATTGTCGAGCAGCACTACAAACACTATACACCGGTAGATCATGCTGTTTGGCGCTACGTTATGCGCCAGAATTATAGCTACCTTAAGGACATAGCCTACTATCCATACATTCCAGGCCTGGAGGCTGCCGGGCTGACAATTGAAAAAATTCCTGATTTACAGGAAATGAATAATGCCCTGGAGAAAATTGGTTGGGGAGCTGTAACGGTCGATGGGTTTATCCCACCCTCTGCCTTCATGGAATATCAATCCTACAGGGTCCTGGTAATTGCAGCAGATATCCGTCAGCTCCATCATATCGAATACACGCCAGCACCGGATATCATTCACGAGTCGGCAGGCCATGCCCCTATTATTGCCGATAAAGATTATCATGAATATCTAAGTTATTTTGGATCAATTGGTGCAAAAGCTATGTTTTCGTCCAAGGATTTTGAACTGTATGAAGCTATTCGCGAACTGTCAATACTTAAGGAAATGCATGATGCCGATCCAGCTGTACTGCGTAAAGCAGAAAAAAGGGTAGATTTCTGTCAGAAAAATCTAGGTGATCCATCAGAGATGGCATTGTTGAGCCGCTTACACTGGTGGACAGTTGAATACGGATTAATTGGAACACTGGAAGAACCAAAAATATATGGCGCCGGGCTTCTTTCTTCGATTGGAGAAAGTGCCAGCTGTATGAGTCCGTCAGTTACCAAAAATTGGTACACCCTGGAGGCGATTAATTACCCTTTTGACATCACGAAAACCCAACCCCAGCTTTTTGTAACGCCTGATTTTCAAAACCTGATAACAGTATTGGAGCAGTTTGCAGACACCATGGCTTTTCGTCGCGGCGGTTCAGAAAGTATATTGAAAGCTATCGAATGTAAAAACATTTGCACAGCAGTTTACAGTTCCGGCCTTCAGGTGAGCGGCGTATTTACTGATGTTGGAATGGCAAGTAACGATGACCTTCAATTTATAAAAACCAGCGGCCCAAGTGCCTTGTCATATGGCGAAAAACAACTGGATGGGCATAGTAAACTCTATCACGTTGATGGCTTTTCGTCCCCAGTCGGGCGGTTAAAAGATTTCATTCTTCCACTCGAACAAGCTTCAAATGATGAACTTGTTACGTTAGGTATCATACCGAAACAAACTGCAACTTTAGATTTTACCAGTGGAATAACCGTTACGGGAAAAGTAAAATCGATAGAAAAAAGAGATGGCAAAGTACTTCTGATCAGTTTTACCGATTGTACAGTAACGAATGACCGCAAGGAAATACTATTTGATCCTTCATGGGGAACATATGATATGGCTGTGGGTGAAAAAATCGTATCGGTGTTTTGCGGAGCCGCAGATAAAGATTCCTTCGAAGAAACAGCACCCGTTTCTAAAACGACTACATATCATCCGGAATATAATGCGGAAATAAAAGAATACCATGAACTTTTCCGTAAAGTGCGTGATATACGAGAGAATCATTCGGCCTACGACCAATTATTGAATGTATGGGAAAAAATCCAAAATGACTACAGAGAGGACTGGCTTTGCTCTATGGAAATTTTGGAAATTATGGAGCATGAAGAACTTTACAGTGACACTTCAAGGGATATAAGGATATACCTTGAAATGAAGGCTTCCAATGAACCTGCATTAACCAAGTTAATACATGACGGATTTTATCTGATTAAAAACCCGGTAAACCAGTTAACTAATTGAACTAATGAACATTGTAATTACAGGTGCTAGCAGTGGAGTAGGATTTGAATCGGTCCTGGAACTAATAGGAAGTAATTCAAATAGAATTGTTGCACTAGCCCGTTCGGAAGATAAACTAAGGAAATTGCAGGAAATTGCACTTGCTTTAAATCCGGACTGTAACCTTTACAGTGCAAAATTTGATATTGTACACGATGATTACGAAACAGGGCTTATACCTTTTATAAAAGAAAGAATGGGGACAGTGGATGTTTTGATCAACAATGCGGGGTCGTTAATAAACAAGCCGTTTATGCAAATTTCACAATTGGATTTTGCAGAAATGCTCCAAAACAACCTTCTTGGGCATTTAAAAATGATTCAGAATATAGTCCCGCTTATGTCCCCGAAAAGCCATATTGTTAACATTGGAAGCATGGGCGGATTTCAGGGAAGTGAAAAATTTCCCGGGCTTGCGGCGTATTCTGCGAGCAAAGCTGCATTACATGTTTTAACTGAATGCCTGGCGGTCGAACTTGCGGAAAAGGAAATTAGCGTGAATTGTCTGGCACTTGGTTCGGCTCAAACAGAAATGCTTGAAAAAGCTTTTCCAGACTATCAATCGCCCGTTTTGGCTTTTGAAATGGGTAAGTATATTGCCGATTTTGCTCTCACAGGCCACAAATTCTTTAATGGGAAAATTATTCCTGTGGCCCGTAACACCCCTTAAATCATGAAAATATTTAAATATTTAATCCCTGCCATTATTTTCGCAGTTGCTTGTCAAAGTGAACCTACCAAAACAGCTGCAGTCGCTGAGACAGCAGAGTCTTTGGATCAAGGCAAGACCCTCGTTCTTCCCTGGAGTGTACAGTTCAATGAAAGCACCCATGCTATGGAGATCAATAGAGAGCCTGCAGCCGATATGACCAATTTGCAGCCGGCAGATATTGTCGATGCCATAAATATTAAGTACCCTGAAATCAAGCTTTCACTGGTGAAGTTGGAAAGCAATACGGCCTTTGTAAATATCTCGGACGCGACCTATTTAACCCAGCGGTCTGGAAGCGATGGAGCCCGGGCTTATCTGGCAGAAGCTACCTACTCACTGACTGAACTGGAGGGTATTGAGTCAGTAGATTTTAGCTTTAAAGAAGGCGATCATGCTCGTCCGGGTGTTTATACCCGATCGAAGTTT
Organism: Daejeonella sp.; assembly: GCF_049655485.1. Classification (GTDB taxonomy): domain Bacteria; phylum Bacteroidota; class Bacteroidia; order Sphingobacteriales; family Sphingobacteriaceae; genus Daejeonella. The sequence continues at coordinate 18,874 of NZ_JBASJU010000390.1, forward strand.
CAGTTCTAGAAAAACAAGGAAGACAATCGGACTCTAAAGACTTGGGGATCAGTGTAATAAGGTCCTCCAAATTCAAACCATATTCTTTATCAAAAAAGGACAGGAGCCCGTGCTCCTGCCCTCCCATTTAAATCTACCCCTACTTTTTACCAAGCATGAGTAAGTCATTCACCACAATCTCGGTGAAATACTTTTTGACACCTTCCTTATCAGTATAGGAATGGCTCGTTAGCTTCCCTTCAACGCTAACTTCCGAACCCTTGTGAAGATACTTTTCAGCGATGGTTGCGAGTCCGTCCCACATAATTAAATTGTGCCATTGTGTTTCTTCCACCTTTTCGCCTTTATCGTTCTTGTACGAATCGTTTGTTGCGATGGCCATTTTAGCCAACTTCTTTTTCTCTCCGACTACTTTTACCTCAGGTTCCGTGCCTAAAAACCCCATCAGGCGGACGCTGTTTCTTAAATTACTCATGATGTTAAAATTTAAATAATTCTTGACGAACACCGACCGGCCTTCGGGCAGTGACACACCAAAGATGAGATGAACTAAAAAAATTAACCGGAGAATAATCGGATATACACGCTTATACTCGTTTTCACACGCATTCTGGTAAATTCAGCAATCTATTTTAAATTATGGAACGAGAATGTTTAGACTGCGGATCGCTTTTAAGGGGCAGGTCAGACAAAAAATTCTGCGACGATCAATGCCGAAGCCATTATAACAATGGCCTCAGATCAGCGTCATTATCCACCCTTAGACCGGTGAACGCAATTCTCCGGAAAAATCATTCCATTTTGACCAAGCTTTGCGTTCGTAATAAGATCAGATTAAAAAAAGAAGATTTGTTGTGTTATGGTTTTAATATAAATTACCACACCCATCTCTATAATAACAAGAATGGAAACACCTGTTATTTTTGTTATGACTATGGTTATATAAGATTGGAGGGAGACATATTTTTACTCGTGAAAGACCGGCAGCTTTAGAAACAGGGCGAAGGTTTTAATATCTTTGGGTCAAAAAACAGATGAGTGATAACAGCCGATGCCCCAAATGCCATTCAGAATTTACCTATCCTGAACGGAACATGATAGTTTGTTCTCAATGCTTTCATGAATGGAAACCTACTGAAGAGAGCAAAAAAGACGAAAGCACAATTAAAATAATTGACTCTAATGGAAACGAGTTAAAAGACGGCGATTCGGTGATCATAATAAAGGATCTTCCGGTAAAAGGCGCTCCAAAACCGTTAAAAGCCGGAACTAAAGTAAAAAATATTCGCCTTGTCGATGGAGACCATAATA
>NZ_JBASJU010000391.1:0-9910 GCF_049655485.1 Daejeonella sp.
CGTATAAACATCGAAAGATAAGCCCAATGATACTTGAAAAATTGAATACTGTTTTATGCATTAATGATAATGATATTACGTTACTAATACTTAAACGTACTTTAAGCAGATCAAACTTTGCAGATCAGATAGTTGAGAAAAAGGACGGACTAGAAGCGCTCAATTATTGCCAACTCTTAATTGATAGTGGCCAGCAACCTTTAGAAAACTACCCTAAAGTCATATTCCTCGACCTTCATATGCCGGTGATGGATGGATGGGAATTTCTTACTCGATTTTCAAAAGAAATCTGGCCGTTTTTCAAAGATACTAAGATTGTAATTACCTCGCAATCAATAGATATTCAGCATACTATAAAGGCGCAATCATACCCCTTTGTTATTGATTTCCTCAAACAACCTATTACGATTGAATATCTAATAAGACTTCAAGAAAGCTTAGCGGAACACGTTTAATTAATTCAACCAAATTGTGGGAAATACTGGGTTCGAACCAGCGACCCCTACCTTGTCGAGGTAGTGCTCTAAACCAGCTGAGCTAATTTCCCTATTTGTTCCAATTCATAATTACCTTCCCCGGAATCCTCCGCAATATAATAGTATATTTTTCAATTCTGAACTCCCGCCCACTATTTGTAAGCTGCAAACTGAACTTTTGTGAAAGCGGATTGTTGGTTGTTTATGCCCATCTCCACTAAACAGTCCATTCATGACACTTGAGAAATATGTAAAAAAGAGAGACTTTTCCAAGACATCCGAACCTAAATCAGGTAAAAGTGTGGATAAAGAAAAGCTTCGTTTCGTGATACAAAAGCACGATGCCAGTCGTCTTCACTACGATTTCAGGCTTGAAATGGAAGGTGTACTTAAAAGTTGGGCAGTACCGAAAGGTCCTTCAACTGACCCAAAAACTAAGCGTCTGGCGATGATGGTTGAAGATCACCCCTATGATTACAGGTTATTTGAAGGAATTATACCACAAGGTGAATATGGTGGGGGAACTGTAATAGTTTGGGATGAGGGAACCTACGAACCTATTGAAGAGATCAAGGGTAAGAAAGCTCAGGAAAAGCATCTTTTAAAACAGTTGAAAGATGGTTCACTTAAAGTAAAACTCCATGGTAAAAAGTTGGAAGGCGAGTACGCCTTAGTTAAAACCAATGGAATGGGCGAAAACGGCTGGTTATTGATAAAACATAAAGACGACTTTGCTTCTCCATCAGATATTACTAAGAAAGATAAATCCATTCTGTCGGGGAAAACAATCGAAGTCATGGAAAAAACTGGCAATAAAGTGTGGAAAGAAGGCCATGAGCAAGTAATCAAAGATGATTCCAAATCCTCTGCAAAGAAAACCAATCATAAATCGGAAGCCTCACCAACAAATTCGCTCGCAGGCACAGAGAACATTCTAAAGAAAGCTAAAAAGACCCGCATTCCTATAGGAATGAAGCCGATGCTTGCAACTCTTGTAAATGAGCCTTTTGACGATCCGGATTGGTTATTTGAGGTAAAATGGGATGGCTACCGCGCTCTTGCATTTATCAATGATGGAAAAGTAGATCTCCTATCCAGAAATAACAAGAGCTTTAATGATAAATTTTATCCGATCGTAAAGGCACTGGAGAGTTGGGATTTCAACGCCGTATTGGACGGTGAAATCCTTGTTGTCAATAAAAGGGGCATATCCAATTTTGGGGATCTCCAAAACTGGCGTAGTGAGGCTGATGGTGAGCTCGTTTTTTATGCCTTTGACATCTTATGGTATAGCGGAAAAAATTTGACTGACCTCCCTTTAACGCAACGACAGAGCGTACTTCAGGAAGTTTTGCCAACTGACAATGACAGTATTAGGATAAGTAAAGTCTTTAACACAAGCGGAATCGAGTTTTTTAAAGCCGCCGAGAAAATGGGGCTGGAAGGAATAATTGCAAAGAAATCTGACAGCACCTATTCTGCAAACATTCGATCGAGGGAATGGCTGAAAATTAAAGTCAGCAGAAGGCAGGAAGTGGTAATAGGCGGCTATACTAAGAATGAAGACACAACTAAAGCATTTAGCTCATTATTATTGGGTGTTTATGAAAATGAAGAGTTTCACTATGTGGGTAAAGTAGGTACAGGCTTTTCTTCGAAACAGCAAAAAGAAATGCTAAATGAATTCAAACCCCTAATTCAGAAAGAAAGCCCTTTTCACACCGAGCCTGATTATAACAAACCGTCCAGGTTTCGACCTAAACCACCAAAGGCAAAAGCTACCTGGCTCAAACCGGAGCTGGTATGTGAAGTAGCATTTACGGAAGTAACCAGTGACGGTGTTTTCAGGCACCCCTCTTTCCAGGGAATGCGAACCGATAAGAAAGCGAAAGACGTAATAAGGGAAATTCCTGAACAAACGGAGGAAGTAATTGAGGAAAGCCCGGAGTCAGTACACCAGCAAGCAGTAAGCCCTCCGAAGAATAAAGGCCGGAAAACACTCCTCAATCCAAAGGACGAAACACAGATAAGGAAGATTTCCGGGCATGAACTGAAATTTACGAGCCTGAGCAAATTATACTGGCCAGAAGACGGGGTTACCAAAAGGGACATGTTTAATTTCTATTATCAGGTTTCAGAATATATTCTACCTTATCTTAAAGACAGGCCACTCTCGCTTAACCGCTTCCCCGGCGGCATTCACGGGAAAAGCTTTTATCAAAAAGACGTAAAAGGGAAAGCGCCGGAATGGGTAAAGACCTTCCCTTATGTTAATGGAGAAGGCGAACACAAGGAATATCTTGTCGGCGATGATGATGCTACTCTTTTATGGATGGCTTCCCTTGGCTGCATTGAGATGAATCCGTGGTTTAGCAGAATACAATCTCCAGACCACCCAGACTATTGTGTCATTGATTTGGACCCTGATAAAAATACGTTCGACCAGGTCATTGAAGCGGCACTGGAAGTTAAAAAAGTGTGTGACGCCATCAATGTACCTTGCTTCTGCAAAACCTCGGGTTCCACCGGGATACACATATATATTCCCCTGGGAGCCAGGTATTCCTACGATCAGTCACAGATGTTTGCCCGGATTATTGTAAATATTGTTCATAAACAGCTTCCTAAGTATACGAGCCTTGAAAGGATGATAGCTAAAAGGAACGGAAAAATGTATCTTGATTTTCTCCAGAATCGGCCCGGAGCTACTATTGCAGGGCCATATTCACTCCGCCCGAAACCTGGTGCTACCGTTTCCATGCCACTACACTGGGATGAGGTAAAACCAGGGCTTGCTATGAAAGACTTTACTATCTTTAATTCACTGGATCGACTTAAGGTTGAAGGCGACTTATTTAAAGGCGTGTTGGGCAAAGGAATTGACCTCGAAAAAGTGACGCAGAAAGCGCAAAGCATTTTCGATTTCTAAGACTAAGTATTATTGAATTAGACCAGATCAAATAATATTATCTCTGATCGATCGTTAAGCCGTTTTTATATACGTACACACTTCCGGATGACAAAAATTATTAACGAGATATGTATTGCTAATATTTTTTAAATTAGCTTCCCATCCTATTACAAACATGACCAAAAAACTCAGGGGAGAAGCATTTAGCGATATTTTCTATGCCTGCCCCGCAAAGATGCTTATAATAGATATCGACGCACCGGCATATACCATACTTGATGTTAATAATGCCTGTTTATCAGTTACCAATACCCGCAGGGAAGATCTTATTGGTAAACCCGTATTCGGGGCCTTCCCCGGTAACCCAACTTATAATGATTCTAAGACCATAGAACGCACAATCTCTTCCTTTGAACAGGCCATAAAGACCAAAGTTCCTCATGTTATGAGTAATTATCGGTACGACATTCCTATTCCAGGAACGAATAAATTTGAGGAGCGCTATTGGACAACCAGTAACACCCCAGTGTTAGATGAAAATGGTGATGTTATTTATCTGATTCATTCACCTTTGAATGTCACCGAATTCTATAAGGTGTCTGAAAGGGAAAAAGCCGGAATCGAGGCACTTCAAAACCAGGAACAGATGCTGTATAATATTTTTATGCAGGCACCCGTTGGGATCGCAGTAACCGATCAGGTTAATGCGAAACAAAAAATTGACGAAGCTGAAGAACGTGCGCGACTGGCTATGGATGCCGTCGGCTTAGGCACCTACGACTTGAATTTACTAACCGACGAGATTTTTACGACCAAACAGTTTGCCAAAATATTTGGATTTGAAGAGCCGGTCTCAAGGTCGATGTATCTATCGGCGTATCATCCTGATGATTTAAAACTAAGGGAAAAAGCACATGAAGATGCACTTATATCAGGAGAACTATTATTTGAAGGCAGGGTAATTTGGAAAGATAAATCTGTCCGTTGGGTGAAAATTGAAGGTAAAGTTATTTATAATGATGAAAAAGCGACAAGGATGGTCGGTACCATTCTCGATATTACCGAACAACGGCTTGCAAAGGAGGAACAGCGAAAACTAATTAAACTGGTTGACAGCAGTGTAGATTTAATGTCGCTTCTTAATCTGCAGGGCATCAATTCATATATTAACCCGGCTGGAAAGGCAATGCTGGGTTTTAAAAATGACGAAGAAGTCTTAAATACCCCGATTTCCAAACTTCACACTCCGGACGATCTGCTAATGGTCGAGCGCGAGGTTTTACCTACAGTTATGAAAGAAGGTAAATGGTCAGGTACCATGAATGTAAGGCACCTGCAGAGCGGCGAAGTATTTCCTGTGTTTAATAACTGCATTCGCATTGACGATCCCGTTTCAGGGGAACCAATTGCAGTTGGTGCGGTGATGAGAGATATGCGTCCCGAATTAGCGGCAAAACAAGCACTGGCAGAAAGTGAGCAATTATTAAGAACCATTACTACAGCCGCTCCTACAGCTCTTTGGATGTCCGACGAAAAAGGGCTGTTCACCTACCACAATCAGACATGGCTTGATTGGACAGGACGGACCTTAAATGAAAATCTAGGCAGAGGTTGGTTATATTCAGTACATCCCGAAGATCGTTTGAGTGTAGAGGAAAAGTTTTTAAGTGAACTGGAGAATAAACATTTGTACGAAATTGAATTTCGTTTAAACCATTCCGACGGGACTATTCACTGGTGTGTAGTTAACGGTCAGCCGCAATACCGGGCCGATGGTAAATTCACGGGATACATTGGAGCCTGTGTAGATATCACAGACCAAAAGCATCTCCAACAGCAAAAAGATGACTTTATTGGTATAGCAAGCCACGAACTAAAAACTCCCGTAACCAGCATTAAGGCTTACACCCAGGTGCTGGAGAAGATGCTTCAGCGAAAAGGAGACACTAAAGAAGCGGAAATGATCAGCAGGATGGATGGACAGATCAACCGCTTAACCAGCCTTATTGGGGATCTGCTCGACGTTACAAAAATAAGTTCTGGAAAACTTCAATTTAATGATCGGGAATTTGAATTTCTTCCAATGGTCAAAGAACTTTTAGAAGATCTTCAAAGAACAACTGACAAGCACACCCTACAGCAAGACTATGAAGCTAACGGCGTGGTTTTTGGAGATAAAGAACGAATCGGACAGGTAATCTCAAACCTGGTAACAAACGCAATTAAATACTCACCCCATGCCGATCAGATTAAAATTCACACGTCTTTAAAAGACGGGGAGATCATATTAAGTGTAACAGATTTCGGGATCGGTATTTCTAGCGATAATATGGATAAGGTTTTCGAACAATTTTATAGGGTTAGCGGAAATATGCAGCACACTTTTCCAGGCCTTGGTCTGGGGCTTTACATTTCCTCTGAAATTATAAAACGGGAGGGCGGAAGGATTTGGGTGAACAGCAAAGAAGGCGAAGGATCGACTTTTGGTTTTTCACTGCCTATATTGACACCCAAAACTTAACTGGCTAATTATTGTAAGCGTTTATTATTTCCTCATATACGTAATCTAACACCTTTGCCCTTAAGTTAACTTTTGAAACCCCATAAGTTTTATTGTCATCAGGATAAACCCTGTTAGTTAAACAGATATACACTAGATTGTATTTTGGATCGACCCAAACATACGTCCCTGTGTAACCACTGTGACCAAAGGCGAGCTGGGAGGGATAGCCTTTACCGGCTTTTTCTTCAGCTTCAGTAATTCTTGCAAAACCCAAACCCCGTGTACTAACCTTCGATTGACGGGAAGTAAACAAATCAACAGTCGCCGGGGTAAAGAACTGATTTCCTCCATATGAGCCCTTATTCAATAGCATCTGGTAATAGATGGCAAGGTCATTCGCCGTTGAAAATAGACCTGCATGTCCCTGGACTCCACCAGCCATGGCTGCCCCTGGGTCATTTACATAGCCTTGAACCAGCATATTTCTAAACCAATTGTCGTTTTCTGTGGTAGGAACAATCCTTGATTTGTCGAAGCGGTTGCGGGGCAAGAAACCCGTCGCCTGCATCCCCAAAGGAAGATAAAATTCGTTCAGCACATATTCATTTAGCCTTCTATGCGTAACCTGCTCGACAAGCTCTTTCAACATATACATACTCACGTCGCTGTATACAAATTCACCTCTCGTACCGCCGCTCGATTTTAAGGTGACCGGCCACATCACGTCGTCAAAGTAATTTGCACGTAGAAAGTAACCATCGGCCACTTTTATAGGATAAGCTGCTGAGGAGTCTGTGCTCATTTCGCCCGGCTTGAGCAATTCAAAGAATTTAATATAAGGGTAATATCCAGCTTCGTGAAGCAGCGCTTCTTTAATTCTGATATCACTTTTATCTGCAATCCCCCTGGTGGTAGCTACATATTTACTTATAAGAGAATCCAGCCCTATCATCTTCCGGTCATACAATCGCATAATAGAAGGTGTTGTTGCAGTAACTTTCGTCACTGAAGCCATATCATAAATATCATCCAGTTTTGCAGGATTTTTCCCATCATAGGAGTGTGCTCCATATGCTTTGTTGAAGATAACTTTACCATCCTTTGCTACCAGGATTACAGCGGATGGAGCTGAGTGGGCAGCGATACCTTCCATTACTATATTATCTATCCCCGAACTAAAGTTTTTACCTAAAGATACACCTTCAGGGGACGTGTACCCAAGACGTATCTTCTTAGAAGTGTAGCCTGAACCCTTTTTAAAAAGTGAGCTGTAATTCGAATTTAACCTGGATATTGCGGCTATTCCCCCAAACATAATCTGTGCACTAAGCGATGCTGATTCTTCGGTTTGAAGTCTATTCCAAATAATGGGTGATCGGACTTTGTCCAGCCTGGCCAAGTTTTCTCCTTTGCCTGAGAGAATAATTACCAACCTGCTTTGGCTTTCCAGGTCAGAAATAAATTGCATTAGATTTGAATTGAAAGAACTTTGGTCGGATAATTTCAATACCACTAAGTTGAAAAATTTAAGCTTCATATGCAGTGAATTGAAATCTGCCCCAGAGCTGATTGCATCCCCCCGAAATGCAGTTAAACTCCAGTATTTTTTGGCTATGCTGTCAAAAACTGTGGAATTAGGAAAGTTTAAATCTATGCTTGCAATTCTAAGGTCTTTAACATCCCGTAAAGGGATGATTGATTTGCTATTATTTAATAAGACTGCACTGCGCTCTGCAGCCGCTAGCGACTGCCATGAAATTTGGTTTTGAGCGATTACACTTGTAGTTATAAACGCAAAAATCAAGCTTAATATCTTTCTCATATTCTAGGTAAACAAAGAGGAACAAATACTAAAATGGGAAACTTAGCTTACCCATTGATACCGTCGGGACACCAGGCCGATCACCGAAAGGTGTATTCCCTCCCGACACCGCTTCATTTGCCAATAATGCAAACAATACAGCTTCTTTCGCATCCGGGTCAATCCCAAGATCCGAGGTAAACTTTAGCTTTCTTCCAAAATGTTCTTCAACATATTTAACAAGAAGAGGATTATACATCCCTCCCCCGCTTAAATAAATTTCAAACTCTCCGCGACCTTTAACCGACTCCGTTATTGCCATTATTATACCTTTAGCGGAAAACTGCGCCAGAGTTGCCATTACATCCTCATTTGATATATCCGATTGATCTGATCGCGCAATAGCACCTTCTAAGTAGTTCAGGCTAAAAAGCTCTGGTCCGGTAGTTTTGGGAAAATCTGCTTTGTAAAACGGATGGTCAAGCAGATGCGTTAGAAGCTTCTCATTAACACTTCCAGATGAAGCAATTTCCGCGTTTTTATCATAGTATTTCCCGGGATACCTAAGCTGTATAAATTGATCCATCAGGGTATTTCCCGGTCCCACATCCGAAGAGAAAAAATCTGTCGAATGTCCCGACGGAAGAAAGGTAAAGTTTGCAATGCCGCCAATATTTAACATGATACGGTTCTCAGCAGCACTCGAAAAGATAAGGTAATCGCCGTATACGGCTAGCGGTGCCCCTTCACCACCAGCGGCTATATGTTTCTGCCGGAAATCACTTAATGTGATAATACCGGTTTTCATTGCAATATGGTCTGCATCTCCGATTTGCAGTGTAGCGTTTGGATATCCTTGAACTTTATGCTGATGCGATGGGGCATGATAGATTGTTTGACCGTGACTGGCAATAAGGTCAATTTCATTTGGAGAGATACCCCATTCGGATAGGCACTCCAAAATTAACTCTGCATAATAGCTACCGATAACGGCATTAAGCAAGGTTATTTTTTCGAGGTCAGCACTTCTTTTCGCAAAAATGGACTTTAAGTTCTCTTTAAACTCGGGTTTGTATTCCCGGGTAACAAAATTCACTACCTCAATATGTGTTTCGAGGCCGCTACCCTGAAATTTACACACCGCAATATCAAGTCCATCAAATGAAGTTCCTGACATGAGACCGATGATCCTTCTTGCAGGTTTAGCTGCAACGTTGTATAGATTTTGAATATTTTTGTTCATGGCTTAAATAACGCATTTGGGGTCCGTTCAGATACGCAAAAAGTGGAATAAATGTTCAGACTGCAGGTTTAGTGCGGTCTAATGTGGTGAGTTTTTCATCACAAAACAAATTATTATACGACTATTTTAGGAATCCTGCAAACTCATAATTCCTACCTCCTACTTCCAATATCATTAAATAAAAACCAAGCCTTATACTATGTGTTATCCTTCTAAAATTAATGATATGAATTTTGTAAAATCAATGATTTCAGGCTTCGCAGGAGCTGCAGCGTTAAATATCCTGCATGAAACGATGAGGAAACTGGATAGTGGCGCTCCCAGATTAGACTTGTTAGGAGAACAGGCAGTAGAGAAATCAGCTAATGCCTTAAGTATCGACCCACCTACTGGCAATAAACTATACGGTGTTGCTTTGGCTGGTGATATTATCACCAACGCTTCATATTTCGCCGCAATTGGTATGGGAGGAAGAAAGTTTATGCTTGTGCGTGCAATCGGTGCGGGCGTGTCCGCGGGATTTGCTGCTCTTAAAGCTCCGAAACCTATGGGCCTAAATGAGGAATATGTTGCAAGCAGTGAAAAACGGGAAATTTTGACCGTTGCCTATTATGTTTTCGGTGCTCTTGTAACTGCGGGAGTATTGGGTTTGATGACCAGGAAATAATCCTTTAGCAATTAACCCTTCTTCTGAATAGCTTCAAAATGCTAAATAAGAAGGAGGGTTAATTTTTTATTTCAAGTCTCCTACTTCAGCTGATCAAGAAGGAGGTTCTTGATTAATATTAATCTCTCGTAAAATACTGTGGCATCCGGTTGGTCGCCAAATGAGTTTAAAGCTTGAAGATGACCCTGTATAAAATCCGGGACATTAATTATTTTAACTCCTTCAGAAATTATTATGGTTTCTGGTAAAATGACGGAGCTAAAAAACGCATTAAGTTCATCTATGGCCATAATCAATCCTTTTAATTGG
>NZ_JBASJU010000392.1:0-9761 GCF_049655485.1 Daejeonella sp.
TATTATAAAGCCAGTTTGGTGCTTCCTTGATACAACTCAAAACCAATATCCCATCACGCTTGCAGCGCTCATATATCGCATCGTAGTTCCAACCGCCACGCCGCGTTGGATTAAATGTATAGCTCCCGGGGCTATCCTCCAACTTCTCCCAATCCAAATAATGACGGACACCACTGAAAGACTTGATTAAAGACATCTTGGGCTCGAAAATCGTAGAGCCAGCTCCTGGTGAATTTGGATCCTGCAAAAAATTCCATTCATAAACATTAACCCCAAGCATGTCATTAAACTTGATTTTATTTTTTTCGCTCACATGTGGGTTGGTGACCGAATAAATGGAATCTTTATCGCTTCTGTTTACACAATTTTGAAGTATAAAAGAAATCGACAAAACATATAGTATAGCTTTCATGTTGTAACGACGAAAAGGTTTAAAGTGCGGATTTATACATTGAAACTATAAAAACCTCTTGACAGGTATGATTTCATTTTTGAAATTATCAGCATCATCCCAATATATTTGAATAAACATGATTTTAGCGTTTTGGATTTCCTTTTTTATAATATTCTATACTTTCTTTGGTTATGGGATTTTACTTTACGCCCTGGTTAGGGTAAAACGAATATTTAGAAAACCCTTTCTATTCTCACAATTATATGATTTACCCACGGTTACAGTTATGGTTGCGGCATTCAACGAAGAGGATCTTATAGAAGAAAAAATCGCAAACTGCCTGGAATTAAATTATCCTAAAAATAAAGTGCAATTTATTTTTATTACCGATGGATCTTCCGACCGCACCCCTGAACTAGTAGCCAAACACCCCGAAATATCTTTGCTGCACGAAAATCAGCGCCTTGGAAAAATGGCAGCCATAAAAAGGGCTATGCCTTTTGTCTCCGGACAAGTTACCGTTTTTACGGATGCTAATACATTTTTAAATAAGGATGCACTTACCCAATTAGTGAAGCACTATCAGAACCCTAAGATTGGAGCAGTAGCTGGCGAAAAGAAAATTATGGTTAACCAGTCCGCCGATGCAAGTTCTGCAGGTGAGGGATTCTATTGGAAATACGAGTCGGCCCTTAAAAAATGGGATTACGAACTCTATTCTAATGTCGGGGCCGCGGGCGAGCTTTTCAGTATTCGAACCGATTTGTATCAGCCAGTAGAAACAGATACGATTATCGACGATCATATGATAGCCATGCGTATCGCTGAAAAAGGATATATCATTGCATATGAGCCTAATGCTTATGCTCTCGAAACCGCATCCGCCGATTCAGGAGAAGAACTTAAGAGAAAAATTAGAATTGCAGCAGGTGGCATACAATCGGTGTACAGGTTAAAAAAAGCCGCTAATCCATTGAACAACCCCTTACTGACTTTCCAATATTTTAGTCACCGGCTATTACGCTGGGTACTGACACCCTGGCTAATGATATTATTGTTCATTCTCAATATATTAATCGTCATCCGTTATCCGGAGTACGGATTATATTTAATCACACTCTTTCTGCAGATATCTTTTTACATCGCAGCCCTACTTGGATGGTTTTTAGAGAGCAAGAAAATCAAATTAAAAGCTGCATTCATCCCTTTTTATTTTAGCATGATGAATTATGCTGTAATTGCCGGGACATTTCGTTACTACAAAGGCGCTCAGTCTGCTGCCTGGGAAAAATCGAAGCGAAAATAAAACCTGCAAATTCATTGCCTTGGGGGGTTTTGTAGTTTCCATCCTCGTAATTAAATTTATTCTGCCTTAATAAATTTGGAAATGTCTAAAATCATTCTGATTTTCGTACACAAACTATCCTATGTCTTCAATTGGTTATGAAAAAGTTAAAAACTGATATATCCTATTTGAATTCTTTCGACACCCCGATGGATAGCGATTATCAAATTAGTACTGCAGTAGTGTCTACAATAATCTATAACCCTATATACGGGATAAATTACGAAGAATTCGGTGATGCGAACAAAGAACAGAGAGATATCTTTTTGAAAAGCAAATGTCGGGAAGCCGAAATTGTAATTGCGACGCTTAGCCAAATGTTTGAAGGGGAGATTTCTACTATGAATATTGAGAATTCTGATTTTCCGGTAGCCTGCATTTTGAAAACCAACAAAACGCTTACTGAAAATGAAATCAACCATATCTTATCGATTTCACGGAATCTCCAGATAATCTGACCAAAGATAAAACTTCACCGTTTTCGGTCCCCGGTCAAAAAAAACTTTCAGGCCTGCCAAATGTTATTTATCCACAGGAATCAATCATCCTGTGAAATTTGCTTTTGGATAGTCCTGTTAATGCCTTATTGAACGTCGAATGTGGGGATATACCGACCGTGTATTGGTCGAACGCCCAACCTGGCAATCTGACTCCCGGGATGATCGAAATATGGCGATTTGATCTGAACTCATATATAGACACTATTCCGGAACTTTATGAACTCCTTAATGATGAAGAGAAAGCCAAATCTGCGAAGTTTTATAATGAGCAGGATCGCCATATGTTCATTGCCAGCAAGGCTTTATTGAAGTCGCTCCTTAGCAGGTATTTAAATATCGAACCCGGAAAATTATCATTTTCCTTTGGCAAAAATAAGAAACCGTACATACAAAACTCCTTCATTCATTTCAACGTATCTCACTCCGGAAAATGCATTTTAATCGCTGTATGCGATGAGGAAGTGGGTATTGATGTAGAATATTACAGGCACATGACTATACAGAAAGAGGACATGTATAACATATTTACGGAGGCTGAGATAACTTTTATTGCAGGTCACAATCCTTGGAACGAAATTTTTCATAAATTGTGGACAAGAAAAGAAGCACTGGTAAAAGCGACATCCCAGGGTATTCCGGATGACCTGAAAGGCATTCCTTGCCTAAACGGCACACATCTTGTTAACCAAAGAGTGTTAAATAGCTATGCAAGCTGGACAGTTTATAGTTTTGAAGCAGATGAATATTATGCTGCTAGCGTAGCCTTTAAGGGCGGTGATAAAAAAATAACCTTTAATAAATCACTGCTTAAGTAAGTTTGAGAGTTACGATGCACACAAAAACTTAATTCTACTGTTAAAGAATTGAATTTAACCTAAGGGAAAATACGCTAAAAATTATAGCTTACTAATGAAATTGGTTTCACCCGAAAAACAGTCGGAAATCTTTAAAGGACCTTTGCCTGATCAACATATAGCGTATTGGAAAGCGAAGTTACAGGGAATTTCCCCGATAAAGTTGAACGAAATAATTGTTCCCTCAGGACCGTCGTTTGGAAAATTAACCTTTCCACATGACCAGGAAGAAACATTCTCTTTTTCAATCAGCAGAGAAGCGGGGGAACAACTTAATATACTAAACAGCAACCATCGGACGAGTTTAACGACTACTTTATTGGCAGTCTTTAAAATAATGCTGTATCGTTTCACGAATCAATCCGATCTATGTATTGGAACCCATTTATCCAGAACTGTTTCTATGGACGGGATTGTGGGATATTCATCGAATACACTTGCCCTTAAATCGCATCTTGATGGAGAGATGCTATTCTCAGATTTCCTGACGCAGATTGAACTTACTATTACTGAAGCATTGAATCATCAGCCGGTGAACTTAAATGATATTTTAGGTGCTGATGCCGGCCAAGGAACATCAAATTTCAATCCTTTAGACATCCGGTTCTCTGCTGAGCATGAGAGCGGCCTGATAAATCCTGCTCCGTTATCTTTAAAAAGCCCGTCCGAGGATTTCACTGCCGGGTCTGATCTCAATTTTAAAATTCTTATTTCTCCCGAAGGGCTTCAGGGGGAGATTACCTACCGCACTTCCTTGTATGATAAGCAGGGTATTGAAAAAATGGTTAAATACTATATAAATCTTTTGGATTCAGCCTCAGTATCCGCTCAGCAAAAGATCGGTGCGATCGCAATGATTCCGGAAGATGAAATATTATTCTTTGAGAATTTTAACGACACAATCACAAATTATTCTGATCAAAAAACTATCGTAGACCTTTTTGAGGAACAAGTGGTGAAAACGCCCGAAGCTACCGCTCTGATAAGACTCGAAAATAGCCTTAGTTACCGAAACCTGAACGAACGTGCCAATAAGTTAGCCAGATATTTAGTTAGCCAGGGTGTTAAGCCAGGAAGTAATATCGGACTTTTGGCCGGCCGTGATTTTGACATGATCATTGGCATGTATGCGATTATGAAGACAGGCAGCGCTTATATTCCTATTGATCCGGAATACCCCGCTGACCGGCAAAAATACATACTAAATCAATCTTCAGCCAGTTATGTAATCACCGATGCAGATTACCCGGAAGCAGACTTGTTTTCAGACCTCAAAGTCATAAAATTAAACAAGGCCGATCTGGAACATTTTGATTCGGGGAATTTGAATATACAGGTGCCAAGCAATCAGTTGGCTTATACTATTTATACATCTGGGTCTACCGGCGTACCAAAAGGTGTAATGATCGAACATCATTCTGCAGTTAATTTGATAGAATGGGTCAATAAGACATTTAATATTAACACCAATGACCGTGTCTTATTTATCACCTCCATGTGTTTCGATCTTTCGGTTTACGATATTTTTGGTCTACTGTCTGCAGGAGGTGCGGTAGTAATTGCAAGCCAGCAGGAAGTAATAGACATTGAAAAACTAAAAAAGTTCCTTGTTGAGTATAAAATCACTTTTTGGGATTCGGTTCCCACCACTATGAACTACCTGGTTAAAGAGTTAAAATCGGGCAAAGAAGATTTTGTCCTGAATTCTCTTCGGCTGGTATTTTTAAGCGGCGACTGGATTCCTATTCAATTGCCACGGGAGATTAAAAGCCACTTTCCAAATGCAAGGGTAATTAGTCTTGGAGGAGCGACGGAAGGAACTGTATGGTCGAATTTTTACGAAGTTGAAAAACTGGATACATCCTGGAAAAGTATACCCTATGGAAAGCCTATAGCAAATAACTTCTTTTACGTACTTAATGAGCAACTTAGCCCGGTGCCTGTTGGCGTTATGGGCGATCTTTTTATTGGCGGTGTAGGTGTGGCAAAGGGGTATGCAAACGACCCGGTAAAAACGCATCACTCTTTTCTTGAAGATCCCTTTAATTCGAAAGCTGGCGGAAGGATGTATCGGACGGGAGATCTCGGCAGAATGATGCCAGACGGAAACTTAGAATTCTTAGGCCGTAAAGACAGCCAGATCAAGATCAGAGGATTTCGTGTAGAACTGGGTGAGATAGAAAATGTACTCAACAAATCCAGTCTGGTCAATCAGGCGGTTGTAACCGCCCGAACTGATGCTGATGGAAATAAAAATCTGATTGCCTTTATAGTACCTAATGGAGAAAGTTTCGACAGAAAGGAAATTCTGGCTTATTTAAAAAGCAAACTTCCTGAATATATGATTCCTTCTATATTCGAAGAACTTAAGGAATTCCCGCTGACCTCCAATGGAAAGATTGATAAAAAAGCATTATTAAATCTTGAAATTACCGAAACCGGTGCTAAATATGCCCCCCCTAGAACAGAACAGCAGTTAAAGCTTGTCGAAATCTGGCAAGAGATACTTGGGGTTGAAAGAGTAGGTATCCACGATAATTTTTTCGAACTGGGAGGTCATTCATTAATGGCTGTCAGGATGATAACTAAACTGGAAGCAGAAATAGGCATACGTTTTCCCTTGTCTATTTTATTCAAGTATCCAACCATAAATTCATTATTATCCTCTAATGAAGTTCGACCATCGAATTTAGAAAACCAATGGAAATCATTAGTAGCGATTAAGGATTCCGGCAGCAAAATACCCATTTATATCATTCACGGTAGCGGTCTGAATGTCCTTAATTTCAGCAGCATCGCCAAATTCGTTGATCCGGAACAACCTGTTTTTGGATTACAGGCTAAAGGACTAAGCGGCTTGGAAGATCCTTTAGATGACATGAACGAAATTGCAAGTTCATACATCAAAGAGATACTGGAACACAATCCGTCTGGACCTTATGCTATCGCTGGGTATTCCTTCGGGGGCTATGTTGCTGTTGAAATGAGAAATCAGCTCGAGGCAATGGGAAAGGAAGTTAAAATGCTGGCTATTTTTGATACCAATGCAGTTGATTCAGAAAAGTATAGGAAATGGCCAAATAATTTGTGGAATAAAATCAAAAATCAGGGGCCGAAATTCCTTTGGATAATGGAATCATTATTTTCCAAACCGGCAACAACCATAAAATATCAATCGTTCTTATTAAACAGGGCCGTCAAGACCGCTGTCAGCAAACTTACGGGAATAAAGACGATGGATCCGAATACATTTTATACCCGGCTTGACAAAATCACGGAAAAACATCTTTACGCATTTCAGAATTACACGTTAAGGCCTTTCAATGATACCGTGCATTTGTTCAGGGCAAAAGAAAGAATCTATTTTGTAAATGACTTCCATTATCTCGGCTGGAGGAAATATGCACAAAAGGGAGTCAAAATCTATGAAGTTCCTGGAGATCACAAAACAATGCTGCTGGACCCACATGCCCGGGAGTTTGCCCGTGCTCTTCAATACGCCTTAGATAACTGCTGACAAAAGGAGAAGCGGCATAATATCTTTAGGAGCCCGAAGCCCGGCAGTTTCTAAAAACATCAGCACATATTGCTCAGCTTTAAAAAAACTATTTTTTTCATAGAAGGAAAGAGCTGGCATATACTTTTGAGTCATTAAGGTAATGCTTCCAATATTATTGTTATTCGCGTATTCTTTTGTAGAATTCATTAATGTTTGTCCATAACCTTTTCCTTGTTCCTGAGCCGAAACAAACAGTTCGTCGATCATTAGCTGATCATCTATCCACCAGGTTTTGACATGTGCAAACATTGCTCCTACAAGTTCTCCTCTTTCGTAAATAACAAATCCAACAAATCGTGAAGATTCGAAAAGTTCGGTTAAATATAGCATGGCTTTGGAAAAGGTCCACTGGTAGTTCCAGGGACGACCGTTATAAGCTTTAATGATCAGGTTCGCGCAATTTTCTAAATCTTCTTTCTTAAGCTCCTGTACTTTCATTAATATTAAACAAGTTGGGTCCGGAATTGTTTATAGATCGAAAGACGGGATGATGAAAAAAAAAGACGCTTAATTGTTATGATAGTCGGTTACAATTATGCCTTCGCTTGAATTACCGTATTTGTTTATATAGAAGTAAACAAGGATTACAGGAACTATGTAAGCGGTGAGGTAGACTGCCTTTTGAAGTGATATAACAATTACAATGCATGTAATCAGGAGAATAAGCAAGATTATTGCAGCTCTAGAATATTCTTTTTGATGAACAGCTGGAAGGAATCCGTCATAAAAACCCCACAACACAGCAATTATTGACAAAGGCCATAATAAAGATCCAAAACAGAGTAATATAAACATTACTGAATTCAAAATCAGTTCCTCAGTCCCAATTGCCAATATGAGATCAAACATCATCGCAACAACAAATAAATCGTTAAAAATTGAACTGCTTCACTTATCCCACAAATGGGAATGTTTTTTATATAACCACAAAGTAAAGAAATCTGTTGGAAAATCGCGAATTAAATGTTACCGAATTGTTAAGATTAACGAAGTTAAACAAACAAGAAGTGCCTTTCTTAGTTAACAAAAGGTATGATTGAAAAGAAAGTGAAAGTTTACTTCCCGGGATTGAATGCATTAAGATTTCTCGCGGCCTTTTTAGTTTTCGCTTCACATGTAGAACTTCTAAAGTCAAGAAATGGCTTTGAAAATTATTATTATACACCTACAGTTTACGCATTAGGCGGCTCTGCTGTCACATTCTTTTTCGTTCTTAGTGGCTTTCTTATCACCTATCTATTATTTATCGAAAAAGATGTCACCGGTAAAATTTCTCTCGGCCAGTTCTATTTGCGGAGAATTTTAAGAATCTGGCCACTGTATTATACAGTTGTACTGGCCGGCTTTTTCATTTTTCCGCATATTCCATATCTGCAGGATTCTCTCTCCGGTAATCTTAATGATGACTTCTACTCGAAACTTCTGCTATTTCTACTTTTATTGCCAAATGTTTCATACGTTTTATTTCCTCACACCCCTTATATTTCGCCTGCATGGTCGATCGGAGTTGAAGAGCAGTTTTATCTAGCCTGGCCATGGTTACTTTCAAGGACCAAAAAGCCTTTACGCTTGTTTATCGTTCTTTTAATCGGAATTTATCTGATAAAGGTTATTTTGAGTTTGATCCTACTTATTTCGAATAATCAAGCAGATGAGATAGTTCAAATAGGTCTTAATATCATGTATTTTACCCGATTCGAATGTATGATCATCGGCGCTATTTTCGCATATATCCTCCATCGAAAAAAAGTCGGTTTAATTAAAATTCTCTTCAATAAATACCTGCAAATATTTGCCTATATAGCCATAATCGCTCTCCTGGGAACAGGTTTCCAAATTCCGGCTTTAAACCAAATAATTTATTCGAGCCTGTTCGGTATTATCATTTTGAATTTATCGTCAAACCCTGCCACTATCTTCAAACTGGAGAATAAAATCCTTAATTATCTTGGTCAAATCTCTTTTGGCCTGTATATGTATCATGAATTATCCATCGGTATCAGCATTCATTTCCTGAAGGATCTTTCGTTTAACTTTAATAATAGCGGCCCTAACCTCTTACTTTATACTTTCGCCCTTTTGGTTACGATCGGCATAGCCTCGCTATCATATTTCTTACTCGAAAAACCTTTCCTAAAACTGAAAACGAGGTTTTCCAAAATCGCAACTAACTAGAAAACGCTTCGAGAAAACGATGATACCAAAGATTATACATTATTGTTGGCTGAGTACTGATCCGATCCCCCCAAAGCTAGAAGTCTACTTGAAAAGCTGGAAAAAGCAGCTACCCGATTATGAGTTTATTTTATGGAACTTTGACAGATTTGATATCAATAATAGCCAATGGGTGAAGGATACAGTGAAACATGAAAAGTTTGCCTTCGCCGCCGACTATATCAGGCTTTACGCGATTTATAATTATGGAGGGATATACCTGGATATGGATGTGGAAGTTATCAAATCATTTGATCCTTTTCTTCATCTAAATTCTATGCTATGTTTCGAAAAACAAGGAGAGTATTTCGAGATGGCGGCATTTGGAGCGGAAAGGCATTCGCCATGGGTGAAACAGTGCCTTTCTCACTACGACCAGAGAACATTTGTAAAAAAAGGCAGATTAGAAACCAAGATTCTGCCGCTAGTCATCATGGAGGCACTAGCCCCGCACTTTAAAATTATTCCCGTAAAAGATTCGCAAGAGGCAGTCATATACTCCCATGACCCCTTTGAGCTTAGAGTGCTGCCCAGCGAGTTCTTTAGCCCTAAGGATTATTGGACCGGACAAATAGAGATCACGAATAATACAATTTGTATTCACCACTTCATGGGCTCATGGCTTCCACGATATTTAAAAACGGAAGCGCGGGTTTGCGAATATCTGGGCATCAAAAATCCTAAGCTGTTTGAAAAAATTAACTGGAAACTTAGGGCTTTCAAATTACGGCTGTTTAAATAGCCCTCCTGCCACTTAGGACTATACTTGCTAAACGGTTCGAAAATACTGCTTTCCACACTTTATCGTTTTTAATACCCATTTGGCAATGAAATTCGAATTTTTTAAATCAAAAAAGCCCCAGATTTCTCTGAGGCTTTCCGGTGGTACCAGCTG
>NZ_JBASJU010000393.1:0-1646 GCF_049655485.1 Daejeonella sp.
CAACATACCCGCTGGCCATCTTTACTACTGAATTAGCCAAAATTCGATCAAATAATTTTTTGATCACGCATAGAGGCACGTTCATCAAGCAAATCCGCGGGTTCGTGTAAATGAATGTGGTTGGTCGAAATAAATAGTGAACTTTTCAAAGAATGACCTCTTATCGTACCCATAAGCAAACCCTGGAAATCCTGTTGAGCATGGTTGAAAAAGGAAAGCTCCTTTCCAGGAAGCAAGCCGCAAGGTTTTTCAGTTGCCGGGAAGGGACGATCTCGGCATGGCTTAATCAGCTCAGGCAAGATGGCCATGAGATTAGATATTCACGGTCATTACAGCGATATATCCTGAGTAAAAAATAAATTTCAAGAAAAAGTAAAAGATGATTTTTTATGCTTTTAGTCCTTTTTCTTTACATCATCAAACACATGCTTTTATGAATAGCTATTCAAATATAGATCATTCAGTATTATTTAAAGGAATGTTCGAGCCAGCGCGGTGACACCGGAGTTTTGACGCCCTTTCCGGGCGGTTAAATGTATTCTGACCGGTGCTAGATTTACCGGAATACGTAGGGAACGCAGGGGCGCAGCGATAGTGCATAGGATCTACAAAGTGGGTAATCTGGGTCAAGGATCCTGGGTTTGAAGGAGTGTAAGTGGGTACCGTAAACAGTAATCAGTGGTCGGCTTTGCCTGCCGCAGGCAGCTAGTCAGTGCTTACGTACCTAAACGGATTAAATTTAGATGCTATGAATTTGAACAAGACATATCGCAACTTATTAGCAAGCATTGAATCAGGTCAAGCCTGGGTGCTGCTGTTTGTTATGGGCTTGTTTAATACGTTCAGGGTATTCCGTTTGATCGTTCTCCAATTCCTTGTCCAAAAGATATCCATCACGCCCGTGGTGGTTCAGCCAATTATTTACCGGAAAAAGTTTACTGTATTCCAGCGCGGGGCTGTAAACTGCAAGTAAATGAAAAAGGCCATCCTTTTCGAATGACCTTTTTCCGGGGCGCCCACCTAAGCAGGCACAACCATTTTTTGTATTGTAAATATAAAGTTTTTGGAGCCCTTTTTTGATTTATAAAAAGTTCGAAAAGATGAAAAGTTTAAAAATCAATTTATTGTTAATAGTCGCTTTACTGATTACTGCGGCTACTGTTAGTGCGTTTACGATGCTGAATAATAATCAGCCGGAGCAATCCGCAACGTTGGAAACTATCTGGTATTTTACCGGCAGTGAAGCTCAGATTCTGGAGGCTGAGTTGTGGAGAAACACCGGTTCAACCCCTGAAGATTGTGCCGTTAACGGTCCAAGTCCTTGTTCAATCTCTGTTCTTGCAAGCAATCAGGGGGAATTAAAGGATTTCCTGAGTCAATATACTGCCGGAGAGGTAGCTGATATGTCGACACAAAAGCGACCATAAATCAGATGAAACAGAAGGGGAGGAATCCCCTTCTGCTTTTTTGTTAATTCGGAATGAACACCTGAATATCTTCCGGCAACGGCAATGCAAATCCGGGATCATTTGGGGGCAGGGTATATGTGTTTCCGTTCAGTAATCTTATCAGGGAAATATTCGCACCTTCTTTATTCAGGCGTTTTATGTCCATCCACCTAAATCCTCTTAACAGGAGTTCTTTCC
>NZ_JBASJU010000394.1:0-4311 GCF_049655485.1 Daejeonella sp.
TCAATTATGTTAATTTTTACCCCTTTATAGCTTACAGAAACGTTCTTTGAAACGATAGTGATTCCACGCTCACGTTCAAGATCATTGTTGTCAAGTATTAAGTCACCAGTTTCCTGATTATCACGAAACAGATTAGTTTGGTGTAAAATTTTATCAACCAAAGTAGTCTTGCCGTGGTCAACGTGAGCGATGATCGCTATATTCCTTATTTTTTGCATTAAAAATTTGTTCTAAAATTTTTTGCAAAGGTACGTTTTATAAAGGAGAATCTAAAGTGTATCCCTTCGGGGCTTTGAAAAACTGGGCTGAGGTCCGTAGTTGAATTTCAAAACAGGAAGGTTTCCATGCAAAAATTACAGGCACACGACCAAATAAACTTTCACTTTCCGTAAATTTGCAGCATGGACTTGCAATTGATTTTAGTCTTTTTAGTTTTTACCTTCGCTATTTACGCATTGGGACGCATGATTTATCGCAGTCTTTCAAGTAAAAAAGGCTGCGCAAGTAATTGCGGCAAATGTGCTGCGGATTTCTCAGATATAAAATTACCCCAAAACAAAAACTGATTATTTCTCTTTTTCAATCAGGCACACTGCATATGCAACAACCCCTTCCTGACGGCCGATAAAGCCCATGGTCTCATTCGTTGTTGCTTTTATAGAAATGTCTTCTTCACTGATTCCAGCTGCAGCGGCAATGTTTACCTTCATCTGCGGGATGTGCGGGTTTATTTTGGGTGCTTCCAAACATAGCATGGCATCCACATTTCCAATAACCCAGCCTTTCTCTTTTAAGAGCGCTACACATTCTTTTAATAAAATTAAACTGTTGATGCCTTTCCATCTTTCATCAGTATTAGAAAAATGAAAACCGATATCGCGAAGATTAGCGGCTCCCAGCAGGGCATCACAGATAGCATGTACTAATACGTCAGCGTCGGAATGGCCAAATGCTCCGGAGTGGTGCTCCAAATTTACTCCGCCCATAATAAATGGATGATTTGCGGCAAGTTGATGCACGTCAAATCCAAATCCTACTTTAATTTTCATTAACTATTTTTCAAAATTAAACACCAGGGAAAAACGGAGGGTTTGAGCCAGAGGGCTCTTTTGCTGATTCGCAAGCAAATAGGCAAAGTCGAGATTAAATACATTGTATTTTAATCCTGCACCTAAAGTAAAATATCTGCGATCTCCTTTAGAAGGAGTTTCATAAAAATATCCGGAACGAAGCGCAAATTGTTTATTATACCAATATTCGGTGCCGAGCGAATAGCTTATTTCGCTTAGTTCCTCTGAAAAACCGCCCGGAGCGTCCCCAAATGATCCGAAGATTCCAGCGGGTACTGACCTATCCGGATCCTTACCACTAATAATTTTACCATCAGTATCTCTTATTGGATTTGTAGGAACCAGCAGTTTATTGAGGTCCAACGCAACGGTAAACTGGCTCAAATCGTCGATATTAAAAGTTGAAGCCCCTCCTAACTTCATATTAGTCGGGAGGAATGATCTGGAGCTGCCATCAGAATAGTTCATCTTCGTTCCGATATTGGAAATGTTCATGCCTAAGGCTAATTCAGTATCTTTCCCAAACATTACTGTTCCTGTTCTCATATAACCGGAAACATCCGCAGCAAGGGCTGTTGCAGGCTGGATATCCTGACCGTTAAACTGACCATTACTTAAACTGGAACGAATATATCTAACAGCGGTACCCAGTGAGAAATTCTCCCCGAATGTTCGGGAAAAAGTGCCGTCTATAGAAAATTCATTTGGACTGTAAACACCTATGTCATTTCTGCTGTCATCGGTAAGCTGAATCGAGCCGTAAGAAAAATACCTTAAGGAACCACCTATGGTATTCCGATCGTCGAGACGATGAAATGCAGAAAGGTACCCCAAATCTACATCAGGGACAAGATTCCTTAACCACGGTGTGTACGAAGCAGAAATTCCGGTAGGCTTATCTAAAAAAGCAAGTTTAGCAGGATTCCAATGACTTGAATTTGCATCAGGAGATGTGGCTGCACCTACATCGCCCATAGCACCTGAGCGTGCATCAGGAGCTATTAATAAAAATGGAGCCGCAGTTTGTATGGTATTTGTACGTTTCCCGTCGCTTTGCGGAACCTGGGCTATAAGCAGGCCGGGAACCCCGGCCACCGCCAAAACCACATAACAGCAAAATGAGAGTTTGTTAATCATTACCCCAATGTAAAAGCTGGATCAAAATTATATTCTGGCGTGTTTAAATATAAGCATTTTGTAAATATAACCCCCACGAAGAGTACATAGAACGTTTTCTCAGCAGGAATAATACATTATGAAGAACTTTTTTAATTAACTATAAAGAAATATTTTTAATATGATAAATAAAGTATATTTATTTTGTATAACTTAGTTTAGCAAATTGTCAACTCTGATAACGTAAATGAAAAAAGGAAACCAGAATTAAACAATAAATAACGCAATAAATCGTTTTCTTCGTTGATTGAAAAATAAGACTTGTAACCTTAATTTAGATTTTTCGTTTGAATAGAATAACTGCTGTTAGTGCGGGCTTAAATAGACCTTAAATATCCGTCGGGATATTACTCAATTTTCGTATTTTTAATAATTAGTGCTCCAATTACATTGCAAGTAATGAAAAGAATATCCTTAATTTTTGCCACAGTCCTTCTATTGTTAGGCTTTTTATCCTCGTGTAAAAAAAAGAGTGGCAATTCCTCTAAAACAGGCATGGCCTATAACGATAAATACAACGGGGGATTCCAGGTAAACAATAAAGTGAAGGCAGGACCTGGCCCGGGTCTGATAGCAATTGAGGGTGGAACATTTGTAATGGGCGGAAGTCTAAATCAGGATCTTGGTTATGAGTTCGATAATGTTCGGCGAAGAGTGACTGTAGCTTCTTTTTACATGGATGAGACAGAAGTATCTAATGTTGACTGGCTCGAGTATTTGTATTGGATCCGGAGAAATTATGCTAATGACGCGGAATACTATTATAATGCACTTCCAGACACACTGGTTTGGAGACAACCGCTTTCTTATAATGAACCATACGTTAACAACTACCTCCGCCACCCGGCATTCCAGGATTATCCGGTTGTAGGAGTTACATGGGAACAAGCAAATGCTTACTGTGATTGGCGAACTGACAGGGTAAACGAAGAAATTTTAAGATCCCGCGGAATATTACTTGACTATAAAACATTAGCAGGGGGAGGTAAGGCAGGAACAGCAACGACAGTGTCGACATCGACAGACCCCTTTAATACAGATATCTATTTAAATGGCCAATACAAGGGTGAAGGAATCGATGGGAAGAAGATGCCCAAAGATCTTAATCCGAATGCAGCTGAAAGCGGTACTGCAACAACAGGCAAAGGTGGACCTACAAGACCAGTTCGTTTAGAGGACGGAGTACTTAAACAACCTTATCGCTTACCAACAGAAGCGGAATGGGAATATGCTGCATTATCACTTGCGGGCAATACAGAATACGAAAATATTGCTGATGGTAAAATCTATCCCTGGAATGGTTTAGGTGTACGTTCTCCTAAAAAGAAGACGCAGGGTATGATCTTGGCCAACTTTAAACGTGGCGAAGGAGATAACATGGGAACAGGGGGTTATCTGAATGATAAAGCCGATATAACTGCTCCGGTAAGAAGTTATATTCCAAACGACTTTGGTTTATACAATATGGCTGGTAATGTAAACGAGTGGACAGCTGATGTTTATCGTAAGCTAACCTTTGAAGATTTTGCAGATTTTAATCCATTCAGAGGAAATGAATTTGTAAATAAACGTTTAGCTGACCGTGCGAAAGGTACTTACGCAAAAGATAAATATGGACGCCCCATTAAAGATCCGGCACCAGCTGGTAAAAAACAATCCTGGGCTGAGATGCAAAGTAACCAGGTTGCTCAGGACTCATCAGCTATCGCAGGTAAGCCTTACAACCCTGATTTCCGCGGACATTTAGACTCTGTAAATGGGAACTTATATGGTGTAACTACCTTAGTTAATGACCGGTCCCGGGTTTACAAGGGTGGATCATGGAATGACAGAGCTTACTGGTTAAACCCTGCGACCCGACGTTTTATGCAACAGGATGAAACGAGTGCTGAAATGGGTTTCCGTTCGGCGATGACTCTGGTTGGAGCTCCTGAAATTATTTCTAAGGGTAAACCACAATTCAGCCAGCCCAAATCTAAAGCACCAAAGAAGACTAAGTAAGAAACCTAAATCGCATATCATACATCATAAAAAAAGGGCTGGAATTCAGCCCTTTTTTTATGAT
>NZ_JBASJU010000395.1:0-9971 GCF_049655485.1 Daejeonella sp.
CCAGAGCAAGCAAAAGATGTTCTTTTGTTTGATGGAGGACAAATATACTTCGGTTATTACAGCGAAAAGTATCACAAATTTGTGGTAGCTAATGATAAAGTGTCGCTCGACGACTTCACTCATTGGATGAGTTTACCGCCTTTTCCGGCAAAATCCTAAGCACTCCACCATACCGGAAATATTGAACTTTATAAATAATTAGAACCTCCCCGGCATTGTTTTTGTATTAAAGGCGGGATAAGCTGTCCACTTAAATTAAACATTTGATGGGCACACATCATCTACCTAATTATATCTGCTATGAAGTTCAAGTTGATTTTAACGTTGCTGATTCCAGTATTTTTTTCAATACCTTGCTTAGCCCAAAATGGCGATGCGGTGCTTGGAATGTGGCAAAGTGAGCATGGAAGTGCCCGGATACGAATATCTAAAGGCGGGGAAAATTACAATGGTAGGATTGTCTGGTTGAAGGACGGAGAAGACGAATCCGGAAAGCCAAAAACCGATAAAAACAATCCCTCAGAGGCTTTAAAGTCGAAGCCTATTATAGGGATGGAAGCTCTAAGTGATTTCGTCTACAAAGGCGATGGGGTTTGGGACGGCGGAACCGTTTATGATCCCCGTACCGGCAAAACGTATGACTGTAAGTTATCGATGGGTCCAGGCGGGAAACTGGAAGTCAGAGCTTTTATGGGTATTAGCCTGATTGGCAAGACTCAAACCTGGTCGAGAGTTAAATAGTTAATGAAATATGGGCTCAGGCCTGAAGCCGAAAACTAGATAAGAAATTAATGATAGACAAAACTCCCGTTAAAATTATAGCTATTATAGTGATTCCCATAGTTTTAGCCGTATTGATCCGGTTCGCAACCTGGGATGAGAAAGACACCAAGTCGAAGAAAGGCTCAGATAAAACTGAGAAGATTGACTTAAAAGGTTTCGATAATGAGTCGGCTGCGAAGGTAATGATCAGCTGGTTATTGCCTGAGAAATTACTGGAAGTATCTGGTATAGCCTGGATGGACGCTGATCGTTTCGCATGTGTTCAAGATGAACTTGGAAAAATCTTCATATTTAACGCCCGTCTAAATAAAATCGAAAAAGAAATACCTTTTGGCCCGAATGGAGATTACGAAGGAGTTGCGGTTGTAGGGAAGAATCTCTATGTGCTTCGAGCGGATGGAACTTTGTTTGGCGTTGAGAATTTCGCAAGCGATAAGCCCAATGTTAAAATGTATAAGACTCACCTCGGTAAAAAGCAGGATTGCGAAAGTCTTGCTTATGATGATAAAAATAACAGGCTTCTCGTTGCTGTAAAAGAGGAAGATTCCTTTAGTAAAGATTATAAAGGAATTTACGGCTTTGATCTTACGTCGAAAGCTATGTCCTCCACACCAGTTTATAAAATCAACCTGAAAGATGCGATCTTCGAGCAGGTAGATGAAGAAAAAACTAAGAACTTAATAAGCCCTTCAGATATAGATATTAATCCGCTTAACGGTAGTATTTACATTCTTGAAGGCACAGTTCCAAAACTGCTTATTATGAGCCCTGAGGGTAAATTACTTTCTCTTTATAAACTTGATAAAAAAGAATTCCCTCAGCCAGAAGGAATTACCTTCGCCGATAATGGAACAATGTTCATTTCCAATGAAGGGAATAAGAAGGATGAGAAGGAAGGGAATATCCTTCAGGTTGATCTTTTGAACAAGTGATAAAAAAGGATGAAGAGGATTGGAAACTTTTTTGATAGATATACGTTCAGATAATAACTAAATATTAACCCAGTATTAACTAAACTAAAAACTAATGGAAACGTTTAAATTAACAAAATTGAAAAGTCTGTATGCTATCCTTTTCCTGGCATTTAACAGTGCAATGGTATATGCACAGGATAGCTCAAGCACTTCAACTTCTACCAGATCCAGCAGTTCTGTCACGACTGAAACCACTTCGGTCGAACCATGGGTATGGATTGTAGGTGCGGCAATCCTAATTGTCATCATTGTTGCCTTAACCCGCAGCAGCGGAAGTAAGACTTCAGCAGGAACTACTGACCGCGTGACGGTTACTAAAAAGGTTGAGCGCGAGAATGATATATAATTATCATTGATTTACCTTCTGCGAAGGCATAAAAAAGCCCGGATGTTTATGACATCCGGGCTTTTTTATGTTATCGTTTTTTTATTTATCTAGAATCTTAATTAGTGATCCCTGTGCAACCCGGTCTGTCAAACTCATACCATTAAGGACAGATAATTCTTCCTGACGTTTTTGGGGAACATTGTAGCTGGCAAGTGCTTGTTGCAAAGTGCCTGCTTGTTTAACCGTCTTTATCCTTATGCGATCTGCCAGCTTATTTATCTTTTGAGCATCGGTAAGCTGTCTGAAGTTCCGCATCGTTTGTGAGAACGTTTGAGAGTAGTTATTGAAGTCAGCAGGCGAAGACGCTCCAAGCAGCATATATATATTGCCTCCATATTCAATTAAATACGTTAAGGTTCTTGCTGACGATGCCTGACCCTGCTGCTGAGGCCTTACGTCTGCTACCAGCGCCAATGCGTTCATGCCATTAACAGTTACTCTATTTGATTCCAGAACCTGTAGATTGTTTTGCTGAACCATTGCATTTGCAGCCTCATCAAGCGTTTTACCCGGAGCAAAAGTCATCATCATCAAAGCACGGCCATCTCTGGGGGCCATTTGGACACGCTGCGGAGTGTTTTCGTAACTCCAACCCTGGGGCACAGGGAACTGGAATTTTAATACCGGATGATAAAAAACATTGTCTTCCAGGTATCCGCCTTTAGGATCTTCACCATAAATAATTCCGTCGATCTTTCTTAAGTAAGACTCGCGGTTAACCATCGGGTTTGTCAGGTTCAGTTTTTGCTTCCATTCAATAGCAAGTTGATTAACTGCAATGTTCCTGTCCCCTGGGTTTGGATGGGTAGACAAGAAATCTGGCAACTCTGCACTCTGTGATCCAGCACTTTTACGCTCAAGTGTATTGAAAAATCCGGCCATCTCGGTTGCATCGTATCCTATCTTCGATGAATATTCCACGCCAAGATCATCGGACTGCCTTTCGGCGTCTCTGCCGAACTTTAAAAACAGAACACCTAATCCTTGTGACAAAGGCTCTGCTAATTGTCCTAATTGTGGCACCAATATCATACTTCCTATTAAGCCAACCTGGCCCAGCATAGTTTTCGCTTGCTGTGCCACTGTGTGTCGTGCAGTAATATGCCCTATTTCATGTCCCAACACTCCTGCAAACTCCGCTTCATTATTAAAGTGAGCCATTATTCCTCTGGTGAAATAAACGTATCCGCCAGGAACTGCAAAGGCGTTTACTGCATCCGAATCTACTATCTTAAACTCATACGCAAGGTTCGGGCGATGCGACACTGCCGCCATTGCTTTACCCTTTGTCGTGATAAACTGCTGTAGCTCCGGATCTTCGTAAAGGCCATACTGGGCAATTATCTGGGGGTCTGCCTCTTTACCCATAGCAATCTCCTGGGCTTCAGACATCAGGACGACTTGTTTTTTCCCCGTCACAGGGTTAACGGCACAGGCATTAACAAGGAATATGGAACTCGTTAAAAAGCCAAATAGAAGGTATCTTTTCATTTTTATAAGGGTGAAGTTTGGTTTAATTTTCATGTCAGTTATTATTATTCTAAGCGCCTTTTCGGGAACTCAGACTTTCCATTAATTGAGAGTAGAGATCATCATTTGATGATTTTTCTGGTTTGAGCTTCTTAATCGACGGACGTTTGCCTTTAGCTTTGGCTTTGATGATTTTCAATAAATCGCTGGTATATTCGTCTTTGAACTGGTCGATCTTAAACTTGGATGTATACTGGTCAATTAAAGCCAGGCCTACATCGAGTTCTTTTTTATTGATGGTAATATCCGTCGGACTAGCTATTTCTTCCATAGACCTGACTTCTTCAGCGAAGCGGATTTTGCTGATGACTATAACTTTATCCAGGGCATGTATCACACAAAGATTTTCGGTACTTCGAAGTACAAATCTTCCGATCCCTGCTTTCCTTGATTTAATAAGCGCTTGAAGCAATAAAGCATAGGCTTTCCTTCCCTGAGTTTCGGGTTCAGAATAATATGAGGTCTCGTAATATATGGGATTGATGTCGGTCAGATTTACGAAATTTTCCAACTCAATCATCTTGGTTTTCTTCGGGCTCGCATCTTCGAAATCCTGATCATCCAGAATAACATAGTCATCATCTATAGCGTAGCCTTTAACGATCTTCTCAAAAGGAACTTCCTTGCGGGTTTTTTCGTTAATTCGTTGGAATTTGATTCGTGAATGGTCTCTTCCATCCAGCATGTCCATATCCAGCCTGCTATTCTGAACAGCCGAATATAGCTTTACAGGTATGTTGACAAGGCCAAAGCCAATAGAACCCTTCCAGATCGATCTCATAATATTAAAGCTTTGACCTTATCAACATTCCAACCAAGAAATGGTTTGCATGCGATCTTACAAGCTTTAAATTAATTGCTTAGCAAAAGGGCATCAGCGTGATGCCAAGAACTCAAGATAAATCTTTCCGATATATCTCTATTAGAGTTCCCGAACCCAGATGTTTCTAAAACTTATCGCAGGACTCGGATCTCCGTGATCCTGAAGCTTGATGGGCGTCGGGCCGTGCTTTTTATATTTAGGTGCACCTATATATACTGTTTCTCCCTTGATTTCAGTATTATTTTGAATAAGTACTCCATTATGCAGTACTGTAATTCTGGCTGGCGTTTTCAGGGAACCATTGTCGTTAAAAATTGGTGCTGTCCATATTATGTCGTATGATTGCCATTCTCCCGGCTTCTTTGAGGCATTCACTAAGGGTATAAATTGCTTGTAAATACTTCCTGCCTGGCCATTGCTGTACGTAGCATTATTATATGAATCTAGCACCTGCAATTCATATCCTCCATCTCCAGTTCCTGTTGATGCTACAAATACACCGCTATTTCCCCGGCCTTGTCCCTCACCTGTAATATTGGTGGGAATTCTCCATTCCAAATGGAGTTGATAGTTATTAAATGTTCTTTTGGTTTGTATATTTCCGGTGCCTTTTTTTACTGTAAACATATCGCCAGAGACAATCCATTTAGCGGCTGATTTGTCTTTAACGGTTTCCCACTCGTCGAGATTTTTACCATTAAAAAGGATAATTGCATCAGCAGGTGCAATCTGCGATTCTGAGGACATGGCAACAACTTTCGGTACTGGTGTCCATAATTCTGTATCTTTCGGATTTCCTCCCTGTGCATTTGCCATTAGGGCGGTCAACAATAAACTGGTGGTAAGACAAGAGAATTTCAGCATAGGTATAAGTTTTTATTAGACCAATATAAGGAAACAAAACACTATGCTCAAAATACTTTATTTTTGTTGAATGGGAACAATCAGACAAAAGGTAAGTCTCGAAGGTGTGCGAATTTTTGCTTACCACGGTTTTTATGCGGAAGAGCGGGTTTTAGGGACAGAGTTTATAGTGGATGTCGACACTGAACTCGAAGTTTTTTCCGCTGGAGATGATGAATTATCCAATACCGTTAATTATGAGAAATTATATCAAATCATATCATTTGAGATGAAGATACCCAGAAAGCTGCTTGAAACTGTTGCGCATGCGATTCTCGATCAGATAAGGCATGAGTTTCTGGCTGTAAAGAATATACGTGTGGTCATCCGCAAAATGCATCCTCCTTTGGGTGGTGATGTCAGAAATTCCACCATAGAAGTAAATTATAGTCGTTAATGCTGTACCAAAAAATATCAGATTCAATCCTTGCCCGTGTAACAGAAATTGTAGGGCCTGATAATGTATTTATAGAACGTTCGCAGCTGGAAAAATATTCCCATGATGAGACCGAAGATCTCATTTTCTATCCGCAGGTTGCAGTTAGCCCCATCAATTCGGAACAAGTTTCCAAACTGATGAAATTGTGCAGCGAAAATATGATCCCACTTACTCCACGGGGAGCAGGAACGGGACTCAGCGGCGGGGCCTTAGCTGTTCACGGTGGCCTGCTGGTATCGATGGAGAAATTTAACCAGATCATTGAGATCGATGAGAGAAACCTTCAGGCTACGGTGGAGCCTGGTGTCATCACAGAGGTGCTCATGAATGCCGCAGCTGAAAAAGGTTTGTTTTATCCAGTAGATCCATCCAGTAAGGGATCATGTTTTATCGGGGGTAACATTGCACACGGAAGCGGTGGCCCCAGGGTAGTTAAATATGGCACCATTCGAGAATACATTTTGAATCTTGAAATTGTCCTGCCCAGTGGGGAAATATTCTGGACCGGGGCTAATACTTTGAAATATGCTGCTGGCTATAATCTAACGCAGTTAATGATTGGGTCGGAAGGTACCTTGGGAATTATAACCAAGGTGGTATTGAAATTAATCCCACAGGTGACTCAGAGTATCGTTATGCTTGCTTCTTTTCGGACAAACGAAGAAGCCTGTGCGGCAGTTTCATCCATATTTATGACCGGAGTTACTCCTTCCACACTGGAATTTATGGAAAGAAGAGGAGTGGAATGGGTAATTGAATATGACAACTTTCCATTTGATCTCAAGCCCGAAGTGGGAGCCTTTTTGATGATTGAACTTGACGGAGACGATTTAACTGTTTTAATGCAGGATGCCGAAAAAGTTTATCCCGTGCTGGAATCTCATGGTTGCCTTGATGTTCTCCTTGCTGATACTGCGGCTCAGAAAGAAGCTATTTGGAGGATGAGGCGAACTATGCCGCTCTCTGTAAAGTCAAATTCAATTTATAAGGAAGAGGATACTGTTGTTCCGCGGGCTGAACTTTCCAGACTTATTCATGGAATAAAGGAAATTGGTTTACGCTTCGGTTTTGATTCTATATGTTACGGGCATGCCGGTGATGGGAACCTGCACGTCAACATAATTAAAGGAAGCATGAGTGATGAGGACTGGAATTCCAAATTAAAAGATGGGATACGGGAGATATTTGTTCTTACCGTGTCTCTTGGTGGAACTATATCTGGTGAACATGGTATAGGACTGGTTCAAAAAGAATTTATGGATATCAAATACTCCGAAGTTTATATGAATCTCTTGCGTGGGATAAAAGCAGTATTTGATCCCAAAGGAATACTTAACCCGGGCAAAATATTTTAAGATGGATATAAATTCGAATGATTTAATTACGATGCTGGTATCGGTCTTATGCGGCGGAGTGCTTGGGATTGAAAGAGAATACCAAAATAAGTCGGCCGGACTGCGAACCATAGTATTGATATGTCTGGGTTCAACAGTCTTTACCATGGTATCTCAAAAAATTGGCGTTAATGATGATCGGGTAGCCGCTAATATAATAACGGGTATTGGTTTCATTGGGGCAGGTGTAATTTTTAAAGAAAACTTCAACGTCAAAGGATTGACTACCGCAGCAGTTATTTGGATTTCTGCAGCTATAGGAATGGTAATAGGTATAGAAGAATATATTATTGCTTACATCCTGACATTCATTATATTAGTAGTTCTCATTGGGTTTGAAAAAATAGAATCTCTTATAGATCGTTTGAATCATAAACGAACTTATCGCATAACTTTCGCGAATGATAAATTGAGCAATATAAACTTGGTTGTATCCATTGCTAAGGATGAGAAACTCAGCGCGTCAGTTAGGCACCTCGCAAAATCCGATAATAAACTAATTGTTCATTTCGACCTGAAAGGAAGCAGAAATCACTTTCTTGACCTTACTGAAAAATTTATAGCTATACCTGAAATTCTGGGGATAGAACACTAAGTGCTTCAAACTCCCTCATTTTATTCTTTTGGTAGGCAGGTATGTTAACCGATTTGTTCAGATTGTAGTCGTAAGTAACACAACTGGTTAGGCCCATGGTGCAAATTTCTTCTTTTCCCCCCACTTTTTTTACCAGTATATATTCCACGTCGAAGCTGCTGTTCCCTATTCTAGATGTCCGAACATATGCGTATATCTCATCATGCAATGTAATCGGCTTCAGATATTCGATTTCCGACTTTCTTATAATGATGCCCACAGTTTGCCAGTCCCATTTTATGATTTCTTTCCAATATACCGACCGCGCAATTTCGAAATACGTTAAATAAGTCGCGTTGTTCACATGTCCGAAAGCGTCGATATCAGCGAATCGAATAGGAATTGAGGTTTTGTAGTGGTAGCCTTCTATTGTGCACATGTCGTTCTGTCGTGAATTATTTATTGATATTGCCAGTTTGTCATTCAAAATGTATCTGATAGTGTAGTGATAACCAAGATGGTATACCTATTGTTCTGCATCTTGAAAAATACTTACTAACAATTAGAGAAAAAACAAATGACAGTAGTAAAATTCACGAACGGACAAAAGAATGGTGCATTAAAGTCACCATACTCAGACATTTTCAGTTCACTATTTAACCCAGATCCATTTCAAGCGAAAGGTCTTGTTACGCGCATTCCTGCGGTTAATATTGCGGAGACTGAAAGTGCGTTTCAAATTGAACTTGCCACGCCCGGTTTAGGGAAAGACGATTTTAAAATTAATGTTGAAAAAAATCAGTTGACTGTTTCTGCTGATAAAAAACCGGAAGAATCGCAAGTTTCTGACGGGAAGAAATATAATAGGAGAGAGTTCAATTTCAATTCATTTACGAGAACGTTTACCCTCCCGGAAACGGCCGATCAGTCGAATATCCAGGCTGAGTATAGAGACGGTGTTCTATTTCTAACCGTTGGCAAGAAGGAAGAGGCGAAGATACAGGTCAGAGAAATTTCTGTAAAATAATAAGTTTAGGTTCAGGTTTTGTTGATTTGCAAGCGGCTTTATATAAGCCGCTTTCTTTTTTTTATCCGTCAACATCTAAAATTGTAGATTTGCCTCATGCCGAGAGAAATTTTAGAAAACAAGCGTAAGGCGCTCAAAATAAATCTGGATGAGTCAATTTATGGAACCTTTGCAGAAATTGGTGCTGGCCAGGAAGTAGCTCGAAACTTCTTCACTGCAGGTGCAGCTTCGGGGACAATTGCTAAAACTATGTCGGCATACGACATGGTATTTAGTAATTCGATTTACGGTGCAGAAGAATCAGGCAGGTATGTTTCCGAATCACGTCTTGATAAAATGATTCGCCATGAATTCGGCTTATTGTCGGAGCGTCTGCATGGTCCGCAATATGAGAATAAGACATTTTTTGCATTTGCAGATACAGTTACCACTTTAAATTTTAATAAAACTAATGACCCGCATGGCTGGCTCGGCATACGCTTTCAGCTTACTCCGGGGGGAGAAGCAAATGAAATCGTTTTCCATGTAAGGCTTCTCGATAGTGATTCAAATCTCCAGCAAAACGTACTCGGCGTGCTGGGGGTAAACCTTGTTTACGCTGCTTACTATTATACTGATGATCTCCAAGCTATGATCGAATCGCTGGTGGATAACCTTTCAATTGGTTCAGTAGAAATTGATCTCATTAGCATAAATGGTCCTCAATTTAAAAATGCTAACGACCGTCTGGTTAACCTTTATCTGATCGCAAAAGGATTTTCAGGCGCTGCCATATTCGATCCCAAGGGTGAAGCGCGTCAGTCGAAAGATGTACTGTATAAAAAGGATGTGATGATCCTTCGAACGAAATTCGGTCAAAAATCAACGCCGAATTTTGATTTATTCAATCGTGCTGTAGAGCAGTTCAAAAGGTCACAAAAAGTTGATGATAAAAACATTATTGTCCTTATCGAAGTACTGATGACGAATTTTCTCGACGATAAATCCGAAATAGGCAATGAGGAACTCGAAAAGTTTGCACGACGAGCAGAAGAACTATGCGCCACCGGAAATCACGTCATTGTATCTGACTTTGCGCGTAACCATAAGCTCGCACAATACCTTTCGAGATGTAATCCCAAAAGTGTCGGAATTTC
>NZ_JBASJU010000396.1:0-5882 GCF_049655485.1 Daejeonella sp.
GGGTAAACCCTATGATGCTGAAAAAGTAAAATTAAGCACTTACCTAAATCAATTTTATCCTGCCAAAAGCAATGAACTGAATCGTTCATTCAGCAAAGTTTTGGTTGCTCTGGATGACGCATTGGTAGTCCAAAAAACACTGGCCTTACTGGATGGAGCCGTTCAGGATGTGGATGATCAAAAATCTTTCATGCAGTCTTCGGATTTAATTCTGCGTAATCCTCAATACGGACTTGACATTGCAAATATGTTAGCTAAAACACCTCCTGCCCAGCAAATTTATTATGTCACAGCCTTAAGTGAAGCAAAAAATGGCTGGACAACAGAGAGAAGAGAAAAATATTTCAAATGGTACTACAACGCGTTTGGATACAAGGGAGGTAATAGTTTTGTCGGTTTTATTGATAAAGCACGTAAAATGGCTTTAGCTAATTTGCCGCGTGGTCAGTTCGATCATTATAATAAGATTTCGGGAAATGAATTGCTAACCACTAATGGAATGAAACTTGCTAGCGTGGGCAGCCCTAAGGGTCCGGGGAAAACCTGGAAATTAGATGAGGCACTTGAAGTTGTTCAAAAAGACTCAACGGATAGAAACTTTGATCAGGGTAAAATGCTGTTTTCCGCAACTCAATGTATTTCCTGCCATAGCATGCAGGGTGAGGGCGGTGCTGTTGGTCCGGCATTAACCCAATTGGGAACCCGTTTTTCAGCCAGGGATATCCTGGAGTCCATTCTTGAGCCCAATAAAGTAATATCTGATCAATACGCTTATACTGCATTCTACTTAAAAGATGGCAGTTCGGTGATTGGAAGGCTTAAAAATGAAGACTCTGAAAAATATTATATTTCTCAAAATCCTTTTGCCCCGCAGACACTACGTGAAATACTCAAACAAAATGTGGTAAGAACCAGAATTTCTGATGTGTCATCCATGTATCCGGGGATGTTAAACAGACTAAATAAAGAAGAATTAAAAGATTTGATGGCTTACCTGACTTCGGGATCAAATAAAGATCATCAGGTCTACAAGCCAAAAAGTAAGCAACCCATCACCAATAAATAGGAGATCATAATTTGACACCTAAGGCCTGGCATAACAAAATATCAAATCCCGCCCAATTGGGCGGGATTGAAACCTCTGTTATTGATAATGGTGCAGGTCGCGGAACCCGTATCGCATGGATTAATACTGGAACGGGGCTTCGCTTCAAAGTGGTAATTGACCGGGCAATGGATATTGCCGATGCATTTTACAATGAGCATAGCCTTGCCTGGTTGAGTCATTCGGGAATTAGCTCAGTACCACAATTGTCTGACAAGGGGATCGGATGGCTTAGAACTTTTGGTGGCGGTTTGCTGGTTACTTGCGGGCTTAGCCATGTTGGCGGCCCTGAAAAGGATGAATTTGGTGAGCGTGGAGTTCATGGAAACATTAGCAATATTCCTGCTGAAATAGTCTCTGTTATACAACCGGATCCTTTATCAGGAAATATGGAAATGAGTATTACCGGAATAATGAGGGAATCGCAAGCACTCGGCACCAGAATGGAATTGAGACGTACCATTTCTGCAATCCTTGGAAAATCAATAATTCGAGTTCAGGATGAAGTGGTGAATAAAGGAAACACGGATGCACCACACATGCTCTTATACCATTGCAATTTTGGCTGGCCCTTAATTGATGACGGAACCAAAATATTGTGGGATGGAAAATGGAAGCCGCGCGATGGTAATCCAGATAAAATATTCAAAGAAGGGAATGATTTTCATGTTTGCCCTGATCCCCTGGATGATCATCAAGGTGCCGGAGAAGAAGCGGCTTTTATTGATGTTGAAACTGATGAGTTTGGATTTTGCAATTGTGGACTTGATAATGCCAAAGTTGGCTTGAGTGTCAACTTAAAATTTAAAAAAAAGCAGCTGCCATGGTTAACCAATTGGCAGCATTTCGGAAAAGGTGAATATGTAGTCGGACTGGAACCGGGGACAAATCCACCCATAGGGCAGAGTCGTGCAAGACAACAGAATGAGTTAATCTTGTTGGCTCCGGGAGAAACTAGAAAATATGAATTAGAAATAGAGTTATTTAGTAATAACAAAGTCGGTCAAATTTAAATCAAAGTCTACATAACAGATGAGTTTAGCAAAAAAAGCATTAGAACAAGGAAAAGGAATCCTGAGATTAGCCCCAACCTGGGTACCCCGTTCATTTTGTGTACCAGGACGAAGGATCAAGTTACATCCTGATGATTACTACGTACTTGGCGGCCAACGCGGTGGTATTGATGAACGATGGCTCTCGTCAACCACTCCGGCACAAAACGGACCTCTAACGGGTAAAAATGAAGGATTAAGCGCCGTAGTTTTCACTGATGGGAAAAAAGAACAACAAATTTTCTTAAAAGATGTCATCGATGAGCTAAAAGGCGAAATCATCGGGGATCGGCTGTGGGATGAACATGGCAGCTGGCCAATGTATTCTAAATTTTTCGACAACATGGGACCCCTGCCTCATCACATTCATCACAATGATGAGCAAGCTGCTAAAATTGGTCAGAAGGGTAAACCTGAGGCCTACTATTTCCCGTCTCAATTAAATAATCATGGAGGAGACTTTCCTTATACGTTTTTTGGTATCGCACCCGGTACAACCAGGGAACAGATTCGGGAGTGTCTTGTAAACTTTACCAAAGGCGATAACAAGCTAACCAATTATTCTCAGGCTTTTCGACTGGAGCCGGGTACAGGCTGGGATGTACCGCCGGGAATGCTCCATGCACCCGGAAGCATGTGTACTTACGAGCCACAAAAAGCATCCGATGTTTTTGCGATGTACCAGTCATTGGTAAATGAAGCTATCATTCCCGAAGAATTACTATGGAATGGAACTCCTGAAGATAGAAAAGGTGATTTTGACCAGTTGATGGAGGTTATTGACTGGGATTTAAACGTTAATCCCAATATACTTGAAACCCGTTTTATGAGACCATTGCCGGTAAGGCCTCTGGACGAAATGAAAGCTCAGGGCTATATTGAAAATTGGGTTTGCTATAAATCAGATGCGTTTAGTGCTAAAGAGCTCACCATTTTCCCGGGCGCAACTGTAACCATTAAAGACAGCGCCGCATATGGTCTGATCATGATGCAGGGGCATGGCAAAATGGGTGTTTGGGATATTGAAACGCCGGCGCTGATTCGTTACGGCCAGTTAACAAACGATGAGTTTTTTGTCAGCGAGAATACAGCCTTGTCTGGGGTTAAAATAGTTAACCATTCCTCATCCGACCCTATCGTAATGCTCAAACACTTTGGGCCGGGAAATCCCGAACTTGTATTGTAATTATTGTAATTTTAATATAAAGACTAATTTTTTCGATCTATGACTGAGAATAATTATCCCAAACTGCATAATGCAACCTGGCCCGGTATGGTAGGCAAGGGACCAGATTCAGAACCGCCTATTTCTTTTGACAAAATGCTTGAAATGACCGCAGCGGCCGAGGTGGACGGTGTCAAATTCGACGGTGTAGACATTTTTTTGTTTGCTCCGCATTTTGATATTGATAGTACGGATGATGATATCAAGCGCCTGGCAGATAAGGTTTCGGCCTTCAATCTTGAAATTGGGAGTGTTGTAGCGCCTGTTTGGCCGCCTACCGGAGGGGGATCTGCAATGGGGTCCAAAGAAGAGCGGGCAAAATTTGTTGATCAGGTACGGAAGTCATGTCACATTTCCAGCACTCTACGCAAACTTGGGGTCCGGCCTAATGGCGTTATTCGTATCGATTCAGCATGTGATCCCGGGAGTTGGAGTCCAGATCCAAAGGGGAATACAAAACTTATTGCACAAACCTTCCGTGAAGCTTGCGATGTGGCAGCTGATTACGGAGAAAAATTAGCCGCAGAAGGAGAGATCTGCTGGGGTGGTATGCACAGCTGGAAGGCAATGCTGGATACACTGGAAGCAGTAGACCGGCCGAATATGGGCTTCCAGGCAGATATGGCTCATACCTTTTTGTATTTGCTGGGATATAATGCTCCCGAAAGCAGGATCCTTCCTGCCGATTTTGAATGGAATGACCGTGAGGCACTTACCGCCGGTCTGGAAAAGTTGACTGCCGCATTACGTCCCTGGACAATTGATTTTCATGTGGCACAGAATGATGGAACGGTCCACGGTACAGGATCACATGATAAAACCGGAAGACATTGTCAGGCAACAGATCCTAATGGAAAACTGGATATAGCAAAGGATGCAGGTTACTGGCTTCGAGATGAGCAGGGAGCCCTTACAAAAGCTTTCAAACACATTTGCTGGGACGGGTGTATGTTCCCAAATGAAGTTATGATGAAAGGCCAAACCTGGAATGATATTCTGGCTACAATGATCCGGGTTCGGCAGATGCACGGCTGGCATGAATCGGTTTAATTGATTTAATCAAGATTTTTAAGATATAAGATGAACAATAAAAAAGAATTACGAATAGGATTGATAGGATGTGGTCTGATGGGCAGAACGCACTCTAACGGTTATAAACGCATAGGTGATTTTTTTCCAGAACTGGAGTATCGCCCGGTATTAAAGGCTGTTTGTTCGCGCAGCAGAGATAAAGTTCAGGCTTTTGCCGATCAGTGGGGCTATGAGTCGGTAGAAACCGATTGGAAAGCGGTGATTTCCCGCGATGATATCGATGCAGTTGATATTTGCACACCTAATGATACTCATGCGGAAATTGCCATAGCAGCCGCAGCGGCAGGTAAAATGATTTTGTGTGAAAAACCGCTTGCCCGGACTTTAGCGGAAGCGAAATCTATGGTCGACGCTATTGATAAGGCAGGCGTGCCAAATACCGTGTGGTATAATTACCGTCGTATTCCAGCAGTAACCTTAGCTAAAGAAATCATTGATTCCGGTAAGCTGGGTAGAATTTTTCATTATCGTTCGAACTTTCTGCAGGACTGGACTATCAATGCCGACTTGCCGCAGGGCGGTGAAGCATTGTGGCGTCTTGACGTAGACTCCGCGGGTTCAGGAGTGACCGGGGATCTCCTGGCGCATTGTATTGATATGGCTATGTGGATGAATGGCGGCATCAAAGATGTTTCAGCAGTTACCGAAACGTTTATTAAAGAACGGATGCACCAATTAACTGGTAAGGTACAAAAAGTGGGAATTGATGATGCCTGTATATTTCATTGCCATTTTGATAATGGTTCGCTGGGTGTTTTCGAATCAACTCGTTATGCACGAGGACACAAAGCCTTATATACTTTTGAAATTAACGGAGAACATGCTTCCATCCGATGGGATCTGCATGATATGAATCATATGGAATATTTTGACCATTCGGATGACTCAATCGTCAGAGGCTGGCGGTCCA
Source organism: Daejeonella sp. (assembly GCF_049655485.1). Lineage (GTDB taxonomy): Bacteria > Bacteroidota > Bacteroidia > Sphingobacteriales > Sphingobacteriaceae > Daejeonella. Next base: position 5,385 of record NZ_JBASJU010000396.1, read on the forward strand.
TACTTGTGACAGACAGTGACCAACCCTATATGAAAAGGTGGTGGATCCCGGGAACTTCTATTGGATACGAACATTCTTTTGTCCATCAGGTGGCAGATTTTCTGAAAAGCCTGGAAACTGGTGAGCCATGTTCACCCACTTTTAAAGATGCCCTTGAAACTCAGAAAGTATGCCAGGCCGTACTTGACTCTGCGGCATCAAGGAGCTGGAAAGATACTGAAGTGAATTGGCCAGCAACAAATATGAATAACTCCTGATCAGTATTTTTTTGGGATAACTAATAATTTATTTGACCACATAATTATCCGCCTTTTATAGATATTAATTATGATCAAAACATATAAAATGCTATCGCGAATATTTTCAATCTCCAGCATGTTCTTCTTCCTAATCCTGATAGGCTGTAAAACTAATGGCCCTGCTAATCAAGCCAAACCCGGTTTTGTAAAAATATTTGATGGCAGCACCCTCAAGGGATGGGAAGGTGATCCTGCATAC
>NZ_JBASJU010000397.1:0-3652 GCF_049655485.1 Daejeonella sp.
GCAATGGAGCTTTCGTTCTTTGGTGCGAAGGTGATTTATCCGCCGACAATGATCCCGGCATTTATGAAAAAAATCCCGATTGTCATTCGAAATACGTTCGAACCGGATTTCGCCGGGTCTGTAATCAGGCACAACTGCCAAAACTCTAACCTGGCGATCAAAGGAATATCATCGATCAACGATATCAGCATCATAAATATTGAAGGCAGCGGTATGGTAGGTAAAGCCGGCTTCAGCGGCCGTTTGTTTTCTCTGCTTGCCCGTGAGCAAATCAACGTAATTCTCATTACACAATCATCTTCAGAACATAGCATCACCTTTGCCATTCACCCGGGTGATGCTGCCCGGGCTCAGCGGGTTATTGAACATGAGTTTGAGCTTGAATTACTTGCGAAGAAATTGGAGGCTCCGGTGTTTGAAACGGGATTGTCCATCCTCGCAATAGTGGGAGAAAATATGAAGCAGACGCCTGGAATTTCTGGAAAGTTGTTTCATGCTTTAGGCAGGAATGGTATAAATGTTAGGGCCATCGCTCAAGGTTCTTCGGAGTATAATATTTCTGTGATCATTTCACATGATGATCTTAATAAAGGCCTGAATGCTGTTCATGATGCATTCTTCGTCGGACTGAACAAAACACTGAATTTATTCTGCCTCGGGACTGGAAATATTGGAAAGACTTTATTTCGCCAGCTTCAGGAGCACAGGGCTTTTCTTCAGGAACATAATGGCATTCAAATTCGGGTCGTTGGAATCAGCAATACTCGGAAAATGTACTTTGATCCGGATGGTATAGATCTGGGAAATTGGGAGAAAACCCTCGAAGGATCAGCTCTTTCGGCAGATCTGCCGGTTTTTGTTGAGAAGATGAAAAACATGAATCTTCCCAATTGTGTTTTTGCTGATAATACAGCTAGCTTAAAACCAATCGAATTTTATAATGAGATTTTCAGCTCGAATATTTCTATCGTAACCTGTAATAAGATTGGAAATTCATCCAGTTATGCCCAGTACAAGCTTTTTAAGGACGCCGCCCGCATTCATGGTGTAGATTATTTCTACGAAACGAACGTTGGAGCGGGTTTGCCAATAGTACGTACACTAAAAGATTTGATGGTCAGTGGCGACAGGGTCCTTAGTATTGAAGCTATCCTTTCTGGAACTATTTCTTACATATTTAATAATTATAAAGGCGATGTCACTTTTCATGACATCGTTAAACAGGCTCAGGAAAAAGGATATACAGAACCAGACCCAAGAGATGACCTGAAGGGAACCGACTTTATGCGTAAAATGCTAATCCTTGCCAGGGATGCAGGATATCCTCTGGAGGCTGAAGATGTACATATTGAAAGTATGCTTCCCCAGTCGTGTATCGATGCTCAATCGGTGGAGGAATTTTATGTGGAACTAAAGAAGGAAGGTGCATTTTTTGAAAATTTGAAAAGGCAGGCTCAGGAAGGACGTAAAGTTTTAAGGTACATCGCTAAACTGGAAGATGGAAAGGCTACCATAAACTTGCAAATGGTTGATGAAACCCATCCTTTTTATGCGCTTTCAGGCAGCGATAATATTATTTCCTTTACTACAGACCGTTACAAAGAGCGCCCAATGGTAGTGAAAGGACCTGGGGCTGGAGCAGATGTCACTGCGGCTGGTGTATTTGCAGACATTGTAAATGTTGGGGCCCAATGAATAGATCAATCAAAGTATTTGCCCCTGCAACAGTTGCAAATGTAGTGTGTGGATATGACATTCTGGGATTTGCTGTGGATCAGCCAGGTGATGAAGTGATCATGCGCATAAAAGACGAGCCAGGAGTAAGCATTACAAAGATTAGTGGAGATGATGGGCGTTTACCTTATCATCCTGCTAAGAACACCGTAAGTGTAAGTGTGCAGTATTATCTTGAACACATTGGCCGCCCGGATGTGGGAGTAGAGATTGAATTGTTCAAAAAAATGCCGATTGGGAGTGGCTTGGGCTCCAGTTCGGCAAGTACTGTCGCTGGCCTATATGCAATCAATACTTTAATGGGCAATCCTTTAAGCCCTATGGAATTGGTACCATTTGCGATGAAAGGCGAAGAGATGGCATGTGGTACAGGCCACGCCGACAATGTTGCCCCGGCTCTGCTTGGCGGTTTTGTGCTGATCAGAAGCTACGAGCCACTGGATATCATTAAACTTCCCCATCCTGAAGAACTTTATTGTTCGATAGTATTTCCACATGTAGATGTTCCAACCCGTGATGCACGAAAAATAATCAGAAGCAATGTTCCGCTAAAGGATGCGGTAACGCAGTGGGGAAATGTAGCAGGTTTGGTGAGCGGCTTATTTATGAAAGATATCGGCCTGATTTCCAGAAGCATGAAGGACGTGATTGTAGAACCTGTTCGGTCTATCCTAATTCCCGATTTCTATCGATTGAGGGAAATAGCAATGGAAAATGGTGCCCTTAGTTTTGGGATCTCTGGTTCAGGACCGTCTGTCTTTACTTTCGCACGTAATGCCGATGATGCTCAAAAAATTAACGAAAAACTTCAAGAACATTTTCTGTGGCTGGATACAGAGAGTATTGCTTACCATTCTCCCATCAATTCCAAAGGGCCTATAATATTAGATTAGATGCAATTATACAGCACCAACAACAATAGTCTGCGAGTTTCTTTCAAGGAAGCTGTGTTTAATAGCCTTCCTGCAGATAAAGGCTTATATATGCCAGAGTCAATTCCGGTTTTAAATAGTGAATTTAAAGAAAACCTGCACAGGTATACCCTGCCGGAGATTGCTTTCCAGGTGGCTAAGAATTTGCTTAATGGGGATATTCCTGATACGGATTTAAAGCGGATTATTGAAGATGCGATAAATTTCGAAGCGCCGGTAGTCCAACTGGAAGAACAGATTCATGTCCTGGAGCTTTTCCATGGACCTTCCCTGGCTTTTAAGGATTTCGGTGCCCGGTTTATGAGCAGGGTAATGAGCTACTTCCTGGAGAACGGCGAAAAGGAACTGAACGTCCTAGTGGCAACTTCCGGTGATACCGGTGGCGCGGTGGCGCTTGGTTTTTTGGGCGTTCCGAATACCAAAGTCACCATTTTATACCCCAAAGGTAAAGTGAGTCCAATTCAGGAACTTCAACTGACTACCAATGGCCAAAATATTCACGCCATTGAAATTGACGGCACCTTTGATGATTGCCAGGCCTTAGTGAAACAGGCTTTCAATGATCCGGAGCTTAAAGAGAAAATCAGGCTCACCTCAGCCAATTCAATCAATATTTCGCGCTTGATCCCACAGACCTTTTATTATTTCAATGCTTACGCTCAGTTGCAGCGCCAGAGTAAAACTGAGATCATATTTTCGGTACCAAGCGGTAACTTTGGAAATTTAGGTGCCGGCTTTCTTGCGTGGAAAATGGGTTTACCGGTTAAACAATTTATCGCCGCAACCAATATTAATGATACTGTTCCTGTTTTTTTAGAAAGCGGTTTATATAAAGCTAAGCCATCAGTTCAAACTTATTCAAATGCGATGGACGTGGGCGATCCGAGCAATTGGGTTAGGATAATGGATCTGTTTAAAGGTGAGAGAGCAGACCTGAAAGGACTTTTAACTGCTTACGCATTTAATGACGAAGAGACGGTGGAGGC
>NZ_JBASJU010000398.1:0-1900 GCF_049655485.1 Daejeonella sp.
CAGGTATCAGGACAATTATAGAGAAACTATCAAACGAATTGAAGATGGTGTCGCTGGCGATATCGTTTCAGGCCAGGTTTATTGGAACAGCGGTGGCGTTTGGGTTAAACCGCGTGTTGCCGGACAAACTGAAATGGAATATCAGATGCGTAACTGGTACTATTTTAACTGGCTATGCGGTGATCATATTACCGAGCAGCATGTGCATAATATTGATGTGGCTAATTGGGTGAAAAACGCGTATCCTGTGACTGCTCAGGGTACAGGAAGCCGTTTCCTCCGCACAGGAAAAGAATATGGGGAAATTTATGACAATCATACTGTGGAATTTGTTTACGCTGATGGCACGGTGATACAGAGTCAGTGCAGGCATTATGAAGGAACTTTAAACCGGGTAGATGAAAGCTTTCAGGGTACCAAAGGCAGAGTGTTCCTTTCAGCAAACACAAATTCTGGAAAGCTTTGGGATACTAAAGGCAATGTAATATTTAATCATCCCGGGAAAGGAGATCCTAACCCTTACCAAACGGAACATGATGAGCTATTCGAAGCGATTGATAAAGGGCAATACAAATTTGCTGATGCAGAACGGGTAGCTAAGAGCACCATGACATCTATAATGGGCCGCTTTGCAACTTACTCCGGAAAAGAAGTTAGTTGGGATGAGGCATTAAATTCTGAAATAAATCTGATGCCGGATAAACTCAGTTGGGATGCCCTGCCAAAGGTTTTGCCTGATGCAGAGGGCATGTACCCTTACGCTATTCCTGGCAAGTCCAAAGTAGTTTAATATCATTGCTAAATAGAAAATCCCGGAGATCCGGGATTTTCTATTGAATAACACCTTAATAGGTTTGATAAATTATCCTTTCCAGGTACCGCTTTTCTTTAGGTATCTAATACTGAAGTAATAAATTCCCAGGACCATTAACGAAACGATGAAAATCGTGTCGCGAAGGTCTGTATTGTAATTGGTTAACTGTGGATAATAAAACAACAGGATAACAGCTATCCCTGTTGCCCAAACGGTTTGGGTATTGTATTCTTTAATAAGCCATCTTTTTCCGTTGAAATCCATGTTTGATATGGTGTCGCCCAAGCCAGTGAAATTTATCCACCATCTGCTTACTCTGCTGCAGTATGCATCGAACTGACCTTTAAATTTATTGCGCAGAAATTGTTCCTCGGCCAGAACAATTGCCTGGTAAATGAATAAGAATAGAGGAATGAAAACTGCGACGAATAATAATGAGTTTATTAGTATCCCCACTCCTACCAACATCAAAATATTTCCTACATATAATGGGTTCCTGCAATGATTAAAAATCCCTTCTGTGATAAGGTCATCCGCGTAAACTTCCTTATTCCTGCCTCCCCGTACAATGTATTTAAGGGCAATGGTCACACCCCTGATGAGCTGCCCAAATATGGTTATAAACAGCCCAAGGATCAGTGGATATAGATAGAAATCGGGCCCAAAAGCCTGTTCGGTGAAGATTTCAGACGACGGGATAAATAATGCGAGATACAAAAATATGAATAAGAGATTTCTGTATTTGAAGAAGAAGTTACCTATTGCCAGCATCTTAATTCTTTATAGCGATGAAACCTGAAAAATTATACCATTTGAAGAATGTCTCAATATGCGAGAATCCCGCTTCTCTGAACATCTTAATATTTTCACTCAATTTATAGGGGATCAGGACATTCTCCAACGCCTCCCTTTTTTGCGAGATTTCCATCTCACTATAGTTATTTCTTCTCTTATAGTCGTAGTAGTACTTGATGAAGTTCCTGTTGAACAGGCTATCCTCGGCAAGGATCTTTTCGGAAACTATAAGCACCCCGCCATCAGTAAGGCCATCAAATATCTTTTTAATGAGCTTTTCTCTGTAAATAG
>NZ_JBASJU010000399.1:0-2543 GCF_049655485.1 Daejeonella sp.
GTGGATACCAATTGGCCGTTTATGTAAAAGCTGATATTGGGCTCTGTGCCTGGTTGGGCAGCATAATGATTACCAGGCAAAAAATTGATTACATAGGCTGAAAACTCGTATAATGTATTCGGACAAACAGGTATGGATGTTGCCTGATAAAATGTCTTTCCGAATGTGGTAGAATTAGGAGAACCGTTAACTATCATTGCGTAACCTCCATCGCCTGTATGATCAGAGGCTACCCAATCTGTTTTAATACAATTACGGGTTGACATCGTTCCCAGAGTTTTAAGAAATGAGTAAGTGCCTTCGGGACCCAGGCTTCCCGAAGTTGAAGCGTATGTATAGGACGTTTGAGCGTCTTTGCGATTACCTAAGTTACCCGTCGGAGAGGCAACATTGGAGTTATTGTTAATGCAGCTTACCGTAGGATTTGGAGTAATATAGGGCGCACTAAACGTTCCAGCGGCACCCAGAATATTGGAACCTAAGCCAGTTCCGCTGCAAACTAAATTCGCAGAATTTGTTGTTATCGGAATAGTAAATGTGGCCGGGCTTGCATCACTAAGATTCTCGTTGTCTATGGCTGTGAAGGTAAAAGTGACATTCTGGTTTATATTATTGGCGGCAGGTTCAAATCTCAACTGCTTTGCTTCTGCCAGGCTTATCGCATAATTATCGCTGTTAATAGCTGTACTGTTTACATATAGTTTTCCGTAAGTATTGGCAGGCCTGGTTACAATCCTAAATCCTGTTATGGTACCATCGGAATCTTTTGCAATCAGCGGCAAGAGTTGAAAAAGCTCCGCCGGTATACTCTGCAGGTAGAAATTCCGAACATCGATTGCTTCCGGAGGAGTACCAGCGAGGCTTGCTGTCCCTCTTACGGAACCTTTCATATCAGCCTCCCGCATATTTCCCGTTAGTGGGTAGGCAGAAGTGAAAAAATCAGGGGTAAATAAAGTGGCAAAAGCGGGAAGACAGCATAGAAAACAGCCCAATATGAGATAAGGAAATCGTTTTACGCGATTCAAAATTATTGACATCCCAGTTTAAGTATAAATTATAACCTTATACGAAAACGGTATCAAATGGTTATTAGAAAATAAGCCACTTAAATAACAACACTCCGGAGTCTCTTCAGGACGACTTTAAAACTACGGGAAGAATGCATCTTAAATTAATTTCTTCTCGTCCTCAAATAGAGATCTTCAACTTTTTTACGCGCCCAGGGCGTTTTACGAAGAAATTTCAGTGACGACGGAATGTTAGGATTCTCATTGAAACATTTTATGCGAATGATCCCGCCAAGTTTCTCAAAACCATAGAAATCAACCAAAAACGTTACTATACTCTCAAGAGTAAGTCCGTGAAGGGGATTATTAGGTTGAGTTGGCGACATGTTGAAGCAAAGGTATCAATTACCGTAAAATAACTTTACTCTGGAGCGAAGATTCAGTATCGTTGTAATTGTTCTTGTTTCACTAATTGAACGGTTTATGTGTAAATTTGAACTCGAAATAAATCAAATGAAATATAAATTGGGCGAATTTGTGCGTTTTGTTGAGGAACGACGTGAGGGATATATTACCAGAATAATAGACGAAAACACCATCGCCGTAACCGATGAGGATGGCTTTGAGATACCGGTCCTTGCAAGCCAGGTAACCCGGGTACATGGGCAGGATTCCAACATAGAGACTCCCTCGGAAAAGAAACAGGAACAAGACATAGAATTTGTTTCAACCGGGATTTTCCTGGCAGTTGCATCTGATAAAAAAGCCGGTTCTGTAGTTCATTTGAACCTCGTGAACACCAGCTCTTTTGAGCTTCTCACTACATTAACGACAGAAAAAACCAGCAAAATCAAAGGGGAGTTTAGCGGCATAATCAAACCAAAATCATCTGCCCAATTATTTTCCGCATCACTAAATGAGCTGGATCAATGGCCTACATTCCACTTCCAGATTTTACGTTTTGCGAATGAGATAAGCGAAATAAAGAAACCGATTGAATACACGGAGAAATTCCGGGCAAAGGATTTTTCAGGTGCAAAAAAGTCATCGGAATATCTCGACCAACCGGCATGGTTAATCCAATTGGATTCTGAAGCCCCGATCATTGATCCACAAAAACTAAAAGAAAGTTTTTACAGGCCTGCTGCTGAAAAACTGCAGCTTGAAAAGCCGGCTAAAGAAATTGATCTACACATAGAAAAACTACGTGATGACTATCAATTCCTCAATACCGATGAAATTCTCAATATCCAGCTGGCCCATTTCACTAAAAGCCTTGATGGAGCAATCGTTCATAAACTTCCCAGCATTATTTTCATCCATGGCAGCGGGAATGGGACATTGAGAAATGAAATCTATAAAATGATTAGCAAACACGCTCAGGTTAAAACGTTTATGGATGCGCATAAAGAGAAATTTGGATATGGGGCGACGGAGGTGTTTTTTAAATAGGAACCAGAGGCCAGGAACCAAGAGCCAGGAACCAAGAGCCAAGATTACAGAACAGAACAAGAAATAAAGAACAAGGAATAAAGA
>NZ_JBASJU010000400.1:0-7054 GCF_049655485.1 Daejeonella sp.
CGTGGTTGTGAGTGTGCAAAAGTATAGATTTAATCCTTAAGTAGGCAAGGAAATCGAAGGAAAACGGAGCTTGTAAATGTGCTCATCAACAAATTGACAATGTGATTATTAACGCACAGATGCATAGGAAGATTTTTCGACTTCCGTAAGTAGCAGTTGCTTGGATGAGTCGTGCATTCGATCATGGAATCTGAGTAAGATCACCCTGATTAATTTACAAAAACTGCTGAATCACGGATGGGAAAATGATGAAAAAGATCAAAAGGAAAACCAGGAATAAACTAATGTATGTTTTTGGGGAATAATTAAAGCTTGATACCTGATGGTCACTGGTCCGCAGGAAAGCATTCAACGGAATACGGAAATAGTAAAACAAAGAGACGACTGTACTTATTGCTCCTGTTATGATCATGGCCATTACCAATGTTGATCCGGAACTATTATAAGCTTCAATCGCAGCAGAAAAAACAAGGAACTTAGCAGTAAAACCGGCGGTAGGCGGCAATCCCGTAAGGGATACTAAGACGATAACCATTGCAATCATCAGCACGTTAAACGGTTTACCGAGGCCTTTATATTCGTCTATATTTTCTTTTCCAGTTTTCTCCTCGATTTCATCCACTATCATAAAAGCTGCCATATTCATTATGGCATATATAACCATATAGAATATCAGAGCTTTAAATCCGCTGGCTGAAAAAATAAACAATGCCATCAGCATGAAACCGGTGTGTCCAATTGAGGAATATGCTAACATACGCTTCACATTATTTTGCCATATCGCGCCGAAATTTCCAAGAATCATACTTAATATTGCCAGCACAGCCAGCATGCTCGTTAAACTGAACAGGGAATTATCAAACCCCGATAATTCAAAGGGCTGAAAAGGAGCTAAAATCCGGATAAACAGACCGAACCCAGCTATTTTAGGAGCTGTAGATAAAAAGGCCGTCACCGGCGTGGGAGCACCCTCATAAACATCCGGCGCCCAGAAATGGAAAGGCACCAGAGAAAGTTTGAATGCTATCCCTATAAGCAGAAAAATGAAAGCTAAACCCCAGGCATGAAAAGGAGTTGTGCTGAGAAAACTTGCGAACCCGGGAGAATATAGATCAAGGCTTCCTGAAAACCCATAAAGCATCGACATCCCATAGAGCATAAAAGCGGAACAAACTGCCCCGAATAGAGCGTATTTCATTGCTGCTTCGCTTTGCCTCGGACTCTTAGACAGATAACCCACCATCAAATAGGAACCAACAGATACCATCTCTAAGGAAAGATAGGCCATGAGCAGATTTTGCGACATCACCATCAAGTTTAAACCTAATTGAAGGGCAAGCAAAATGCTGAACAGGTCGCCAATTCCTTTACTATGATCCTGCAAAGCTTTGTGATATCTGACGAACAATACGAAGAGAATACCGATGAAACAGAATAGAATTTTGAATAAAACGGCCAGGTGATCAAGGACGATCATTCCCCCAAATAATGGTACAGGTTCCTGATCCATTCTCTGAAAATTCAAGACGCCTGTAGCCAGCAATGTTAACAGCGTAAGTACATAAGTATATTGCGGATATTTCTTCGAAAAAAATAGATCTGCCAGGATAACCAGCAGAAACCCAATTATAAGAAGCAGCTCAGAGTAAAAAGGATAGAGACTACCAATAGTATCGTTTATGGAAGATGATATAAAAGGGGAATAGTCATTCATTATCCTGAAATCAATTGTATGAATGCCAAAACAGAAGCGTTCATTTTATTAAAGATAAGTGAAGGAAAAATCCCCAATGCGAGGGCAAGAACTGCAAGGGGCACAAGCGCAAGTTTCTCGCGGGTTGTCACATCTTTTAAACGGGTCAGCCATTCTTCTCCCCCTTTTAATCGGGGTTGGCCAAAGAACATCCGTTGCAGTGTCCACAGGAAGTAAGCAGCACTTAAAAGGATACCTATTGATCCTCCTATTGCCATCCAACGAGGCAAAAAGCCATTGACCTCCTGCGATGTGAACGCTCCGATCAGAGTAAATGCTTCAGCCATGAAAGCGGAGAAACCCGGAAGTCCCAGAGAAGCAAAAAAAGCAATCATGATAAACGTAGTAAACTGTGGCATTACCGATGCCAGCCCTCTGAAATTTGCAATCTCTCGGTCATGTACCCTGTCGTATAGCATCCCAACAAGGAAGAACAGCATAGCCGATAAGCCACCATGACTTATCATCTGTAAAATACCCCCGCTTACTCCTTCAGTAGTTGCAGAAGCAACGCCGAGCAATACAAACCCCATGTGAGAAACCGAGGAATAAGCAATAAGCTTTTTCAAATCTGTTTGTGCAAGGGCATTTAAAGCGCCGTAAATAATCGACACGACACCAATCAAACCTATCCACCAGGAGGACTGAATTGCAGCGTCGGGGAATATGCTATAACAAACCCGGATAATGCCATATCCTCCAACTTTTAATAACAATCCTGCAAGTATAATCGAAACAGGTGTGGGTGCTTCCACATGGGCATCGGGCAGCCAGGTGTGTAGAGGAACTATAGGAACTTTAATCGCGAAGGCAATGAAAAGCACTATAAATGCAAGGAGGCGGGCAGAAATTCCAAGCAGATTTTGATTTGCAACCGACGAGAATATAGAACCATCCATGTAATTCCCCGGATCCATCATCAGGATCATGTTAAATGTATGGTTGCCCGTGGCAGGGTTCAGCACCGAGAAATACAGCCCGATGATGACCAGTAGCATAAACACAGAGCCGAAGAGGGTATAGAGGAAGAATTTAATGGCAGCATATTCACGTCTCACCCCTCCCCACATCCCGATAAGGAAGTAAAGCGGCAACAGCATCAACTCGTAGAAAATGTAGAATAAGAAGAAGTCGAGAGCACAGAACACCCCCATAACGGCTGTGTTTAAAAGCAATAAAAGTGCAAAAAAGGCTTTTAAGTTGGTCTTGATTTCCCAGGATGCCAGCGTAGCTACAAACATGACCAAAGCCGACAAAATCAGGAAGGGCATAGAGATGCCGTCGATACCCAGCAGGTAATCAATTTCAAGTTTCCCGATAGAACCCAGATCGAGCCTTATCCAGGAAACTTTTTCTATATATTGAAATTGGCTCTCCTTATTTACCCCTGCAAACGCTGCGGTATTGTTGAAATCGAGATAAACAAGCAGGCTTATAAAAAACTGAACAACACTAGTGCCCAAGGCAATAAATTTAAACTTTTCCTTGAAACCCGCTGGCAGCATAATAATCGCAAAAGCGGCCACAAGAGGCAGAAAAATCAATATAGAGAGTACGTTATTCATTTCAATCACCCTAAACTATTGTTTTTGCAGATAAGTCCTGTCATGGAAATCATATGAAATATGTTAATATAAAAAATGCGACCACGACGGTCAGCATAGTAATCAGGTAATGCTGAAGTTTGCCGCTTTGGAATTGCCTGGCAAAATTGCCCGTTTTCCCCGCTAAAACTGCTATAAAATTTACCAGTCCATCGACTATACTCCTATCGAACCAGCCTGATATTCCGGAAAGCATCCTTACCAGTTTCGCAAGCAGATTTACTGTGCCGTCTACTATGAGAACATCGAACCTATTGCTTAATCGCGATACCCCTTCTGTCGGCTTAACAAACAACAAGATATATGCCTTGTCGAGATACCAGCCATTCGTAGAAAAGCGGTATAATAAACTTTTTTCAGGAAATACGTTTGTATCTCTATTGCCGTAGATTTTGTACGCCGCGAACACGATTACGATACTGACAAGCGTCACCAGGCCAGGAACGATTAGATGTATATTATCAACTCGCTTGACGCCTGCACTTTCAAATCCTTGTAAGACCCATGAATTCTCATAAGAGAAAGGGTTTAATGAAAAGAGTATAAACAAGCTGCAAAATGCCAGAACTACAAGAATACGGCTCATTGCCGAAGGAGCTTCATGTATTCCTTCGAAACGCGGCGTACCAAAAAACACTTTAAAAATTAAGCGCGCGATATAGAAAGCGGTAAGCCAGCTGGTTAAAGTGAGTATATAAGGCACCAGCTTTTTAAATCCACTATAACCGTGTGCCCATTCAAATGAAGTGATTAACATAGCATCTTTGGATAGAAATCCAGAAGTAAAAGGCAACCCTGCGAGAGCAGCAGCAGCAATACTCATGGTCATGAATGCAATAGGCATGTGCTTTCTAAGTCCCCCCATTAAGCGGATATCCTGATGATCAAATTCCAGACTTTGTTCTGACTTATAGTGGTGAAGCTGATGTATTACCGCACCTGCGCAAAGGAACAGTAAACATTTAAAAAATGCGTGTGTTGCGAGGTGGAAAAGGCTTTCACCCACAGCCCCTATTCCAATTGCAGCGATCATAAAACCTAACTGCGAAATGGTTGAATAAGCGAGAATACGTTTTATATCATTTTGCGTCAGCGCGATGGTAGCAGCCATAAATGCCGTCATTACCCCGATAATTACGATGATATTCAAAACCAGAGCGTCAAATAAAGGAAAAATCCGGGCAAGTAAAAAAACACCCGCGGCTACCATGGTAGCTGCATGAATTAAGGAAGAAACAGAAGTTGGCCCTTCCATAGCATCAGGCAGCCAGGTATGCAGAGGGAACTGGGCTGATTTTGCCATCGCACCCATAAAAAAAGCAAGTCCGGCAGCACTTAGCCATATAGCCGGCATCTGATTGCTGGAACTGACCCATATAGAATTAACGATAGATGCCGTGTCCACCAATCCCCCTGTACCGAAAAGTTCTACCAAATTGAATGTACCAAACTGACTGTACACAATCATTACACCTGCCAGAAAGCCCAGGTCCCCTATCCTATTCATAATAAATGCTTTCTTAGCGGCTTGAGATGCGGCGTCTTTTGTAAACCAAAAGCCAATGAGCAGATAGGAAGAAAATCCGACGAGTTCCCAGAACATGTAAATAAGCAGTAAACTGTCAGAAATAACTAAGCCAAGCATGGAAAAACAAAACAAACCCAAATACCCCCAGTATTTGTGAATATTCGGATCCCCTTTCATATATGAAGTAGAGTAAATGTGGACAAGCACGGATATACCGGAAACCAGAAGCATCATTAGAACAGACAAATTATTAAGCAGAATTCCGGCGTTAAACCCCTTTGTTCCTATGGTAAACCATTCAATTTGCTGGTGAATCGGATCATTGTTCCAAACCGCTGAAAAAACGAGCATGGAAGCCATAAAACTGACACTAATACTGAAAATAGCTAAAGATGAGCCAGATGTTTTCTTCCCGAACAGATTAAAAATCAAAGGCAAAAGAGGGAATACTACTGCTGCCAATGACAATATGCACAATGTGTTGTTTGAAAATTTCAAAAACTCCATTTAATCTTTGAGCGTATTAATTTTAGCAGGATTTATAGTCCTGAAGTGCTTGTAAACATTTAATATGATGGCAAGTGCAACTGCAACTCCAGCTGCGGCCAGTACTATGGCGAAAAGGGCAAACATTTGCCCCTCACCATCAATTTTATCGAACCTTCCAAAAGCCACAAAATTTAAAATACCGGCGTTTATCATAAACTCAATTCCGATCAGGATTTGAATTGCATTCTTCTTGGTGAGAACAGCATAAAGCCCAATGCAGAAAAGAGCGGCGCTTATAAACATAAAATGAGATAGCGGGATCATGACCTTTTCTCCTTTCTGGCCAGATGCGCTGCACCAATTAAAGCCATCATTAAAAACACAGACACCATTTCAAAAGGCAGCAAATAGCGTGTCATTGTATGGATCCCGATCTGGTGGATTGTGTTGTCATTTGGACTAATACTTTGGTTTTCCTTTATCCAGGGAAGATTAGCGACATCCGCGTAAGCGATGGCTGAAAACAAAAAATAAAACAAGGCAGCGCCAATTAATAATCCAGCCAGATGACCCATCTTAAACCCCGATTTAAGTTCTTGCATGCCACTAAGTAATTCCCTGTTGGATAACATAAAAGCAAAGAGCATGAGCACCAGTACACCCCCAACATAAATTACCACCTGGGTTACGGCTATGAAGTCGGCAAGGGCGAATACAAACATGGCTGCAAGCGAAAAAATCGTTACAAAAAAGAGAAAGATACTTCTTACGAGGTTTTGCATGCTGACAACCATAAACGCTGTGATGAGCGTTAGGGCGGCAAAGAAGTAAAACACTATTTGTTCAGCACTCATTCTTTATTTTTATCCGGCTGTAAGGCTGCTTGTTTTGCTGCCAGGCGTTCAGCATTTTGTTTCTCCAGTGCCAGACGCTTTTCTTCTGCTTCACTAGCCGTCATGTCTGAAAACTTATACACCATCTCGTTAAGCGTCAAGGTGCTGCGATCGTAAGTATCGGTCATAATGATACATTCAGTTGGACAAACGACTGTACACAGCCCGCAATACATACACTTGGCCATATCGATATCGAACTTGGCAGCGTACAATCGCTTGGTTGTACCGTCAGAGGTTTTTCCAATGGCCTCTGTTGCTTTAATGCTTTCAATCTCTATACAATCCACCGGACAAATCTTGGCGCACAAATCGCATACGATGCAGTCATCCATTTCCACATCCAGCTGGTAGCGTGCAACTTCCGGAAGCGGTAATTTTTGATGAGGATATTGGATAGTTGTGGTTCCGCTATCTTGCGAGAAGTAGTTATTATCGGTTATCGGCTTTACTTTCCGGCTTTCCGCCGCAGCAAAAAAATGTCCGAGGGTTAGGCTTAATCCTTTCCCTACCGTTTTGAAGACATTTAAAAGCTTATTTTTCATTGTACCCTATTATTACATCATCGTGAGCCGCCAGATACCCGACACCAACATACATAAAAAAGCCAGAGGGGTTAAAACCTTCCAGCAAAAACTCATCAACTGGTCTACTCTCAAACGCGGCAGGGTCCATCTAATCCAGATTTGAACTGCAACTACCAAAAGTGTTTTAAGAAGCACCCAAAATATCCCCCAGCCAACACTTGTAGTCCAATCGGCCAGCAGAGCAGACCCCATATTAGGCA
>NZ_JBASJU010000401.1:0-8291 GCF_049655485.1 Daejeonella sp.
TTAACGTTTAGCATACTTTATGGGTTACATTAAGTATGTTGAGGGTATTAATAGTTACAAATATTAGCTGTAAATTGCAGTGTATAAATTTATGAAATTTTTTAGGCTATTGGTAATTCTTTGTGTGGTTTCGATGTCAAAAATGGCATTAGCCCAGTATAAGAACGACCCCACCATAAAAGGGGTGAAAGATACCATACGAGTCGCAGTTACTAATGTTGATGACGAGCTTATCCCCTGGATTGGCCTTCCCGAAATAATCATTGTAGATACCCGGATTTTTAAAACCCCGCTTGAAAAGGCCAAGTTCAATCGGCTCAGATATAATGTGCTGAAGGTTATGCCTTACGCGATGTTTGCCCGTCAGCGTTATGCAATTCTGCAGACTGATCTTGCAAAAGCTAAAAATAAGCGAGACCAGCGTATATTAGTTAAAGCTTTTGAGGGCGAAATTAAAACCATGTTTGAGCGGGAAATAAAAAACCTCACGATCACACAGGGTGGCATTTTAATAAAATTAATAGACCGAGAAACCGGCAATAGCAGTTACGATCTTGTAAAAGAGATGAAAGGTGGGATCACAGCCTTTTTTTACCAGTCTGTTGCACGTATATTTGGTAATAACCTTAAAAACAAATACGATCCTCAAGAGGACCGTGACATCGAAGCTATTATTCAGTCTTCGGGTTATTACATGTACAATCTATGACAGATAAGTCAATTTACCAGTTTACCGTACATTGCCTGAATGGCCGGGAGCGAAAGCTCAGTGATTTCAGGGACAAGGTATTACTCATCGTTAACATTGCCTCAGAGTGTGGTTTTACGCCTCAATTGAAGGAATTAGAGGCTTTACGATACGATTTCAGCGGAGATGATTTTTATGTACTTGCTTTCCCTTCAAACGATTTCGGCGGACAAGAGCCGCTGGAAGGGGATTCCATCGTCTCATTCTGTGAGGTAAACTATGGCACCCATTTCGATGTTTTCCAAAAAATCAGGGTGAGGGGTCAGTATGCCGATCCTCTTTATAAGTTTTTGGCGGATAAAAAGCAGAACGGACAGGTAGGAGCACCTCCCAGATGGAATTTTCATAAATATCTGATAAATCGCCAGGGAGAAGTTGTCGATTTTTTCTACCCCTTTACAAAGCCAAATTCCTCACGAATAAAAAAGAAAATAGTAAAATTACTGAACGATAAATCACTATGAAATTAGATATTCTCGTATTTGCTGTACACCCTGATGACGCTGAGCTGGGTTGCTCTGGTACGATATTAAAACACATTGCAGCAGGCAGAAAAGTTGGGATTGTAGATCTCACCAGAGGAGAATTAGGTACCCGGGGAACTGCAGAAACAAGAGACGAGGAAACTGCGAATTCTACAAAAATATTAGGCCTGCATGTTCGTGAAAACCTGGGTATGAGGGATGGATTCTTTAGAAATGATGAAGAACATCAACTAAAGATTATCCAAATGATAAGAAAATATACCCCGGACATTGTGTTAAGCAATGCTTTGCATGACCGGCACCCGGATCATGGAAGGGCTGCCGATCTCATTTATGACGCATTGTTCCTGTCGGGACTGTCAAAAATTAAGACGGTTAATGAAGGAGTGGAACAGACCGCTTACCGCCCGGGATTGCTTTTAAATTATATCCAGGACAGGTATATCGAACCTGACATACTGATCGATGTAAGCGATTTTTGGGAGAAAAAGCTGGAATGTATCCGCGCATTTAAAACGCAGTTCTCTAATCCGGACAGTGATGAGCAGGAAACCTACATTTCCTCACCCGAATTTTTAAAGACAATAGATGCCCGCTCACGGGAGTTTGGCAAATCCATTGGAGCGGTTCACGCTGAGGGATTTACCAGCAGAAAATTGCTGGGTGTGACGGATTTGTTTGAGTTAAGGTGATTAGTGGTTAGTGATTAGGCGTTCGAAATACTAGTGAGTATCAATCGGAAAAACAAAAGGTGAAGCGCGTTACCGCGCCTGTTTTTAACACCCGCCCGGCTAAAGCCATTCGGACGGGCAAAGTATGATATAGGGCAAGCCCTATGTTATAAACAAGAAACAACTTTAACCAATATGGCTCTGGATTACCACGAAGGGCACGAAGGGAAACCTGCCTGGCGGCAGGCACGGAGGCCACAGAGCCTGGCGATTTTGCCTCCGTGTACTTTGTGCTTTTCCTCCGTACACTCTGTGTTTAAAATTGCATACGAAGTATGCATTATATTATTGCTTCTCAGCAATAAGTTTTTCCAAAACTTCCAGCCCATCTTCAATATGACCTTCTGTTATCATAAGGGCAGGCCTGAAGCGTATTGTCCGTTCGCCACAGCCCAGAAACATGACATTTTCGTTCATGCCATCTGTAACAAACTTGTCGCGTATGCTCTTGTTTGGTAGATCGAACGCCGACATTAAGCCCCGTCCGCGTACATTTGTGATGATTTTATTTCTTTCCGCGATTTTACTCAAGCGCTCCTGAAGAAAGTTACCTGTAATTGCAGCGTTACTTAAAAGATTATCTTCTTCAATAATTTCCAGTATTCTGGTTGATCTAACCATATCTACAAGATTGCCACCCCAGGTGGAATTTATACGGGAAGGGACATTGAAAACATTAGTTTCAATTTCGTCTACTTTTCTCCCCGCAAGGATACCGCATACCTGCATCTTCTTTCCAAATGCAAGGATGTCGGGACGAGCTTTCTCGCCAAAGTGTTCATGTGCCCAGAACTTCCCGGTAAGTCCTACTCCCGTTTGTACTTCATCATAAATCAGGAAGCATTGGTTTTCATCGCAAAGTTCTCTTAACTGCTCAAGAAATTCCTGTCTGAAGTGGTTATCGCCGCCTTCAGATTGAATAGGTTCTATAATTATAGAACAGATATCGTCTTTGTTATCAGCGAAGGCCTGCTTGATTTGTGCGATGGATAATGCTTCCCTTTTTTTGAGATCTTCATATCCTGCATCGGTAAAGGGGAATATTATGGCAGGTGTACTTACCCTTGGCCAATCAAATTTAGCAAACCATTTAGTTTTATCAGGATGGGTATTCGTTAAGCTCAGTGTGTATCCTGAACGGCCATGAAATGCCTTGTCGAAATGAATAACCTTAAAGCCTTTTTCTTTCGTGTAGCCTTTTTGAAAGTTCTTTTGAACTTTCCAGTCCATAGCCACCTTTAAAGCATTCTCTATTGCAAGTGAACCACCGGCAATGAAAAAAGCGTGAGGAAGATACTCAGGAATCCCGACTCTTGAAAAGGTTTCAACGAACTGGGCATATTGTGTAGTATAGATATCTGAATTAGACGGATTAGTTAAAGCCGCCAGCATAAGGTTCTTTTTAAACTCTTCGTCGTTGACCATTTTAGGATGGTTGTATCCCAGAGGTACCGATGCGAAGCATGTGAAAAAGTCAAGTAAAGTACGGTCGTTTTTTGAATCGTAGATGTAGACCCCATTACTCTTTTCCATATCAAAAGTTAGATCATAGCCGTCGGCAAGTATATGTTTATTGAGTGTTTCTTTGACCTGATCTGGGGATACCGATAATTTATACATGGGTACGTTTGTTTATACCCAAAAATAAAATAAACGGCGCAAATGCGCAAATTTCGATGGTTTTATGCGTTTTCCTGTTTAAATAGGTTTAAACAGTTTAAAGCTATTTTTTCGGGAAGGAAGGTGCGAAACGGAGAAAATTTATAGCCAACTTAATTTGAAACGATGAGCATTTTCTGCCTAAAATCAACAGTTTCAATAAAATTTTGACGACATACTCAGGATGCCCGTCAACCCTCCGGTATGTATAGCAAGGATTTTACTTCCGGCAGGAAAGTGGCCTTTCCGAATCAAATCGTAAAGTGCATAAAACATTTTTCCGGTATAAACCGGCTCTATAAGGATGCCTGTCGTTTTGCAGAAGTACCTGATGAATTCAATAAGTTCATCACTTGTTTTTGCATAACCCCCGGCATGATATTCAAGATGCATTTCAAAGGGATGATCTGTGTGGACTTCAATCTCTGCTTTTAAAAACCCGGCCCCTTTTAAAACAGGGACGATATGCATCCGCGATTTAAGCGATAGATTTTCCAAACCCTTGAGTATACCGGCAGCAGTAGTTCCGGTGCCGGCTGCACAGATTATATGATCGTAATTTTCGTGAAGTTCGGCTACGAGTTCGGAGCAACCTTTAATTCCAGGTTCTCCGGCACCACCTTCGTCGATAAAAATGGCCTCAGAGTCTTCACTGAAATGCTTACGAAATAATGCTGGCTTATCATTATACGATGTTCTGTCGGCAAAAAGCAAATCCATCCCAAAAAGCCTGCATAGCATCAGCACTTCGTTCTTAACCTCATCACCACGTACTATTCCGGTGCTCCGGAAACCAAACTTAGCTGCTGCGCAGGCAGTTGCGAGGAGATGGTTTGAGAAAGCACCGCCGAACGTGACAAGATGCTTCTTATTGAGTTTTTCTGCATCAGAAAGGATATACTTAAGCTTCCGCCATTTATTTCCCGAAATAATGGGATGTATCATATCATCCCGTTTAACAAATACCTTTACTTCCTTTTCTACAAAAAGCGGATCGAATATCTGTTCTACGGGACTATGAATAACTAAGTCCTTCAAAATATCTGGTTTTGTTATTTCCCTAGTCCGAAACCTATACCACCGTTAAAGGCATTGTATTCGGCCATGCTGTATGAGCCATAAATCCTGAAGAAAGCCAGGTTCAGCTGGAATCCAAGATTGGTTCGGAACCCGTTTATATCAGTTTGCTTTATATTGACAGGGTTCGTGAAAACTGTATAGGTCGGGCCCAAAAGGTCGGCGCCCGAGACAATCGGGTAATTTCCTTTCAATCCAGCGTCTGTTTTCGCAGTGTTATAACCGAAGCTTACGAAGGGAGTAAACACCAGAACGCGCTTTGAAAAAATAACTTCTGTATTTATCCCGGAGAATTGTGCTTCAATTTTCTGATTTGAAAAATCGCTTGGTTGTGAAGCAGATGCCGGCCTGGCACCAGACGGTGCATTGACTTCCAGGGGCACGCTATAATTAAATTGGGTATAACCAACAGCCACGGCAATATCAAGCGGCGTTACCTTATCGATTATACCGGATATTAATGGAAGAACTTCAACTTTTAGTCCGCCTCCAAACATGCCAATAGCTCCGATATCATTCCCAAGATTGACCTTTGGCATCGCTCTAAGCGTAAATTCTAAACCCCTGGGTAAACCAATACTTCCCTGCAGCTGAGGCGCAGGAATCAGTCCGATGCCTGTGCCCTGAGGCATTCTGAAGGTTTCTAGTTGCCGGTTTGAAGAATCGTAAACCGATAATTGCACACCCTGATCTGTGGGGCCGCCGACAGTGGGGGTTATTACTTGTCCGGGGCTCGTCGGACGCACATTGTTGGAAAGACCAATGCTGGTAACATCGAATGTTTCGTCTTTTTGCGGTACTATCGCACCCGTAAGCCCAACACGTAGATCAAAACGAAGAAGATTTTTTGAGTGGGCCGAATTGTTCCACCCAGTGTTTAAACCTACACCGAACCCTTTAAAGAGTGGTTTTAAATAAGCTTGAGCAAGCTTTGTAGCATCTTCCGGACTTGATTTAATCAAGTCGGAGACATCACTTTGTGCGAAACCCTGATTAGTGCCGAGGATAAATAAAAAAGCAAGGGCTATTCTGGTCTTAAATGTTCTTTTCATTTTTCTGCAATTAGTTCTGGAGGGCGCTAATTTATATTAAAACAAAGGATAACACGTCAATATTGACCGCTTAATAACAATTTGATTCCACCCGTAAAGTTAATTCTTTTAAGCTTAACAGTTTAAATATTTTTCCTCAGGATGATTTTCCATCTGGCAAATAATCGCCTTTGTTTATACCCGTTTGTTCATCCTAAAGAATTAATTTTGCAGGATGACTGAGGAAATTGATGTTCAGGAAAATGATGAACAGGATCTTTATGAGCATTTACGTATTGTGGTCGACAAAGGCCAGGCGCTGCTGCGTTTAGATAAATTTCTTATTATCCGAACTGAAAATACTTCACGGAACAGGATCCAAAATGCAATAGACGCGGGAAATGTTTTGGTGAATGATAAGATAGTCAAGGCGAGTTATAAAGTTAAACCGCTGGATGTTATTTCCCTGGTGCTTCCTCATCCGCCAAGAGATACAGAAGTGTATCCGGAAGATATTCCGATTGATATTATCTATGAAGATGACGACGTAATACTGGTTAATAAAGCCCCTGGTATGGTAGTACATCCGGGCTTTAATAATTACACGGGTACGCTGGTGAACGCGCTTGTTCACCACGTTAGTCAGCTTCCTCAATTGCCGGGAAACGACGGGCGTCCCGGCCTGGTTCATCGTATTGATAAGGATACTTCAGGCTTGCTTTTGGTGAGTAAAAATGAATGGGCGATAACTTTCCTGGCTAAGCAATTTTTCGATCATTCGATTGCCCGGAAATATCTTGCATTGGTTTGGGGCGACCTGAAAGAAGATGGTTCAGTAAAAGGCTATATCGGCAGAAGTGCAAAGGATCGGAAAGTGATGGCAGTATATGACGATGAGGCAAATGGGAAATGGTCGGTAACCCATTATAAGGTTTTGGAACGGTTCAATTATGTCACTTTGATAGAATGCCAGTTAGAAACCGGGCGCACCCATCAAATCAGGGCTCATATGAAACATATTGGCCATCCTCTTTTTAATGATAGTACATATGGCGGCGATCGCATTCTAAAGGGGACCGTCTTTAATAAATACCGGCAGTTTGTCGAAAACTGCTTCGAATTAATGCCCAGACAAGCCTTACACGCAAAATCGCTGGGTTTTATCCACCCATCCACCCGGAAATTTATTCATTTTGAGACTGAACTGCCGGCCGATTTCAGTTCTGTGATGGATAAGTGGCGCAACTATATTAAAGAATAATTTATGAGTAAACAGTTTATCAATTTTAACGGCGACATTCTTCCGGCTGATCAGCAGGTTCTTACTATAGCTAACCGGGGCTTTAAGTACGGCGACGGACTGTTCGAATCAATGAGGCTGCTTAAGGGTAAACTGATGTTTGCAGAGCTTCATACTGAACGGATCCGGAAGGGGCTTAAGTTGTTAAAAATGGATTCCTGGTCGCATTTAGATACCTGGTTTTTAAATGAAAAGGTAGAAGAGCTTGTGCGTCGAAATAAAACGGGTCCGGATGCCCGGATCAGGCTTACGGCTTTTCGTAACGGTGAAGGCCTGTATAACCCTTCTTCCAATCATATGGCATTTGTGCTGGAAGCTTCACAATTAAGCGAAAGCCTATATAAAATGAATGAAAAGGGACTTATAATTGATGTGTTTGATGAGATTACCAAACCGGTAAACATTCTTTCGAATCTAAAAACCTGCAACTCCCTGATTTATGTACTTGCGGGTATCTTCAAGAATCAAAATTCACTCGATGAGGTTATGGTCCTTAATAGTAATGGCTTCTTATGCGAATCGATGAGCAGTAATGTTTTCGCCGTATATGATCGGAAGCTATACACTCCTGCGCTCAGTGAGGGCTGTATAGCGGGTGTTATGCGACAGGTGGTAATAAAGCTTGCAAAAGAGAATGGAATTGAATTGGTGGAAGCGCAGATTAGCCCTGATATTCTTAACGAGGCGGACGAGGTTTTCCTTACTAATGCCGCCCGCGGGATCCAATGGGTGATGGGTTACAACAGCAAACGTTACTTTAACGAAGTTTCCAGGTTTTTGAATGAAAAGCTGAATTTGAGGTAGGGGGAATAGGTGAAAGGTGAAAGGTGAAGAATCAGAGTCTCACACCGCGAAGAAACTCGTCAATTTTCATTCTTTTCTTACCTTCAAGTTGTAATTCAAGGATCGAAATGAAGCCGTTTGAGCAGGCAAATTTCAGGTAAGTTTTATTGTCAGTCAGGAAAGTTCCTGGCTTTGCAGGAGGCTGATTCCTATCGATAAGGACACTGAATATTTTCAAAATCTTTCCATCAAGGTGGGTAAACGATGTGGGGTACGGGCTCAAGCCACGAATAAAATTAAAAACTTGTTCAACCGGCTGATCCCATTTAATCAGACAATCCTCCTTAAAGATTTTAGGAGCACTTTTTAAATTATCACTATCGGCTTGAGGCTGTTCTGTATAATGACCTGCTTCAATAGCCTTAACAGTTTTGACCAGCAGGCCGGCACCTGTTTCCATCAATTTATCATGAAGCG
>NZ_JBASJU010000402.1:0-1793 GCF_049655485.1 Daejeonella sp.
GGAGAATCGCCCACGCGTCCATGCATCTTAAAAGCCATACCGCTGGTTGTACAAGCACCGGCAAGATTACCTTTTGCATCTATCGCCAGCATCCCAATAGTATCATGATTGAACTTATTTCCGGGCAACTTATTCGGCCGAAACTTGTTTTCTATGTTGATTTGCGGTTTATATTCAGATTTTTTTATCCACTCCTTCCAAGCCTTTTCAGATTCGGGTGTTAGAAGATTTTCTTCCTTAAAGCCTTGTTGAATCGCAAACTGAAGCGCACCGTCTCCAACCAGCATGACATGCGGAGTTTTTTCCATCACTAAACGCGCCACCGAAATTGGATGCACGATATTTTGCAAAGCTGCCACGCTCCCGCAATTTCCAAATTCGTCCATGATACATGCATCAAGGGTCACTTTGCCATCTCTGTCAGGATATCCGCCAATACCGACAGTCGGATTAGTTACATCAGCCTCTGGTACATGAACTCCCTTTTCAACAGCGTCAAGCGCACGTCCATTATTTTTAAGGACATTCCATGCAGCGGCATTGGCTGCAATGCCAAAGTCCCAGGTGGAGATAACAATAGGATTGTCTAGTACAGGAGGCGAACTGTGATTCAGATTACCTGCGAATGAATTCCCGGCGAGCAATGAAGCCCCGGCCAGGGATGTGGTTTTGAGAAATTTTCGGCGATCTACCATGATTAAAGGTAGCGAATTTGTGCAAAGAACAATGAACAAAGAGTAAGGACTAAACCCACTGCACGGAGTCTTTTTGTACCTTACTTAAAATTCTATCGGAGGGCATTGTCCGATCTTTATTCCTTGCTCTTTGTTCCTTGTTCCCTAAACAGTGGTATTAATCTTCAGTTCCTTCAACTGCTCTTCCGCAATCGTCGAGGGTGAATCAATCATCACATCACGTCCGGAATTATTTTTAGGGAAGGCGATTACATCACGTATAGAGTCTAAACCAGCGAAAATAGAAACCAGGCGGTCGAAACCGAAGGCAATACCGCCGTGCGGTGGCGCACCATATTCAAATGCATCCAATAAGAATCCGAATTGCTTTTGTGCTTCTTCGACGCTGAATCCCAGGTGTTTAAACATTAAAGACTGTAGTGCCCTGTCGTGGATACGGATCGAACCTCCTCCAATTTCAGTACCATTAATAACCATGTCGTACGCATTTGCCCGAACCTCACCAGGGTTGGTATCAAGCATAGCTATATCTTCAGGTTTTGGTGAAGTAAAAGGGTGGTGCATGGCGTGGTAACGTTGAGTGTCTTCATCCCATTCTAATAAAGGGAAATCAAGTACCCAAAGCGGTGCGAAAACATTCTTATCTCTCAAGCCTAAGCGGTTACCCATTTCAAGTCTTAATTCGCTCAATTGTTTGCGCACTTTATCCTTTAACCCAGCCATGATGAGGATTAAATCTCCAGGCTTTGAGTCAAAAGCTGCCGACCATTTTTTGAGCTCGTCTTCGCTGTAGAATTTGTCGACGGAAGATTTCAAACTACCATCAGTGTTATGACGCAGATAGATAAGTCCGGTAGCCCCAATCTGCGGACGTTTTATAAAATCGGTAAGCTCATCAAGTTGCTTCCTTGTGTATTCTGCGCATTTCCTAGCGTTGATACCAATAACCAGTTCTGCATTGTCGAATACCGGAAAGTCTTTGCCCTTAACAATATCGTTTAGTTCAACGAACTGCATTTCAAACCTGGTATCTGGTTTATCAGATCCATAAAGGCGCATCGCATCTGCATACTGCATCCTCGGAACATCAATCAGATC
>NZ_JBASJU010000403.1:0-4368 GCF_049655485.1 Daejeonella sp.
GTTCAGATATTGTAAGCATTACCAGGGATGAAGTAAAAAGTGCAGGGGCAGACTTAACCGTTTGTTCACCAGCAACTACTTTGAAACTGGCCGATGCTGGAGCAGGATATAAGTGGGAAGTAGTTGCTGGCAACCCTTCTGCTGCAACTATCGATGCATCAACAGGGGACATTGCAGGAATGACAGCCGACGGTGTCTATCATTTTATTCTTCGTTCCGACTACGGTGGATGTGCGGATGAAATTCTAATAACCAGGGCATCTATTGGACTTACTTATAGCAAAACTGAGGTATTGTGTTTTGGAGAATCGACAGGTTCGATTGATTTGACCGTGAGCGGTGGGACTGGCCCATATGTTTACATTTGGAGCAATGGCCAAACAACACAAGATCTAAATAATATTGGCGCTGGGACTTATACGGTAACCGTTACGGATACTAAAGGTTGTGCCGCGACCCTGCCAATCACTATTAGCCAGCCGGCTTCATTAGCATTAAGTACTTCCCTAACGGATGTTCTATGTTTTAGCGGATCCACTGGTGCAATCAATCTCAGCGTAAGCGGCGGAACTGCGCCTTATTCTTATTCGTGGACAGGAGGAGTTACAACTGAGGATCGTACCGATCTGGCTCCGGGCACTTATACTGTCACAGTCACTGATGCTAACAATTGTTCAGTATCGACATCAGTAATTATAGCTCAGCCATTAGCACCGATGGCTTTAACTTCAACGAAGACAGATGTTCTTTGCTCTGGCGCTGCAACCGGCGCGATCGACCTTCATGTTACAGGCGGAACCGCACCATATACCTATTCCTGGCAAGGAGGTATCACGACAGAGGACCGTACCGGATTAACTGCTGGCACTTATAACGTAACCGTCACGGATGCTAAAGGCTGTCAGAAGGTCACCGACGTGACCATTACTGAGCTCGCAGCTATTACCGCCTCAATTGCCGGAACAGCAGTAAATTGCAACGGAGCTTCTTCGGGTTCAGCCGACCTCACCGTTAAGGGCGGAACCGCACCATATAAATTCCTTTGGAACAATGGGCAGAATGTTGAGGACGCAACTGGACTGGCTGCTGGAATTCACACAGTAACAATAACTGATTCCAATAGCTGTACAGCTACAGCTTCGGTTACTATTACTCAGCCTGCTGTTGCACTGACCCTAAGTCCAACAAAAACCGATGTACTTTGCTTTGGCGCTTCTAATGGTTCGATCAATTTATCTGTATCCGGCGGAACTGCTCCTTATACTTATTCCTGGACTGGCGGTCATACCACGAAAGACCTTTCTGGTCTTCCGGCCGGGAACTATAGTGTTTTAGTTACTGACGCCAAAAACTGTAGTGCTACGGTGTCAGTAGTAATCGCTCAGCCTGCTGCTGCACTCGAAGTAAAGACAACTAAAACCGATGTTTTATGCTTTGGTTCAAGTACAGGTGCAGTTTCACTAAACGTTAAGGGTGGTAAAGCCCCATATACTTATAAATGGAATACGGGTCAAAGTGTTAAGGATCTGGCAAACATCCCCGCAGGTGTTTATAACGTCTTAGTTACAGACTCGGGGAATTGTTCAGTCAGCGCAGAGGTCGAAATAACCCAGTCAGAGCAACTAAAGGCAGTACTAACTGCGAAGAATCAAGTTTGTGGTAGTTCTGGCGGGTCAATTTCAAGCCAGATTACCGGCGGAATAAAACCCTATAAAATATCCTGGGTGGGTAATTCAGCGATAATATCCGGGGAAATTACCAGTGCTAAGGCCGGAATCTACGAAATGATTGTAACGGATGCTGTAGGGTGTACATTGAGTGTTAAAACGGAGGTTCGACAGGAGGGATGCCCACCTGTCGCCTCAACTGTATATCTTACTCCCGAATTATCTTCTGTATTGGAGGGTAACAAAGTAGCTGTAACTGCCAGACTGACCCATTCTTTTAAAGAAGACGTAATCATAACCGTGGCATATAGCGGAAAGGCCGGAAAGGAAAGAGATTATCTTGTTCTGGATCAATACATGAGCCTGAAGATATCCAAAGGCTCTTTATCAACTACCGAGAAAATGACCATCGCTGCGCTACATGATGCATTTCAGGAGGGTGATGAGGATGTCATCTTGAAGATAAAGACAGTATCAAATCCAGATGTTATCATTGGCAAAGGTGCAGTGGTAATTATTAATGACCTATATCCGCCACCAACTCCAACGGATGTACCACATGATTTACCAATAAATCCAGATATCGTTCCGGATGCACTCATGTCTCCAAATGGCGATGGAAACGGAAACGAATTTTTCACTATTAAGAATATAGATCTGTATCCAGACAATGAGGTATTGATTTTTAATCGCTGGGGAAATGAATTGTTTTCTATAAAAAACTATAATAACAACGATCGGAATTTTAAGGGCTTTGCTAATAAAGGAATACTTGTTAATTCGGACCTGCCTTTAAGTGACGGGGTTTATTTCTATATTATAAGTACTTTTCGTTCAGTTGGTACTGCCCGGAACAAAAACGTTAATAAGGGTTATATCATTCTTAAACGGTAGAACTGACACTTTTTCCACCAATAAACAGAAAGTCTTGCAATTATGCAGGACTTTCTGTTTTATTTATAGTATTCAGCATTATTAACGATATTTGAAAAAAAGATAGATCAAATGAAAATGAGACTTGTTATTACCGGATTAGTTGTGGCTTTTAGCTTCACTGCATGTAACCAGCCAGCAGAAACAAAAAGTACTGATATAGTGGAATCAACCCCGGTTGGAACGGCTTCTCCTGCAGATTTGAAAGATGAAAATGTCCAAAATGTTTATGATGATTACTTAAAGCTGAAAGATGTTTTAATCTCTTCGGATTTTTCCGGCGCACGTCAGGCTGGTGAACAATTAGCGGTCTCTTTGTCTAAAATTGATGGATGTGAAAACACAGCTGGTTTAGCAACGAAGATATCTTCTAGTGATGATCTTAAGGCGCAGAGAGTTCACTTTACTGCATTAAGCGCAGATGTTGTTGCCCTTATGAAGCATACGGACGTTAGCTCTGGAGAGTTATATGTTCAATATTGTCCTATGGCCAATGAAGGAGAAGGTGGATACTGGCTGGCAGCAGAGAAAGAGGTGAGAAACCCATACTACGGAGATGAGATGCTTAATTGCGGCGAAGTCAAAGAAACGATTGGTGTGGGCAAAAACTAATTCAGCTTTTTACAATATGGTGAATATCGGTATCAATCGTTATTACCGATCTGATATTCATCGTAAATTGGCTATAATTAACAAAAATATTGCAAATCCTTTTTGCAATATTACCACATAAACGAGCATAATTATTAGTTTTGTCTAATAACCATTACAAACAAATATGTCTGAATCAGCATCCTTAAAAATAGGAGATAAAACGTACGAGTTACCGATAATAGAAGGTACTGAGGGTGAAAAAGCAATTGATATTTCTAAACTCCGGGATCAAACTGGCTTTGTTACTCTTGATTCTGGATACAAAAATACGGGCGCTACAAAAAGTGCGATAACATTTCTTGATGGGGAAGAAGGGGTGTTAAAATACCGCGGTTATGCAATTGAAGAACTGGCGGAAAAATCCAGCTTCCTTGAAGTTGCTTATCTGCTTATTTACGGGGATTTACCCACAAAAGAACAATTGGATTCTTTTCAGGGCGATATATCTAAGCACACTCTTGTACATGAGGACATGAAGAAATTCTTTGACGGATTTCCTTCTAAATCTCACCCGATGGGTCAGTTGTCTTCCTTAATTTGTTCCCTGTCTGCATTTTACCCTGAGTCTTTGAACTCGGTACAAACAGCCGAAGAACAAAATCAGACCATTATTAAGCTTCTTGCGAAGATGACTACCGTGGTTTCCTGGATTTACAAGAAATCATTGGGTCACCCTGTAATTTATCCTTTGAATAAGCTTGGTTATGTCGACAACTTCCTGAACATGACTTTCGGGCAACGTACAGAAGATGTTGAGATTGACCCGGTATTCGTTTCTGCGATGAATGTCTTATTCATTCTTCACGCCGATCATGAACAAAATTGCTCGACGTCAACCGTTCGTATGGTTGGTTCTTCTGAGTGTAATTTATATGCTTCCATTTCTGCAGGGATATCTGCTTTATGGGGACCACTTCACGGAGGGGCTAATCAGGCGGTAATCGAAATGCTTGAACAGATCAAAAATGACGGTGGCGATACTGATAAATGGATCAATAAAGCAAAAGATAAAAATGACTCTTTCCGTTTAATGGGATTTGGCCATCGGGTTTATAAGAATTTTGATCCTCGTGCAAAGATTATAAAGAAAGCTTGTGATGATGTTTTAGATAAG
>NZ_JBASJU010000404.1:0-2388 GCF_049655485.1 Daejeonella sp.
ATTTCTTCAATCTTTATTCCCTTGACATTCATAGCTGGTGTATATGGGATGAATTTCGCATATCAGGATCCTGAATCCGGGAGAATTCTTGAGAATAATATGCCCGAACTCTATTCGGAGAACGGTTATGTCTACACGATGGCCGTTATGTTGTTCATCGCAATCTTACAAATGATCTACTTCTGGAGAAAGGGATGGCTAAGCAATAAGTAAACATCTTGCTTAATGATGCCATCTGACTTGTTTAAATTGATTAGCGACGTCAAAACGCCCTGTTTGTCGTCTGTAATTGCTACTTTTATCAATGCAATCTTTTGAACTGGATAAATCAGACATTCTTAAAATACGAAAGGCCCTCGAAGAGGACGATTCGGTTTTAAAATCCCTTGTGGCTGAATATCACCCTTCCGAAATTGCTATTCTATTTGAAAGTTTACCCCAGGAATCGCGTGAAAGAATCATAAGTATTTTACCTGCGGAGATCGCGTCGGAAGTCATATCCGAAATGGATGCAGAATTTCATCCCGAAAGGCTGCTTGAAAACTTACATCCAGAGCGTCGTTCTGAGATTGTCGAAGAACTTGATTATGATGACGCTACAGATATCATCAGCCAGCTTCCAGAGGAGCAGCAGCAGGAGATATTGGAAGAGCTCGACGAAGAGGATGCTTCAAACATACGCTCTCTCTTAAAATACGACGATGACACTGCCGGTGGTTTAATGAATAACCAGGTCATTAAGATCAGTATGAACTTAATGAAAAAGGATGCTTTGGACGAAATTATCAAGCAATCCGAAGAAATGGAGGAATTCTACACAATAAATGTTATTGATGACAAAAACGTTCTTCGTGGTATTGTGTCCTTAAAGGATATCATAAAAGCGCGAAATAATGTGCGTATTGAAGAATTTATAAATACTGATTTTGTTTACGTGAAAGCAGATACAGATCAGGAGGAGGTAGCACGACTAATTTCACAGTATAACCTGACCAGTATTCCTGTGGTTGACGATCATATGCACCTTCTGGGTAGGATTACTTTTGATGATGTTATTGATGTAATGCAAGAGGAGAACACCGAGGATATGTTGAAGATTTCGGGGGTTTCAGAGGATGAAGAACTTGCAGGTAATTGGAAGGAAGCTGTTAAGAGTCGTTTACCATGGCTTTTATTGAATTTAGGCACAGCTTTTTTGGCTGCATCGGTAATCCGATACTTTGATAGCACTATAGCCAGATTTGGTATTTTAGCGGGCTACATGGTCATGATTGCAGGAATGGGAGGGAATGCCGCTACCCAGGCACTTGCAGTAACCGTGCGACGTATTTCGCTTACAGATTTAACGGATAATCAGGCTTACAGAACGGTTCTAAAGGAATTTACAGTAGGGCTTATAAATGGAGCGAGCATAGGTTTAGTGATTTTTCTCTTTGCAATTTTTTATGACGGAAACCCAATGCTTGGTTTAGTGATATTCGTTGCAATGACCGGAAATTTGGTAATAGCAGGGATGGCAGGTTCGTCTATCCCTCTGATGCTGAAGAGGGTAGGTATAGACCCAGCGATAGCGTCTTCTATTATCATTACCACATTCACCGACGTCTTTGGGTTCTTGCTGCTTTTAGGGCTTGCAAGTAAGTTGCTACTTTAATTTGCGGTATTAAATTTACCATTTCGGGGCTGAGGTTTTTTTTTAAATTTGCTTCTTCCGTTTCACGGAGTATATAAATATGACAGAGATCAGAAATAACTGGACCAAAGAAGAGATATCAGAGATTTATCATAGCCCTTTACTCGATCTAATTTATCGAGCGGCAACAGTCCATAGGGAAAATAAAGACTATTCAGAAGTCCAAATAAGCAGCTTACTATCGATTAAAACGGGTGGCTGTCCTGAGGATTGTGCATACTGTCCTCAGGCAGCACGCTTTCATACGGATCTGGAAGTGCAGGCTCTAATGTCTGTGGACCAGGTTACAGAAGCGGCCCAGAAAGCAAAAGATGCCGGTGCTTCCCGCCTTTGCATGGGAGCAGCCTGGAGAGAGGTTCGGGATAACAGAGATTTTGATCGGGTTATTGAGATGGTAAGGTCAGTAAATTCACTGGACATGGAAGTTTGCTGCACACTGGGTATGCTGACAGAGTCTCAAGCTCAAAGGCTGGCCGATGCAGGACTTTACGCATATAACCATAATCTCGACACATCTGAAGATGATTATAAACGGATCATCACTACAAGAACATATGACGATCGTTTAAAAACGATAGAAAATGCCCGAAAAGCAAAATTAACCGTCTGCAGCGGTGGAATAATAGGATTGGGTGAAACCGTTGAAGATAGAATTTCGATGTTGAAAACGCTTTCTAATCTGGTCAGACATCCAG